>JAPKBL010000054.1 GCA_028823415.1 Mariniblastus sp.
TTTTCATGCGCATAAGTGCGACGACTTCCGCAAGAACCGGCTTCGCATCTTTCCACGCAATCCCATACACGTTTTTAAAAGCTTGATTGAAACTTTGACCTGAAGCAGCCAGTTGATAGACGTTCATTGATGACTCAATTCCACCAATCGCACTCAACGCTTCGACGGTCAAAAAACCCAACGTATATCCGAGCCGATAATTCGGAGTACGCAAACACTGATTAGGAATGTCGTTGTTGTAATAATCCAAAATGGTCGCTGAAGAGTATTCTGTGAAGCTATCTACTTTATGCGATAGAACTTGTTGCTTTCTTATTTGTTTGTACTTTTCGAAGCTTGAAGTTCCAGCTGAAATTCCTGCAAAATGAGCTTGGCCCTCGATGAGCCAACAAGGTGATATTTTTTGTTGTTCACTTCCTGGATGATCTTTCCCTATCCAAGGAGCCATTTGTACTGCATGAGTGTATTCGTGAATCTGAAGTGGTCCCCTGCGATAGGAATCTTTTGCATCTGGACCGTGCACTCCAAAAACGCCCACGCCCACTGAACTAAAATCTGCAATTCCTGAATTCGCACCGGTGCATTTCTTGCCATCACAAGGCCCGTCGATCAGGACTTCCATTCCAGGTTTGTAAAAGGGGAACTTTTTGTATTTTTGTTCTGCCCAAGATTTGTCCTCGAAGCTGTAGAAGAAAGCAAAATACTTCGTTGGTCGTTTAACATTCGCCCAAAGTATCATTGCATTGACAAAGGCTCTTTTGTTGTCTTCAAAATACAGTTTGGTGTTTGGGCCGACGAGAATTTGTAGGTCTGGCAACGAACTTGAAGAAGCACGGTTTGACTCGATCAAGTGGTGGGTATTAGTCCATGCTACTTGAGGAATATCTTTTATGCGCGATTTGATATTTGCAAAAGTAATCGGCTCTTCTGCCTGCAATGAAGAGAAGGACGCAAAAACCAAGAGCGCTAAAAGTGTTTTCATAACCATCTCAATGCAGTTTGTTACCTGGAGCGCTTAGTCGATCAGGAGCTCGAGTGCCGATGTTTTGAGTAGACGGAGACGCGAAATTTGCTTGCCTTCTGTCATCCGATTCCCTTTCAATAGGCAAGGGCGACCTCCCAACCCCACGCGGAGATTTCACGAACTTGAATCTGGAATTCCGATTGCCGCATCGAGTCCGTTGGCAGAATTCCATTTAGGCGAAAAGCGGAAACGAAAAATGGCGTAAGCTTTGTTAGTTCATTTTACAAAGCGTCCAGCGAAATCCCTTTGACCGAGACAATTTCATGTTCCACTCCCGTTACTACGAGTTTTGCTGCTTCCATGAAGTTGGCCGACTCGACAACCTTTCGCTGCATCTGAACCAGTGGCTCATTGACACTAGCGACTTCTTTTTGTGCATTTTGCATCTCAGTGGTTGCGACGCCCATGTCGGCTGTCGCTTTGGCAACCAGTTGTTGAATCGAATTGACTTTGACCTTCTGTGCTTCAAGTTCGGTTTTCGCCAACACCAAACCTTGGACGGCAAGATTTAAGTCGTTTGTATTCTTGTCCAGTAGCGCCTTGACTCGAGCCGCTTCCTCGACGATTTGTTTGTCAGTCGCGGCGATCGCGGCAAGACCCTTGAACTTTTCGTTAGCTTCACCAAGGAGAGGCAACAGCTTGTTCAAACCATCAATCTTAGTTTGCTGCTGAGCCATTTTTGTAGCTGTCGCAGTTTCAGCGTTCTGAGACGCCAAAAGGTCAGCCTGCTGTTGCTTGAGTTCCAGATCACGTTGCTTGACCAACGCACTTGCAGAAGCATGAACAGTTTTCTTAGCGTCCAGATCCGTTTGCAGGAGTTCGGTTTGGGCGATTAGCTCTCGATTCTCTGTTTCGCGAGCTACCAAATCGTCAGTGGCTTTGCCCAGTTTCTGCTTAAGCGCATCGTAGGTGGCTACGAATGCGATGGCTTCGGTCCATTTGGTAGCTTGCGCATTGGCCGAGGCAAGTTTTTGCGCCGCAGCATCGGCGGCAAGTTTCGCTTTTGCTGCTACTTCCTGAGCAGGAGGCACCGTTGGAGTAATCGCAGTGACCTGTGCTTGGTGAGCCTGAACCTGCGCGGTCAACATTTTGATCTCGGCAGTTGCGGCCGCCATTTTTTGGGTCGCATTCGTTAGTTGAGCAGTGACCGTTGTCAGGGATTGTTTGCTCGCCAGTTGTTCGGCTGATCGAGCTGCGATAAGTGTTTGCATTGTCTGAGCAACTTGAACAAGTTCGGGATCGGTGCCTATCGCCTTGACAGCCAGTGCGACCTGTTCAGCCGAACTTTTCAAGAGTGGAATACCTGCGTCCAGCTGAGTAACTCGTGTCTGCACGACAGTTTGTTGCCCGGCAAGTTTTACAATTTCTGGTTGTAACGTTGTTTGAAGCGCTTTCGCCGCCTGAATCTTGGCTTGTTGATCAACCATCATTTTAGTGACCGTTGCGAGATCCGTTTGGAGCTTAGTCGCAACCGCATTCGCATCCGTAAAAGTCTTAGTCACTGCCGCGTGTTCCGAAGTAACCGTAGCAACGAGTTGGTTAGCTTTGGCGAGTCGCGTTTCGAGTTTTTCAGGGTTGTGAGAAATCTGGCCGACCAAAACACCATCGGCACCATTCCAAACCGGGATTACACCGGCAAAATCGCCAGAAATCACGCGGGATGTTTCGTCACACCAACTCGCGCTTAGTCCGATTTCACCCAGTGCAGGAAACGCCTTAAGCTGCTTGCCAGCCTGGTCCCAGAGCTTCGTCAATCGGTCACGGCCCGTCGACAAGATCCGTGCGTCGCGCGTGAATTCAATCGACATGGCTCCATTGCCATGGCTTCCCCATGACTTAATTAGGCCCCCATTTTCCATCTCCCACAAACGAATGGTTGTGTCTTTGCTGGCCGAAGCCAAGACGTTGGAATCCCCTCTCCATGAGAGTCCGTTGATACTCGCGGTATGTCCATTAAGCGTCAGATATTCTCGACCGGTCATGGCTTCCCAAACGAACAAGCCGCCGTTTCGATCGCCTGTTGCGAGGAGGACGCCATCGGGGCTGAATTCAATTGACGTTACCCATTCGGTCGGTTTGGTCATTTCAAAGAGCAATTCACCTGTTGACGTCGAAAAGACTTTGATCGTTTTCGAGGAACCGCCAAGCGCCACCTGCGTATGATCCGAACTGATATCGGCTGCCAACACGGCATCCAATTCATCACCAATTTCCGCGACTCGTTCGCCCGATTTAATGTTCCACAAGACAACTTTACCATGGCTACCTTGCTTACCACCTGCAGCCAACAGAAGTTGTCCATTGCGACTAAATCGAATGACGTTGACAGTGCCTTCGGGAAATGGAAGGACTCCCACTAATTCCAACGATTGCGTGTTGTAAATCAACACCTGCTGAGCGCTGGCAACGGCGGCCAAAGGAGCCCATGGGCTGGTCGCAATACTTCGAACGACACCATTTTGCGAGGTATGGAAATTTGGCTGGAGACTCAACCGCGGAGGCATGGCCACGACCGCAGGCCGTTCAAGCGGGTTGACGACCATCGCCATCCCTATTTTCTTTTTCTTGACCGCAACACTGCCTTTGTTTTCCAGTGCACCGCCATCAATCCACTTCTTGATCAAGGCGATTTCCGCGTCAGGAAGTTTATTATCTGGCGGCATATCACCATCGGAAACCACTTCGAATAGGTAACTCGAATCAGAATCACCGGGTTCGATCGCGGCTCCCGATCCACCACCTTGCATCAGATTAGTAAAATTCGTTACGTCGAGATCGCTGCTTAACTTGTTAGGATTGTGACAAGCGGAGCAGCGTTGTGAAAAAAGGGACTTAATATGATCGTCGAAAGTCGTTTTATCTGGCGTGGCTTCTTGAGCGAAAACTGGGCAGGCAAGCGCGAACATGGCCAATCCCAAACACGAACTTGAGGCGAACGCACGCGCGCAAATGCTTTGATTTTTGATTAATAAAGTTATCATGTTGACCAAATTCTTAGTGATTGAAAACAAATTCTTGGGAGTTCAAAAGCGCCCAAAGAATATCTTCTAACAGCGGCTTGGGATCTGGGGTTTCGGCGATCCGTTTATTGAACAGTGCCATTTCTACCTCGGTTGGTCTCCGCGCCAAGCAACGGATGTACATTTCCTCAATAATCTGTTGAGGAGTTTTAGATTCTGCCAACCGAGTCTCGACTAACTTTCCTTGTGAAATTTTCGTCTGTACTGTATCGCCGTTAATCAAATGGAGTGCCTGCGACAGGTTCGGTTCCATTTGGACTTCACAAGCACAAACGCTTGCCCGTTTGGCGCGACCGAACGTGGTCAAGAAATACGTGCTGGTATTGCCGTTTGCAATTTGAACAGCGCGAGCTCCTTTGGGAAGTCCCACAAATTTATTGGTTGTGCCGGTGACTTGCGTGATGGCATCGAGGAGTACTTCTGCTCGGACGCGTCGATTCATCGAATGAGAAAAGTTACTTTGGTCATGTTCGTTGGAAACATTCGTAACGGTGCTCAACTGATATGTCCGAGATGTGCAGATATCACGAACGATCTTCTTAAAGTCATAGTTGTATTCCACAAACTTGTCTGCCAACGCTTGCAGCAGTTCCGGATTTACAGCGGGGTTACTGACGCGAACGTCATCGACTTCGTTGACGATTCCCTGGCCGAAAAAATGCGACCAAACAATGTTTGCCAGGTTGGGAGCAAAATATGGGTTCTCTTTGGAGGCAAGCCAATTGGCCAACACAACGCGGCGATCCTTTCCCGCGACATCCGGCGTCGCCCCACCCAAAAATTTCGGTTTCATTACGCGATTATCGACAAGATGCCGGACTTCGCCACTTCCGCTATTAAAGACAATCACCTCACGCGGATCTTCACCGCCCTTGCGACCCACTTGCGAAAAGAAGGCGGCAAAACTGTAATAGTCATCGGTTGTCCAACGATCAAACGGGTGGTTATGACACTGGGTGCATTGAATTCGCATTCCCATGAATACCTGCGCTACATTCTCCGCAATTTTTTTGGGGTCGGTCTCGCTTTGATAGTAATTGGTTGCCGCGTTGGAGAACGTTCCGCCAGAACTGCCAAGTAATTCCTGAACCATTTGATCCATCGGTTGATTGGCCGCAACTCTCTCCTGCAACCAATTGTAATATCGCAGCATAGGCTTGTAAGCGATTTGTTGAGTGGTGCGAACCTGCAGCAACTCGGCCCATTTCATCACCCAGACTTCGACAAATTCTTTTCGTTGGAGCAATTCGTCAACTAGTTTTTCACGCTTGCCAGGATCCTTGTCGGCGGTGAATTTTTCAAATTCTTCGGCGGTCGGCAATACGCCACAAATGTCAAGCGAGACTCGTCGTAAAAACACCGCATCGGAACAAAGTTCGGACGGCAGGATCCGAAGCTTTCGAAATTTCTCATTGATCAATGTGTCAATATAGTTATTCTCCGGGACGTCTTTCCATTGGAAGTCCAGGCCCTTGGGTAAGGAAATGAAATGCGTGCCAACGGTGTGAGTATCGAAACGAGCCATGATAAATGACTCGCCTGGATTTGCCGCTGTAACTTTTCCTGACTGGTCGACGGTGGCTGAGTTGTCATTGTTGGAACTAAAATATGCGAGAGTCGTAACGTCGCGATCGGTACCATCGGAATAGGTTGCTCGCACCGTTACCGCTTGTGTCGCGCCAATTCCTTCCAAGACGCCGCCCTTTGGAAGAATCTCGACTTTTAATACTTTGGCAACCTCGCCTACATCCTTCGGCGCTCGAGCGTCGAGCCATCGACGGATGGTTTTATAGTACTCGCTATCTGGTTTGAACAACTCGCCGCCTGCATGCGGAACCTGCGCGGTCGGTTTTTGACACAACATGCTTTCGTCCGGCAATGCCAAGTTAATTCTGCGTCCAGCCATTTCCCGAGTTAAGCGGAAGTAGTCTCCGTCTGGGTCATAACCATAGAGCGACAAACGGAATCCTTCTTTGCCTCGAGCCGAACCGTGACAGCTGCCTGAGTTGCAACCTGATTTCATAAACACTGGCATCACGTCAAGTTTAAAACTGATCGGATTGTCTGTCTTCGCATTTTGTACGTCGACAGCGACCTTGGACGTATGCCCAGCGTACTCGACCAACATCTCGGATTTTCCATCTGCTAACGGCTTCAAAACGAAATTCTCGAAAGAAGCCAACGCAGGATTGGTAAGTGTAAACTTCGCTTCGCTCGTCACGTCTCGCGTCACACCCCCTGGGAAAGTGGCCTGAACAACCATCGATTGGCGGTCACGAATATTGGATAAGAACACGTTGGCCGGATAGGCGGAAATTTTGGATGGAACCGCAGGCGTCTCGGCTACCGGTGGCGTTTGGGCGGGCGCCGGCGCTGCTACGGGAGGCGTTGCTGGTGCTGCAGCTGGCGCAGCAACAGGTGCAGCAGGAGGCGTCGCGGCAGTTGCCGAAGGCGCTGCGGACTCAACCGGCGCCGGGTTGGCGACAGGCGTTGCAGCTGGAGTCGCCACAGGTGGGACTTTAGGCGCTTCCTGTGCAACCGCACCGACAGTCAACAACCAGCTTGCGGCTATTGATAAAAGGGTGAATTTAGAGAAGTGATTACGCATGGTCGTCATTCCTGATTTCGTTATGAAACGCTACAAGCGGTTCGGCTACTTTTTTGATTCGTCCGATTCGAGAGCCTGACTTTCCTTAAGTTGTTTGGTAAACAACCTGAGTTTTTGAAGTCGAGTTAATGGCTTTGCTTTCGGCTTTTTCGCGACCGGAGGTGGAACCGCCGCCGGCACGGGTGCTGGCGCCACGGGCGCTTTAGCGACCGGTTTCGCTACGGGTTTTTTGGGAGGAGGTAGCGGCTTGTCGATTTGCAATTGAGCCGTTCCCGCGCGGCTGATGATCGACTCTCCGTCTTTAATAATTTCAACTTGGCAAACCAAGTTATGCTTACCCACCGGACTACCCGCTTCGGTTTTCAGTTCGAATGCAATCTCAGCGGTGTCCTTATTGAATTCCAATTCAGTGGTGGTCACTTTAGGTGGAACACCGAGCAACCGAACTTTGGCAACGCCTTCGAACGGAGTCGTCAAACTTAGTTTGCAATAAATCTGAGCATCTTTACCTTGCTCAGTTGAGGCTCGTTGGATCTCCAACTTGACAAACGAATCGGCAATTTCAAGCGGTGTCAATTGCGACGAAGCCCAAGCTGCACCGCCAACGTTGGCCGATCCGATCGCGAAGATTTTCCAGTTTTTTATCTGCGCGTTGCCGTTGGCCGTGATCGGATACAAAACTTCGCTTTTACCTTTGGGGATGTTGATACTACTGGCTGCACCCACACCAGGTGGTTTAAACGGAAGTTGAATGTTGATTGGTTCATCCCAACCCTCTTTTTTATGCGCCACAATTTTTAAGTTCATTTCTCCATTGCGAACGAGGGGAACTTTGGGGACAACGATGTCGATACTAAAGGGCAATTCATCGACCACGACCACCGCCAGTTTACGAACATCCTTGCCCGTGTATCGCGATTGACCAGGTGCTGCGATCACAAAATCTGCTCGGTTGAAGAATCCACCCTTTATGTTCTGCTTTGGGTCAGCGTGCTTACCTGTGAAGTCAATCAGCTTTCCTGCAATCGGCGCATCCGCTGCTGCCTCGAACACCACAGGCATTGCATTGAGGTTGGCTGCCATCGGTTCGGCATGCATCGAGACGCCTGTCGGCAAGTCGTTGCCGTCGAGGACGATTTCGCCACCGAAATTTACGCGCGTCGCGTTGACCAAAGTTGCAAAACGATTGCCGCGAGCCACGAAAATCTGTTGTCGATATTGACCATATCGTTCCACGCGAGGAATCGACAGCGTCAGCATTGGCTTAACGGAACTAAACTCGAGACGATAAACGAAGTCCGCTTCGCCCCGTCCCAAGTGATCCCGAACGCTGATGAGGTATTCTCCATCGGCCGGTACTGTGAATCGGTAGTAGCTATCGGGGCCACGGGAATCATCATTTCCGGCAATTGATCCACCATCAGATTTGTACACATTGATGACGGGATCGAGTCCTGATCGAATCCGCCTGGCAAAGCATTCGATATCAAATACCTGGCCTTTGGTTGCGACAAACTTATAGAAATCAACATCGCTCTTTGTTTCGATGATCCCGTTGAATGCTAACGGTAACGCCACCGCGGTTGCGGTAGCAATTTCGTTGTTCGGTTCTGTTTCAAAAGCGTTGCCATGTTCGAAAATTCGAAACCAGTTGGCCGAAGGTGCAACTCCGCCTGGATCTTGCGCGAACAATCCATATTCACTTTTCGATTCGGCGGGTAAAATAATTTTCTGAGTCATCACACCGCTTGGATCGCCGAGAAACTTGACTTCTGTTTCTTCTCCCATTTTCCCGCCGGCGGGAAAGACTGCCGTGGGGCGAGGGAACGTTCCAACGTGCAATCGATATTGGCATGCGTTGCTTCCCGCATAAGCGCTTTCTCGGACTTCGATAACATACTGCCCGTCCTCGGGAGCTAGAATTGAGGCAAAGGTATCTTGCAGCGCCAACGGCGTGTCGTCATTGGAGGCAAGTTCAAATCGCTTGCTGTCCAAAATTGCCACGTAGGGGTCAAACAACGTATTTCCCAGCCGCATGGCTTCCACTTCCACCGAAATGCGCTGGCCTTTTGTGGCATTGACTAGATAGTAGTCAACATCTTCGTTTTGCACGATTCCTTGTACGGTTACGTTCAACTCAACCGGTTGTGACTTGTCAAAATCCGAATTGGGCTCGACTTCATCCACCGCCTTCAACGCCCCGACAAAGAATGTTCGAAAATCAGTAATGCCTGTCTTGGTTCTCACCTGAGCGACGTGTTCGCCAATTCGGCAATCGGCAGCAACCGTTACGGAAACCTTGAAGCTATTTGCGTTGATGACCTCAATCTTGCCAGCCACAAACCCCGGATCATAGAAAAGTATTTCTTCCGCATCGCTTAGGTTGGATCCGCTAAACGTGATCACGTGCTCGAAACCACGTTGGACTCCGCGCGGTTGGATAATTGTCAATCGAGGTGAAGAAAGTACCTCTCGAGGCGCTGACGCTGCCGAGAAATTGACAAACAAAGCGTTTGCAATCAACATGCCGAAAATAAAGCGGTGCATATGATATCCCTGAATTCACATTCTTTGGTTGTTGTTCTTTCCCAAGTCCAAAAGTTGCAACTCGAGATATCTACCGAGGAACTCCGACCTCCTTTTATGCGAGTAAGTCTTTCCTGACTTTGCCGCCGTTGACAATCTCGATCGGTCGATCGCCTGGTGCCATTAATTCCTTGTCTGCGTTGATACCCAGACAGTGATAAATTGTCGTGGCCCAATCCGCGACACTGAGAGGATCATTTTCGGGCTCGCTTGCGGTGGCATTGGATGACCCATAAACGATCCCTCTCTTGATGCCGCCGCCGGCCATCACGACACTGAAAACTTTGGGCCAATGATCGCGGCCTGCAGTCGCGTTGATTTTCGGCGTACGTCCAAACTCGCTGGCAATACAGACCAAAGTCGAGTCAAGCAGACCTCGTTGATCCAAGTCGTTAATCAGAGCTGCGTAGGCTTGATCAAATGCTGGCACTTGATTCTTGATACCACCGGCGATTCCGCCATGCATGTCCCAACCGCCATAAGTGGTGGTGACAAAACGCACGCCCGCTTCGGTCATTCGACGCGCAAGTAACAACCGAGCTCCGGCTGCGTTGCGTCCATAGGCATCACGAGTCTTGGCATCTTCCTTGTTGAGGTCAAAGGCTTCTCGAGCGGCCTTAGAACTAATCAAGCTATAAGCCCGTTGGTAAAACGAATCGACTGCGTCCAACGAATCAGATTTTTCGCGAGCCCGAAAATGCCCATTAACGACATCCAGCAATTCACGCCGCTCACCAAAACGTTTTTCGTCAATACCAGCGGGAAGACTCAAGTCGCGAACTTTGAAGTTTGGCGATGCAGGATCGGCTCCCAAACTAAAACCGGCAAACGAGGAACTCAAGTATCCCGTTCCTGCAAACTCATTTGGTTGGTTGGGAACACATACGTAGGGGGGCAAGTTATTTCGCGGCCCAAACTCGTGCGCGACGACACTGCCCATACTTGGAAACGACAACGCTGGACTCGGCCGATACCCAATGAACATATTGTGGGTGCCACGTTCATGTGCAGCTTCGCCGTGGGTCATGGACCGACAGATGGCGATCTTGTCAGCGATCTTGGCAGTCTTTACCCATGTCTCGTTAATTCGAACTCCCGCAACGCTTGTCGCGATGCTGTTCATTGGCCCGCGGTACTCAATAGGCGCCAAAGGTTTTGGGTCGAAACTCTCTTGGTGAGACATACCGCCAGGCATGAAGATAAAAATCACTGACTTTGCAGTGCCTTCTTTTGTCTTGTAATGCTTCTGGTCCGCTTGAGCCTTTTTGATTCGGAAAAAATCGGTGAGCGTTAACCCTATGCCGCCAACGGCTCCGATCGTCAGTACATTACGCCGACTAATTCGATTGTCAGAACACTTCATCCCAAGACTCCTTGTCTTTGCGTTAGGTTAACTAGTCTTAGTTAACTTTCGAAAATGATTTATCGCCTGATGCGTTTCCGTTGCGTTGCTTGCGAAACTTCGCAGTAATTATATCACCGATAGCAATTCAATTGTTATCTCAATTTAAGCGATGCCGCGGTGTAAATCGCCCCAAAGGTTGAATTAGAGGCGTGCGATATCGCACGATTTTTCGCCCAATCCTGCGACGAATTCTTGGCCAAGACTGTTATTGAACAGAAGTCGTTAGCGTACAAGATGATCGACGCGAACGTTTTCACGTACATTTTTCAAAAAACTTCCATCCGCGGCACGAGAATAGTCTGCCTGGAATGACCTCTCGGGTCTCGCATATGCAAGTCAGAGCTTTTGACCTCCACGAAAGTCACCTAAGCTTCTGCCCGGCAGAAGATTTTTATGTTTGTTGAGTGTTGAATTTAAATCTAAGGGAATGCCTTCGAAGTGGGACCCCAACGTGGCCCTTGCCTAGTTCAAAAAGGGTACTCTTCCTGTTTATTTGCAATTTGATGAGTCACCATCAAGAGTATCGGTTTCCGACGGAAACCTGGATCGACAAACAGATTATCATCTCAAACCTACGCGAGACCAAAATGAATCCGACCTATTACTTGGACAAATAAAATTCAGCTCGTTCAATCGGGCGATTATTAACGATGCTTGCGACCGCGTTTTGTTGGGTTCAATCCCGTTTGCGTTCAAGTCGAAAATGTTGGCGACGCGTTCGCAGTCGAGGCGACTTGGTCGGTCGATGCCGCCAAACCTATAAAACAAATCGTGTTGGCCATCGTTGTTGATGTGTTCGGTGATTACTACATCGGAAACGCGGAAACCTCGATTCCTCGAAAAACAAAGACGATGTAATGCAAACTCAGGTCAAGTGGTCATTCCGCGATGAAGCAATCGAACAAGAAAAATGGAACCGTCTACAAATCAAGAGAGTCGTCGATCGGGCCACCGTGGGTGCGCGATTTGCAAACGGCGAAGCGACTAGCACTGAAGGCTGACCGCCCGAGTTTTCTATATTCAACGATGACATGGTTGCTCAGTTTGCGGCAGTCAAGTTTCTCGCCAAAGAGAATAATCTCGATGAGAAAACGAAGCACGCCAAACGGCTCCTGACTGGCTCGATGTAAACAATTACGCCACTCAGGTTACGGTTCAAGGCCCCTTGCGGTGGAGCGAGTCAATGATGGGCGAATACCAATCTCTTGTTCTTGCATTCGAGTAACGCTAACTGAGGCAAAGTCCCACAAGCTTAGTCCCACGAAACTTCCACGAAGAGGATAAATGGGAACACTTAGCCTCCTGAATCCAGTTTTTCAAACTCTATCCTTGTATATTGGGGATGGATATACCATTATTACACAATGATTTAGAGAAGGATTTGAGAAGAAATCCTCGATCGCTGGCAGATTTTCCCGTGGGTCAGTATCAGTTATCAGTTTTTTCCAAGACGTGATTTTTCACGGCACACATTTTATGAGTTCGGTTGTGTCGTGGGTTTATTTGGGGTCCAGCTTAGCGTGGCAGTCGTAACGTGCCAGCGGGTTCGCTTCCGGGGGAACGTTTAGTTGCCTCGCGAAGCCGACAGATTTAAAAGGATGCTCGCGAGAGCGTAGATTGATGAGACATCAAGGAGTTGGTGATTTGTTTATGCCTGGATACGGTTCAAATACTTCCGGCTTAATGGCGATTCTGAGAACGGCTTATTTTCGGGTGTTGCATTTTGTCGGTGTCGGTTGCCTCTTTTGGGGACCGAGTGCATGTCTACTCAAGGCCGAAGAACCGGTGGATTTCAATCGGGACATCAGGCCGTTGTTTTCGAACAACTGTTTGGCCTGTCACGGATTTGATGAGGCGGCGCGGTCGACTGAGTTTCGGCTTGATACACGCGAGGGTGCGGTCGCTGATCTTGGTGGTTATTCGGCGGTCGTGCCGGGGAAACCGGAGGAGAGCGTAATTTTGGCGCGCATTTCTGGCGCAGATGGTGTTGAGCTGATGCCGCCGGCTGACTCACACAAAAAACAACTTCCACCGGAGGCGGTGAAACTTGTCAGACGCTGGATTTCCGAAGGTGCTCAATGGGGAACGCATTGGTCATTTGAGCCGCCTGTCGCAGCAGCGATCCCTTCCGATGCTGGGCACCCAATCGATTACTTTGTTGAGAAGCGTTTGAAGGTAGACCGCATGCGCCTGGCGCCAAGGACCGCGGCGCACACCCTTGCTCGACGTTTGTCGTTCGATCTGACGGGACTACCGCCCTCTGCGTCGGACGTGACGGCACTGGGTAGCGCGCCCACCGAGGCTGCTTGGTTGGCTTGGACTGATCAGCTGTTGGACTCGCCGCACTTCGGGGAACGAATGGCTATGTGGTGGCTTGATGGTGCCCGCTACAGCGACACAGATGGGTTCCAAGCGGACTCGACACGCAAAAACTGGCCGTGGCGTGATTGGGTGGTTTCAGCCTTCAATGAAAACATGCCGTTCGATCAATTTACGTTAGAGCAATTCGCAGGTGACCTGCTTCCGGATGCCACGGATGAGCAGCGGCTGGCCACTTGTTTTCACCGTAATCATATGCACAACGGTGAAGGTGGTCGGGACCCTGCGGAATCAAGGGTTGATTATGTACTCGACCGTACTAATACGATGGGGACCCTCTGGTTGGGTCTTACGCTCGGCTGTACCCAATGTCACGACCACAAATTTGATCCCATTTCGCAGCGTGATTACTACAGTCTGACGGCGTTCTTTAACAGTATTGCGGAAGATGGAAACGCAGGTGGCGGGGCGAAACCGTTCCTTGATTACAAATCATCGCTTGTTCAACCGACGATCGATGAGTGTCAGCAGGTGCTTGATGAGATGAAAGCGAAACTTGATCAAGTTCAAGGCGATGCTGAGGAGGCTTTTGTCGCTGAGCTTGCTCGGATGATCGAGAAGGCTCAGAAACCAGTTGAGCCATGGCAAATAGTCATCCCCTCAGCAATGAGAAGCACAGAAGGCACAGTTCTGACTACCGATGAATTTGGCGTCATTAGGGCCAATGACAGTCAGGTAGTGCAGGACGACTACTTTGTCGAGGTTCCCTCTGACACGATCGGCCGGATCACCGGGATTCGGCTGGAGGTGTTTTCTGATTCAGCCCATGCTAATCAGAAGTATTCCTTCGCGGAAACTGGCGAGTTCATTCTGACCAATGCAAAACTGCAACTGCGCAGCAAGGTGGATTCGTCTGTTACTGATTTGTCTCTTCGACGCGCTACCGCAAGCATCGAAGGGAAAGGTGTAGACAGCAAATATGGAAGAGCATCGGGCACCTTGGACGATGATCCACGGACTGGATGGACGACACGCACCAAACCGGTCGAACCTGGGCAAGTGGTGGTATTTGAATTAGCTGAACCATTGGTATTGAATGACGAGACGGTGTTGGAAGTTGCTTTGTTACAGCGCTCATTGGCGCCCGGGGAGTTGATGGCAAAATTTCGGCTGAGCGTGACCGATCAACGCGGTAATGCGGTCCGTTCCATGAAGCCCATGCCAATTGAGGAACTTGCTGATGCCATTACAGCCAGGAAAGAATTAGCTGCCGGGGAACCATTTAAGTTAACTGATATAGGAGGGGCTCTTCGCAAAAAGTTGATGGATCAGTTTCTTGCTGATCATTCCCCTTGGATAGAGGCATCAGAAAATCATGCGAAAGCGTCGCGTCAGTTGACAGCCGCAAAAGGTGCTGCCGGCACTCTCAAGGTTACGGTCTTGAAGGAGCGAGTGGACAGTCGAAAAACGCACGTGCTGGTGCGTGGTGTCTGGGATGATCACGGTGAAGAAGTAAAGCCGGGCGTTCTCCCCGCGGTGATGCAAATGCCGGAAGTGGAGGTGAATGATCGAGTCAAACTCGCGAATTGGATCGTGTCTCGCGAGAATCCACTCACTGCCCGGGTGATCGTCAATCAGATTTGGCAGCTGTTTTTCGGTGCTGGGCTGGTGCGTACGCCTGGCGATTTTGGTTCTCAGGGAGAAATGCCAACCCACCCCGATTTATTGGATTGGCTGGCGGTTGATTTCATGGAACACGATTGGGATTTGAAACATCTCGTCAAAAGAATCGTCAGCAGTGAAGTTTACCGACAGGACAGTCGCGTTTCCGAGGAGTTGCTTAAACGCGATCCTGAAAATCGGATGTTAGCCCGAGGGGCGCGGTTTCGTCTTCCCAGTTGGATGATTCGTGATGCGTCGCTGACGGCCAGCGGACTCTTGAATCGAACCGTTGGCGGGCCGCCCATTTTTGCGTACCAGCCGCCTGGGGTCTGGCAGGATCAGTTCATGGGACGGTTTACTTACGTTCCAACAATGGGGCCGGGGCAGTATCGCAGAACCTTATACACCTTTTGGCGTAGAAGCAGTGCGCCAACGTTTCTGTTTGATTCAGCAATGCGTCGAACTTGTGAAGTTGTAACGCGAAGAACCAATACGCCGCTGCACGCGCTTACTCTGTTGAACGACATCACTGCTTTAGAATCAGCACGGTCGCTGGCTGAACAGGCATGGAAACTGGAGGTGAGCCCCAGTGTGGAGGCACGTCTGAAAGGAATGTTCCAGATGGTACTTAGTCGTGTGCCACTGAAAGAAGAGATTTTGATTTTGCAGCGGGAACATCAAAAAGCAATGTCGTATTACGTTCAAAACCAAGATGCTGCGAAAGACTTGATTACGGTTGGGCAGTTATCGGACCCAGTTGGTGTGCCGGTGGTGGAGCTGGCGGCAGATATGTTGACCGCGAGTTTGATTTTTAACTTGGATGAAAGTATCACCCATGAATGATGCACGAGCGGGTTCGGTTGATCCCTTGTCAGTTACACGCCGGTATTTTCTTGGTCGTGGTGCTGGTGTCGGTGTTGGGGCAATGGCGTTGAATAGCTTATTGGGAGAGATGGGTCATTCTGCGGAAGGGGGATTGCCTGATTCACTGCCACACTTTGCTCCGCGTGCGAAGCGCGTTATTTTTTTGACTCAGTCAGGCGGGCCGTCCCAGTTGGAACTTTACGACCACAAGCCGGGGTTGGTGAAATTCGCTGGGCAGAAATTGCCCGATAGTATTCGCGATGGGCAACGGTTGTCAGGAATGACAAAAGGCAAGCCTCAATTGGTAATGCCCGCACACTCAGTTTTTCGGCAGCGTGGTGAATCGGGAGCGACCGTCAGTGATTGGTTGCCTCACATCGCCGATATTGCTGATGAATTGTGCTTCGTCAAGTCGATGGTCACTGACCAAATCAATCACGCGCCCGCGATGACGAAATTTCTCACGGGGCATCATCTGACGGGACGCCCAAGCATGGGATGCTGGTTCAGTTACGGCTTGGGTAGTGTAAATCGCGATCTGCCTGACTATCTCGTGCTGCTGTCGAAAATGAAACGTGGTAGTGATCAGCCGTTATACGACCATTACTGGGGAAGTGGTTTCTTGCCATCGGAATACCAAGGTGTGAAGCTTCGCAGTGCAAAGGATCCGGTTCTGTATCTGAATGATCCTAGCGGGCTGCCCAGAGAATTGCGCAGAGGGATGCTCGATGGGCTTAATGAGATCAATGCGATTCGGCAGCAACAGACGGGGGATCCGGAAATTGAGACGCGGATCCAACAGTACGAAATGGCATATCGGATGCAGACCAGTGTGCCCGACCTGACGGATGTCTCAGATGAACCGGAGTCGACCTTTGAGATGTATGGGCCAGATTCAAGGCGATCCGGTAGCTATGCTGCCAATTGTATTCTCGCCCGACGATTGGCCGAAAGGGGAGTGCGGTTCATTCAACTGTTTCATCCCGACTGGGATCACCACAGCAGGTTACGCAGTTGGTGCACTGCCCGATGTCGTGATACTGATCAAGCCAGTGCAGCACTGATCAAGGATCTTAAGCAGCGGGGCATGCTCGATGAGACGCTGGTGATTTGGGGTGGCGAATTTGGCAGAAGCCCTGCAGGTCAGGGCAAATGGGACAGTCCCGAAGGCGGGCGTGACCACCATCCACGCTGCTTTACAATCTGGATGGCTGGAGGCGGTGTGCGTAGTGGCGTTACTTACGGCGCGACCGATGACTACAGCTATAACGCTATTGTTGATCCAGTGCATGTCCGTGATTTGCACGCAACCGTACTTCACCTGATGGGAATTGAGCATGAACGTTTCTCATATCGTTCACAAGGTCTTGATTTTCGGCTTACCGGGGTCGAACCTGCGCGTGTAGTGAGAGACATTCTCGCCTAGCTGCCGTCGGAGATATTGCAGGCATGATGGCTTTGCTCCAGGAACAGAAGAAAGCCGAATTGGTCGCCCGACAGAAATTCATTGATGAGATTCCAAAAGAAGTACTTCTTCCTGCTCAAATAAACCTGATCAAATTGGTCACCGAGTTTCAGCGACTGAGTCGTGAGGCAAAATATGGCGACGAGTTAGGGGACGCGATCGCGTGGTCAAAGTCGTTCGGTGGACCGAATTTCGATTCGGAAAAACTAATAAAACTCGTTGAATCAGCTCGCAACGATTTCTACGTCGATCTGAAACATCTTCGAAAATCGCCTGGGACGAAACTCTTAACGCACTGCCAGAGCAGGTGCAGCGAAAGTTCGAATCTGTTTGTGGCGAATTCTATGATCTTTAATTTTAGAGAGTTGCCAGTTGGGATAAGTTTCGGAACGACTCCAAATAACTGTTTCTACAGTGAACCCAGCACCGCTGACAATCCGCTTGGAGAAAAGCAATCATCAATTTCTGTCCGTCTCATCCGTGCTGCTAACAGTCTTTATCATTATTCCTGCGAGGATTTCCTGACATGAGATTGCAGAGAAAACGGATTGCTACTCAAGCGGCTGATCAGTTGGTCAGATACGGGCCTTGTGTTTCTGAATTATGCTATGGGTATAGTGACCTTAAAATATATGGTATAAATCGCAGGCGGTAATACAAAAACATAAAGGATTAAAAAATGTCACAAGATACACCAGCGTTACAGGGCCTTGACGGAATTCCAATAGATGCGGCGGCGGGTGGAGTTGCGATTGCGGGGTTCTTCGCATTCCTCTGTGTGATAATTGTAGTCGGCTTCTTAATTCAGATAGTCGTTTGCTTTTTAATGTACAAACCAATCTCGAAACTACCAGAAAAATTCCGCCCGTTTAGTCCTGGGCTTGTATTCCTGATGCTCGTTCCAATTGCCAACTTTGTAATGCCATTTTTGATTTCTCTTTCGGTCACGGATGGCTTCAAAAATTACTTTACGTCAATTGGTGACCATTCCAATGGAGATTGCGGCAAGGGAGTTGGTTTGGCGTGGGCGATTGCGGTGGTGTGTTCAGTGATTCCGTTTGTGAATTATATTGCTGCGCCGGTTGCTCTGGTGTGCATGATTATCTTTATCGTGAAGTTGTGGTCGATGGGTAACGCAATCAAGAATGTCTAGGTGTTACTGCGTTTGAGTTGGGGGCTATGATTGACGCTCCCACGATGGAGTCCGGTGTTTGCAAAGGGACACACTCGTCGCGGCGCGGACTGGCAACGTACTCTTGTTTTGCAGGAGCCGGCAGCAAGTCAGCGAAGTCTAGGGTTAAACTACTGATTTAGTTCGCCTACTAATTCGTTCTTGTTGACGATGCCCGCTTTACCGCTAATCGAAACGGCCTTGTCATTGGGGTTTGGGGAGATCGCGATGTTGTCATGAATGTTGGCGGGACTGGTGGAATTTTGAATGACAAATGCCGAACTATGAAAGTCGCTCACGGTATTGTTGTTCGCGGAGACACTAGTCCCAGTTGCATGCAGACCATGCCGCCAACCATGAATCTTGTTTGCAGTCATCGTCACGGCCGAACCTGGCAATGCCCAGATGGCATTGTTAGGCGGTCCCCGCTTGCGTAGTGATGTGCCTACAAACTCATTGTTGAGAACGCGAATCTTTCCGGCGACGCGAATTCCCGCGACGCCGCCGGCGGGACTGTGTTGTGAATCTGAGGTACGCTGAGGTTTGTGCCCGACTTTCAAGGGTGCTTGCGGAAAGACGCCTGTCTATTCAGATGATGGAAAAACGGCAACGTACAAAATATACGACCTTTCAGAATTCAACGAGACGGTCTTTAAAAAGATTGGCCAGTGGTGGTGCATAGACCCATAAAAAAGATGGCAAAATCCATAAGTCTTCATCGGCTTTATTCACCCTGACGGGAGGGAAGCAATGCGCACAACGAGCTGTATATTGTGAAGTCACCATCGAGCCAACCCATTGCCGTATCGATATGCTTTAAGACGAAGGGGTATTTCACCTGTTGCGCTACATAAGTGGGTGTGCCTTGCCAGCTGACGTTGTGGTGAGAGCCGGTTTTACGAGTCCGCTCAATGGCGAAAAGACGTGGATAGGGTCGAGCAGTTTTTTAAACCTGAACTCCGAACACAAGGCCTGACCCTCGCAAAGTGTAAGGCGGGTTAAGTTGTTTCGTATTTGTCATTTCACATTTCCCATCAGTAGTGTTCTAACGTTTTCACGTTGATAGCTATTAAGCTATTTTCATTTGGCACTTTACGAGAAATGATGACCTGTATCGTTTTGAAATTGCATCTCGCGATAGTTACTGATTTCCCAGATTTTGGAAGGGAATCGGTCTATGTACACAGGCGAGTTGGTGTTCCTGCAAGTAATGGAGATTTTTTGTAGCTTCGATTCGACACGCGTGTCCGTCAGTACGGCGAATCAGTTTTGCTTTCCTCCTTTATTTCTGACTTTTTTCTTTGGCCCTTTGGTTTTGACCAGCGATTTTTCGGTTTCGATCGGATCGGCGTCTCCCAGTTCCGCAAGTTTCGCGTGCAATTGTTTTTTCATCTCTTCCACCGCCGCGAGGTATTCCGGGTTGTTGATCTCGTTCTTGAGTTCGTAGGGATCTATGTCGAGATGGTAGAGTTCATACTCCGGTCGATGATGCAGTTTTCGCACCAGCGATTTTGCGGATGGCACCTTTTGGGATAGCGCAATCCAGGAGGACGCGATATCCGATCCGTCCTCAGATGGTGCGGATGGATCGTTTAGTATCGCCAGCGCCTTGTCGAGTGTTGTGTTAGATGTTTGGCTTTGGTGGTTGGGATTGTAGATTAAAGAGAACGACTTGTTCCGGATCACCCGGATCGGGAAGATTCGGTCGCGGCTTCCGATGATGTTGCAGTTGGAGAAGGCACCAAAGACATAGGGGTGCAGTATCTGTTTTTCGCCTTTGAGCATCTTGAGGAAACTTTTTCCATCACAGTCGCCAGGCTTTAACGAACCACCCGCGGCTTCGACCAAGGTGGGCGTAATGTCCGCGATCGAAACCAGTTCTCCAACGACGGAGTTCGGAGCGGTCACTCCAGCCCATCGCGCGACCAATCCAGAATGCAGACCGTTGTCATAGCAGGTCCATTTTGAAAATGGCAACTGTGTACCCTGCTCGCTGCAAACTATGAAGATCGTATTGTCCCACAGCCCTCGCGTTTGCAACTCACGGCGCATCTTACCAACCAGTTGATCGAAGTTGCTGATTTCGGCGTAGTATTTAACGAGTTCCTGCCGAAGTTTGGGGGTGTCCAGCCAATAGGGAGGAATTGTAAACGACGCGGCATCATATGCGGTCCGGTCCCCGGTGGTGAACGGTGCGTGGGAATCGTTCGAGGCGATAAAGAGGCAGAACGGCTTGTTCTGATCAGTGCAGGAATCCATGAACTCCCCCGCCTTTTCAAGGCAATACGGATTCGGATCTTTCACCTTATCTTTTCCGGGGGAATATTCGAATGGATAGCATTCCTTAGGGCCGACATGTCCTTTGCCCACCAACGCCACGCGGTAACCCAGCGGTTTCAGGTAGTGGGCGATGCTTTTTGTTCCCGTTTTGGACTTTGAATGGTTGGGTAATGTACCCGTGCGCCAAGGCGATCTGCCGCTGTAGAGTTCCTGCCTGAATGGCGCACACATGGCCACCGAGGCATAGACGTGATCGAAGCGGATCCCTTCGCGGGCTAGGCGGTCGATGTTAGGCGTTTTGCAATCCACGCTCCCGTAAACACCCCACGTGTCGCGGCTCATGTCATCGGCAAGGATGAAAACCATGTTCGGCTTCTTGACCTCATCCGCCCTAACCACGCAGGCCAAGGACAAGCCCATCAGTATCGCATTTAATAATAATTTCATTTTTTCGCCGCTGTTAGTAGTTTGCGTTTTAGTTGGGCTTGTTGATAACTGGTAGGGATTTTACTCCACTATGTCCCTGCATTGTGGCTATGTTTTCTGTGGTGGTCAAACATTTGGCCTCAATTTTCGCAGGCACATTTACGTAGCTACCGTGCGGTTCTAGTTTGGTGAAGCGGGCTCAAAGTGCTCCCGATCTCTCTCGGATTTGAGGATAGGGTGACCTGCTGGCGACCTGTGTCGAATTGAACCAATCAAAGGAACCAATCAAAGGGAGAGTCAAAGGGTTCATTCCTTTTTAAATTATGATTCGGGTAAAGGCCAGATACTGACAACCGCCAAAATCACGGCCACATCTTGGGTCAATGAGAATCAAAATCTCTATATTCATCGGTGGGTTCTCAGCCTTCCGAAGCGATTTTGATATGCCGATTAAAACGATTGTCGTCCGCTACGGTATGGTGCTTCGCTAAACTTGCAAGTTGTCCGGTGTTGGTGATTTACGGGGCTTGTATCAGAACCTAGAGTAAGTGAATGTTTCGTCTTTACTTTCAAATCGCCGTCCTTTTCGTGCTCTCTTGCGTTAACTTTGCAATTGGCCATCGATTATTGGCCCAGGACATGAAACCGGTAGTGGTTGCTATCGTCATCGAAGCCGAAGTGCGCGCGGGCCAACGCGTTGTTGGCACCGTCAAGCCACTTCGAACCAGCCGGATCGGCAGCGCTCTTGATGGGCGAGTCCTTCTATTCCTTGTGGATGAAGGCCAGATGATTCGCAAAGGGCAGACGTTGGCTCAACTTACAACAAAAACACTTGAGATCGAACAGGCCGCCGCCACCGCCGAACATCAACTGGCGCTAAGCCGTTTGTCCGAGCTGGCAAATGGTTCACGACCTGAGGACATTGCCGAAGCCGATGCCATCATGCAAGCCGCTACCGCTGCTGCAAGAAATGCAGATGCCCGGCTAGAGCGAATGGAATCCTTGGCTCGAGGATCTGCATCCAGTCTGGGAGAACTAGACGATGCGAAAGAACGCGCCGACGCCGCAATGTATGCACTCAAAGCAACCCAAGCTTTATTGAAGCGGATTAAAGAAGGCCCACGAAAAGAAACGATCGCGCAGGCCGAAGCTCAAGTTGAATTGCAAAAACAAAAGCTCGAACTAATTAAAGACCGGTTAAAGAAGTCAACGATTATCGCCCCGTTCGACGGGTTTGTCTCAGCTGAATTTACAGAAGAAGGCGCATGGATTAATCGCGGTGATCCCATTGTTGAAATCATTCAAATGGATGAAGTAGAGATTCTTGCACCAGTAACGGCTGAAACGGTTGTTGGACTTCGCAAAGGAGACGTTATTCGCATTGAGTTTCCGGAGATTCCAAACCAAATCTTGACTGGAAAAGTTGACCGAATCGTGCCGGTGGCTGCTGCTCAAGCCAGAACCTATCCGGTTTATTTGCGATTAAAGAATAAAATTGAAAACGAAACTCCTATGCTGCTTGCCGGGATGTTGGCTCGGGTGGATGTTCCCGTCGGCCAGCGAAAAAAACTTCCGTTGGTTCCCAAAGATGCGTTGGTGCTTAACGGAAAAGATCGGTCGGTTTTTGTAGTTGATTTCGACAAGAGCGACAATTCAAACGAGTCGGCCACAGGAGTCGTTCGCAAGGTCCCAGTCGAACTTGGAGTCGCCTTGGACGATCGAATCCAAGTGATTGGGAAAATCAAAGCTGGCGATTTTGTTGTCGTTGAGGGAAATGAACGACTTGTTCCCAACTCGCAAGTAAAAATAGTACCCGGCATGAAATCGGAAAATCAATGATCGTTTGTCCGTTTAGATTGCTGCATCAATAAATCAAGATCAACCTAATTCCTTTGCCTCGGGAAGCAGCGGCTCAAAGGACGGATGAGGGGAAAGCGATACAACGCGAATTGTCTTGAGTTAGCCACTGCCAAATCAACCACCTCCGGCGCTTTGCGTCGAACCTTCCCATGCTGGGGAAATTACAGCGCGCCCGTAGTGCCTGCGACGTGTTGAGTCCTTAATTTCATATTTTCAATCAAACGCCCAAATGAAGATATTTGAATCATTTATCCGAAATCCAGTCAAGGTTTCGGTCGGCGCATTGATCGTTGTGCTCTTCGGCTCCATCTCATTAGTCACGATGCCGAAGCAGCTGATCCCAGCCGTTCAAAATCCAATTCTCTCAGTTGAAACACGCTGGCCTGGAGCAAGTCCACAGGAAATTGAGCGGGAGATCGTTCAAGAACAGGAGGAGCAACTTGCGGCGATCGAAGGCCTGATCAAGATGACTTCGCGGTGTCGCGATTCGTCGGCTGACATCACACTGGAATTCGCAATCGGCACTGACATCGAAGACGCCATGATGCGAGTCAATACGCGTTTGCAACAGGTCCGTGAATATCCAATCAACGCGAACGAACCTGTGATTGAAGCATCCGATGTCACAGATAGTCCTATCGCTCGATTTGCTTTGACCTCTCGGCCACCGACAGTCGAAAAGATTCAGGCTTTTCAAAACGCGCATCCAGGACTTGCTAAAGCGCTTGAGCCATCACGGCGAGCGGGTAACACGGGCCTACGCGTCTTTCGACTAACGAAAATCTACGAACAGCTGGGAGACCAACATCCTGAATTGAAGGAACTGCTTCCTGCTGAAGTTGACCTCCAGGATGTTCGCAAAATTTCGGAAGACCTGATCGAGCCGCAGTTCGAGCGAGTCCCCGGCGTTTCCGAAGCAGACACTTACGGAGGCCAAGAAGAGGAACTGCAGGTCATCGTCGATCCGGAACGGCTTGCCGCGCGCCAACTGACGATCGCCGATGTTCGGGTTGCGCTGGGTGGTCAGAACAAAGACACTTCAGCCGGCAACGTTTGGGAAGGCAAAAGACGCTGGGTCGTTCGCACGCTCGGGCAATTTCGCGATCCAGAGCATGTTAAACGGCAAGTCCTGGCGATTGAAGACGGAATACCGGTTTATGTCCGAGATGTCGCTGAGGTTCAGCTGGCCTACAAGAAACAGGAAAGCATTTCGCGGCGATATGGCATCGCCAGTAACGGGCTTAGCGTACGAAGGACTTCGGGCGCAAACGTTCTCGAAGTGATGAATGGCGTTCAAAAAGTGACCGAGAATCTGAACAACGGATTATTGAAGCGTTTGGATCTGGAGCTTTTTCAGTACTACGACGAGACGGAATACATTCAATCGGCAATCAAAATTGTCCAGCAAAACATCTTTGTCGGCGGTGCTCTGACGATCATCGTATTGTTGTTGTTTCTGCATCTAGGCCGGCGAACGTTGCTTGCCGTGCCCCTGATCGCAGGCAGCGCGGTCGCATGTGTTTTTGTGTCGCCTTGGTTTTTTCTTGTCACCTTGGGATTAACTCTCGGTGTGGGATTTTGGTTTGGTCGCGGAGCGTTGATTGTTGGACTTGCGATTCCGGTTAGCATTATCGGAACGTTTCTGATGCTCGGTTTGATGGGGCGTTCGCTGAACGTGATTAGTCTTGCTGGGCTCGCTTTTGCAGTGGGGATGCTCGTCGACAATGCGGTGGTCGTACTGGAGAACATCTATCGTCGACGCCAAAGTGGAGAGAGTGCTTTTCAGGCCGCATCCGAAGGGACCAAGGAGGTTGCCGGCGCGGTGATTGCATCCACGCTCACGACAATTGCCGTGTTCATCCCGGTGCTCTTTGTTCAAGAGACTTCCGGGCAACTTTTTCGCGATATCGCACTGGCCATCAGTTGCGCCGTTGGTTTGTCACTGATTGTCTCCTTCACGATGATTCCGACGGCAGCGGCACGGTTGATTGCCAGAGGCTCGTTTGCCGACAACGGTGACTCTTCAGGCACTCATCCAAATGGTGCGGGACCTGACACGGACGAAAACGTCACGCGTCGATCTCAATTTCGCGACGCCGGGCCAATCGTGCGACTGATTCACGGATTTGGAGTTGGACTCTCCGATGGTGTTACCAATTTGAATCGATGGATCCTGGCAAGTTCTTTGAGATCCGCTGCGCTGATCGTTTTGATGGTGACGATGTCGGTTGGAATCTCCTATTTGCTCTGGCCGAAAGTTGAATACCTGCCTTCGGGCAATCGCAATTTCGTGTTTTGCAGTCTTTCACCTCCTCCGGGTTACAACATCAAACAATTGATGGCGATGGGCGAGAAACTGGAAAAAGATCTCGAGCCTTATTGGAACGTCGACGCGGATGGTCCTGAGCTTGAATATCCCCCAATCGACTATTACTTTTACTCAGTCCGCGGCACATCCGTTTTCATGGGATTTCGAACCAAAGACGAATCGCGAGTTCGAGAATTGATTCCGTTGGCCAAAAAGACTGGCTCACAGTTTCCTGGAACGCGAGCAATTGTGAAACAATCCAGTTTGTTTGAACGTGGATTGAGCAGTGGTCGTACGATCGATGTTGAGATCACGGGTGGTGATTTGAATAAATTGATTGCAGTTGGCCGCCGGGTTCTTGACGACGTCAAAGCAATGATTCCCGAAGCACAGGCACAGCCCAGACCGAGTCTCGATCTTTCCAGCCCGGAAATTCATGTTCAGCCGAAACTGGTCGAGTCGTCTGAGATGGGAATCAGTGCGGCGGAACTTGGGTACACCATCGACGCGTTTGTCGATGGCGCTTATGCGGGCGACTATTTTGTCGATGGAGACAAAATCGACTTGACGATTATTGGCAAAAATTCCTTTGGGAGTCGTACCCAAAACGTTTTGTCATTGCCGGTTGCCACAAGATCAGGACAAGTCGTACCACTTTCTGCCTTGGCTGAGATTGAATATAGCAGCGGCCCCGAAGCGATCTATCGCCGCGAAAAATTGCGTGCGATCACGATTTCGGTGACACCACCGTTAACCATGCCGCTTGAAGAAGCAATGCAGATTATCGATAAACAGATCGTTGGGAAATTGCATGATGAAGGATTGCTGGACGGCGATACGATGGTCTCGCTTTCGGGAACGGCCGACAAACTTCGTCAGGCATGGGATGCGCTGCGATTGAATCTGCTGCTGGCCTTGGTCATTACGTATTTGTTAATGGCCGCGCTGTTCGAATCATGGTTGTATCCATTCGTAATTTTGTTCAGTGTTCCGCTCGGTGCGGTAGGCGGAGTGCTGGGATTGTGGGTACTCAATTTCTTTGTCTATCAGCCGCTAGATGTGCTGACGATGCTTGGCTTTGTGATTTTGATTGGTACCGTTGTCAACAATGCGATCCTGATCGTCCATCAATCGTTACACTATTTGCGTGACGGGATGTCGGCACGTGAAGCGGTACCTGCGAGCGTTCGAAGGCGAATCCGCCCGATTTTCATTACGACAACAACAACGGTTCTTGGATTATTGCCATTGGTCGTTTTCCCCGGTGCCGGCAGCGAACTTTACCGTGGACTTGGCTCGGTTGTTCTCGGCGGCCTGATAGTCTCTACGGTATTCACGCTGTTTCTCGTTCCCGCGGTGTTCATTCTGGTAATGGAGATAAAAGAATCGGTGCTGAGCACCGTCCGATCCAGCGAGGCGAGGCTAACTCGGCCGACAACTGCACCCATTGAACCAAGCCAATCGAATTGAGTCGGCGGACGAAAAAAGCCCGGTCGAAATCAGGCTTTTGCAAGAAATTAAAAAGGGTGACTGAGGGGATTCGAACCGACAGGACCACAACCCGGATCTGGAGGCGGGTCATGGCGGAGTGTGTCTTTCGTCAAATCCAACTTCCTTAAATATATTCGATGCCATTGCGAACTCCCCCGGAGGGATCACGACGAACTTCATCCCGATGCTATTGGTCGATTCAACGGGCAAACCAAGACGTTTCGCCTAGGCTTTGTTCTTCGCGTACCTTTCCCTTACCAACGTTCGTTGGGTCGTCGCCAAGGCTTTCTGGGGAATCGTCGGACATATTGTTGGCGGGGGAGGTTTCGTTGCGTGAAGACGCCATTTAATGTAACCGATTGTTGTGTAGCAATGAAGGAAGCAGGGGTACCAGTGAATAGGTGCGGAGCACGAGGATGAATAGTCTCAAGATTCCCTGAATTATCTTTGACTGAGCAAATGCAATGTTGCAATCGCACGACCACAATGGGTTGGCTTGAGCATTGCCATTCTAGATTCGGGTATCTTCCCTACTGTGGAAGGCAATGCATGTATTTGGTTTGACTTCAAGAGAATGCGGGTACAATTGACTCCAACCATTCGATTGCATAAGGAACTTTATCGTGACACCAAAACAGAAGTAATTCTGCCAGGAATACATGGTAGACCTTAATGGCGCGAAAGCGGCGGTTCGTGCTGACTACAGCGCAAAATCAGCGAACCGCGCTGCGTCTAACTTACTGTCAAAGATAGACATTCAAACTGAAATTCAGACACTGAGGGAAGCCCAAGAGAAGGGAACTCAGGTCACCGCCGACTGGGTTTTGAAGCAATTGCGAGAACTAGCTCTCAACGCTTGTGATTCGATAAAAGTCTCGGCTCTGGACAAGATTGCCAAACATCTTGGGATGTATGACGCCCCTGCTCCCGTTCATAGTGAAAGCCAACCCCAAGTAGTGCTTTACTGGCCTGATAATGGCTGAGACTAGTCGTTAATTCAGGGGCGAAATATGAGGCAGCTTTGGGGCGTATTCGCGCTCACTGTTTGAGAACTTATATATCTTCTTTTTGAGGCGGTTCTTATTGAGACCGTTAACCATTAAGTGTTGGTGGTTACTGTGGTTAGTCTGATTAGTCATTTCCCCTCACTCTAGAAAAAGTTTCTTTATTAGATGGAGAAGCTTTTGTGTTTGATGGATAGTCATCCACATGGAGAGTAGTTCGTTGAGCTGTTGTTCGGCTGGGGGCACGTTAGGGGGCACTAATGTAGGTGGTTGATTGTCACTTAGTTTTATTCGTCTGAAGTGTCGCTGTGCAGACACACTGGGTATGTAACGCACCCATTATCCATACGCTCCGCGTTTTCAAACCAGGTGATCACGAGCAGGCGAGACGCCAGCCAATTCCTGAAAAATCCCCAACCCTCGGCAAACTGTCATGTTATTTGCAAGTTGGAAAAATGGACCGGCGAATCGAAAAAAGAAATCAGATTTTCAGGTATCCTAACCAATCCTGGCAATGGAACCGTTTGGCCAAACGCGGGAAGCAATATGGAATGAGATGGCGCGATAGAGACTACTTAACACCAACCACGACGCCCCTGATGCTTCCCCATTTTTCCACCGGTAGGTAAGCCGAGATCAAGTATCCAAAATGCGTATAGTTACGGAAATTGTACTTCCCGGTCATGATGTCAACCCGCGACGACATTCAAATCGTTGTTGAATAACAGCGACCGAACTTCAAACCTTGCCGGGCAAGATCGTCAATGTTCGGCGTTTTGTAGTCTTCGGCGCTGTAGTAACCAAAAGCTTCCCAGTTCACATCATCCGCCATGATTTAAATAATGTTTGGCTGACGTTTAGTTGATTCAGATTCGTCCGTCGAAGCGGTTGAAACAATTGCAAACGATAGACTCAGAGTGAGCAGAATTGCTATCTTCCATTTGTGTTTCATAAAAAACTCTCCACCAAATTATCATGGACAAAACATTTACGAGAATTGTCTGACATTAACAATCACGACATTTAATCCTAAACCAAAGCGTGAACGAGGATCCCCCGACGCTATTCTCGGGCTAAGATTCCGCGCGCCGCTATTTGACTAAGCAGGCGCAGATTCAAATCGAGCGCGGCGTTGTGACTTGCTATTGTTCTTTTCGAAGTGTCTCGAACTCTTGGTAACTGTTCCATGCGATGCGCTGCAAATCTGCGAGATCCTTTGGGGAAAACGTCTTGGTGATCGGCTTTCCATCGCGATCTTTGTCCTTATCTTTCTGGCCGTCTTTTTCCAGAAAGCGAATGTCCGTGACTGAATTGACGGGCAACCCAACTGGGCTTCGGTTAAATATGGCAGCGTAAACCGAACAAGCAGTCAAATACGCCATTGTTTGATTGAGATGAGCATCGTTTACGAATCGAAGTGAGAGGTCCGGACGTTCCGTTTGACAACGCAACCCAGCCAATGACATCGAAGCGACTTTGGATTTGGTCGAGTTTGCAAGTCGGGCAATGTTTTTTACCTTGTCCATGATCGGTGCCGAATCTGGTTTGGTTGTTAATGGCTGAGCATTTTGTGTTGTCGGCGTTGTCTCGTAAAGAACCACGCGAGCACCTTGCGCCTTGGCAAGCTTTGCGAACTTGGGCGCAAACTGGGCGTACAACGTCTCCTTGGCGTTGGGCGCTACGTCAATGTCATCGCGGTACGACTGAAGTACAATCACATCCCATTTTGTTCGAGACATGTTTCCTGCATCCAACTCGGCCAACAGTTTTTCTTGACGACCAAGTGCTCCCCGGAAATGCTTCCCCTCAGGGTTCTTTCCCATCGATTCCCTGATTCTGGCGATGGTCGCAAGTTGTTCTTCTCTGGTAAGCGAATGCTGTCTCACAATATTTTGCGTACCAAAACTCCAATGGTTGACCAATCGTTGTCCGCCGTAAATCACCGTCGTCGGATTGAAAATCAAATTTGGATCGGCGGCTTCTGCCATTTGCTTGATCACGTTGGCAAGGCTGTGTCGAGCCGTATAGCTGTTACCAATGAACAGAACATTAAGAGTGTTTTTCTCGTTGGTTTCGGAATCTGATTTCGCGGAATTCTGCCCAGTCGCAGTACGACCAACAGATATCAGCATGACGATTAGAAACAAAACTTGGAAACGACGGATTGCGTGTGGCATTTATGGCTCGTCGGTTTGGCAAAAGGTGGCGGCTGATCGAAGAATTGACCAACAACATGTTAACTGATAATTCGTCGTCCGTTAGTTCCGGGTTAGCTGAACTACCCAATCGCTTTGATCCGTCAGTTGGTTTATTTCCTCGCGTTCTGGCTGTGTGTTAATTTCATTGAAAACTCATCCAGATACAGCTGCCCCTCAAGATCATTAGGTTTCGGTACTCCTGGAGAGGGTTCTCTACTTGACTTGCCATCCACTTGATTCTCATTCCCAGTTGATTCAGGAAGCCGTCCCTGTTTACTTCCGTCTGATTGGGCAGTAGTGGAATCGTCACCGCTGCTGGGTTTTTGAAAGGGGACTCCAAGCCTTTTTTGGATGCGGTGTCTACCAATAACTCGTTTATTTCTGTGAGCCTTTCATCTGCCAATTCCTTATGGGGTGAGATGGGTGGGGGCCGCGGTTTCGAGAATGTCAAAAACTCTTTTTTTGATGGTTTTTTCGGCAGGCTTGGCGGAAGCGTACGTTAAGGCTAGCGGCCTGTTTATTGTTTCCGAAGACATTAGCGGGCAGCTTGGATCTTATGGTGACGCTCACGTGCATACGCCCCGATTTGATCGGTTTGCGGCGACGGGCGTTCGTTATACCCTCGGCTACGTACCGGATTCGGTGTGCTCGCCGTCCCGAGCAGTATTCTTGACGGGGATTTATACACGGCAAGCCAGCCACATTGGTTTAGCAACCCATAAGTTTGCGATGTACAAAGATTTTTATGCGATGCTGGCGTTTGAGAATCTAGGGAAAACATTCCGCCGTTGGAGCATGAAAATTGGCTGATCGGACTGCTTGCCAATGAAAGAGGACCACGGTTTCACATCTTTTTTTTGATTTATGTTTGTAACTTTATGTAATGCAAGTGTGTTTCCTTGTCTAGACAGTTCCCTTTCCTAAGATGCATCTAGTTAACCATCCCGAAGTCTCCCTGATCCCGTTCGATTTCCGACTACGTTTAGATTAGTTGCCCTTCCTATTATTGAGGATGATTTATCATGCGCCTCCGCCTTGTTGTTTTATCGTTTGTCTGGATCATTGTTGTGTGCTCAATCCATGCGGCCTACGCGCAGAACAATCCGTTTGGTAGTCATCATGAGAACTACGCCACCGGAACGCTTTTTCCTGATCAATATTCCCAGGGGGAGATCGATGTTTTCGTAAGCGACTATTACGATCAGTGGAAATCGGATTGGATGCGAACCGACCCAGGGGGAGATGGCTACCGTGTTGTGATGGACGGTTCCGGTCGGACTACTTCGGAATCCCAAGGTTACGGAATGATTATTGTTCCGAATATGGCGGGGCACGACACTGCTGCTCAGGAGATTTTCGATGGCCTTTATACTTATTCCCGCGCTCACCCTAGCGAGGGTAATTCGCAATTAATGGACTGGGCTCAGCCAGATGCGACTGGAAATAGTAGTGCATTTGATGGCGATGCTGATATTGCATACGGCTTATTGTTGGCCGATAAACAATGGGGAAGTCGTGGAAGTATTAATTATGCCCAGGAAGCTAAGACGATTATCGAGGCAATCCATACTTCGACCATCGGCCCAGACAGTGACCTTCCAATGTTAGGCGATTGGATTAATGCGAATGGATCGGGTGCTTATAATCAGTGGTCTACGCGATCGAGTGATTTTATGTATGGTCAATTCAGGGCATTTGGCCAAGCATCTGGTAATCAAGAGCAATGGGGGGATGTCATTGACGCCACACAAAAAGCCGTGGCTGACATTAATACGGAATTTGGAACTGGATTGATGCCTGATTTCGTAGTGGTGGATCCTGTTTCCGGCGATGCCTCACCTGCCCCTCCTAATTTTCTAGAAAGCGAACACGATGATGAGTATTGGTACAACGCCGGCCGTACTCCCTGGCGGTTTGGAGCGGATGCCGTTCTAAATGGCGATACAATTTCACGTGAACAAGCCCAGTTGCTTTCGGAGTTTTTTCAGGCTGCCTCTAACGGAGATCCCAATCAGATATTAGGAGGCTATGAGTTGGATGGAGACCCTTTAAATACATGGAGCGATTTGTTCTTTATCGCGCCAGTTGGGGTTGCTGCAATGACCGGCAGCGATGCAGGTGATCAATTGTGGTTGAACAGCATTTTCGACAATGTGAAAGCGTCTCACGTCAATTACTATTCTGACAGTGTAAATTTAAACAGCCTTTTAGTTATGTCGGGAAACGCGCTCAATCCGATTTCTATTAGCGCAGTACCAGAGCCGGGGAGTCTGTGTTTCTTGTGCTGCGGTGTCGTGCTAGGCGTGCTGGGAAGACGCCGTCGTGTGTAACGGATGTCGTCCCACGAACGCGATCATTGATTGAATTAGATTCACCGGCGGAAGTTTCCAGATCGAATACCTCCCAACACCTAATGTGAGGAACATTCGACGTGGAATAGCTTGTTGTAAATCGTCCGCTCTCGGTCCACCTTTAGTAAGGATAAGGTGTCTAGAAACGTCATGCCTAAATAATCGTCTCTAACTTTCGCAACCGCTGTCTTTCCAGCAATATCGATAGAGAGGATGTCAAGTCGAATTGGGTCGCCATTATTTCTGGGAGACGGTTGTTGACTCGCTACGAAATTCGCAAATTCAGTTACTGACATGACGTGAAGCTCATCCTCGAGATACCCAACAACCTTTGCGTCGGCGTGAAATACCATATGTGCTTTTCGGCACACGATTCGTACATGCAATCAAAGTATGTCTCAATGGTTGCCTTAATTAGTTTCTCGTCGCTCATGCTGTTCAACTCGCAATTGAATTATATGTTTGCATAGATCTATTCACAGAGTGAATTATTAACCGACGGGGTGATGCATGCAATTTCAACGAAAAGACACTGCTTTAAACCTTGAAACGAGTTGCCAAGGGGGATTCACGAACGAGCGCCTTTTCGTTCATTTCAGCAAAAATCGTTCCCATTAAAGTTAGAATTTTCTTTGAGGGGTTACTAATAAACGTTTCTTGCCAACGTTATGCGGATGTAACTTAATCGGAGAACGCTTATGAAGATCATTATGCCAAGTTGTATCGCCATTGTGATCGCTGTAATTTTGTTTCAGTTCGCTGGTAGTAAGAAAGAGCCAAGAAGGCCATCGAAACCATTGCGCCCCGCGAGCTTCCCGACAAAATCAGCAAGTGATGCCTTAACCAAGGCTCACAATGATTTTGGATTCAAAATCTATCGAGAAATTCAAAAAGAATCGGAAGAGGGAAATATTTTTATCTCGCCGACCTCGATATCGACAGCATTTGGAATGCTCTACAACGGGACGGTCGACCGGGTCCGAACGGAGTTTGAAGATGTTCTTGAATTTAAGGGCTTCACACATAAAAGTTTTAACTCTGCCAATCATTCTTTGATTTGGAATTTAACAACCACTGATAAATCGGCCGAACTCGATATCGCTAATTCGATTTGGATTAAGAATGACTTCCCAGTTCAACCGGAGTTCATTTCGGCTAACGTCGAGAATTTTGACGCAGTGGTTAAGAACGCGCCGTTCAATACTCAAACAGTCAACGATATCAACCAATGGTGTAGTGATAAAACAAAGGGAAAAATTACTCATCCTCTTAGTAAACTGACTCCGGATGATGTCATGGTGTTAGTCAATGCTGTGTATTTTAAAGGACTCTGGAAGGATCCCTTCGATAAACGAAAAACCCAGCCTCATGAATTCACTTTGGTAAATAACACTCGGGTAAGCGTGCCGCTAATGGCGAGAGAAGGAAGTTATCATTTCGTCGAGAACGGTGATCTTCAAGCCGTAAGACTGCCATTTGGAAATGGTAATATGGCGATGACGTTTATACTTCCCAAAAAAGGCCTTGCATCTTTTCAGAAGGACATTTCGATGGAATCGTTTACACGATTGCAAATGGAAATGAGACAACAGGAGATTATGCTTCTCGTTCCTCGTTTCAAATTGCAGATAAAGAAAGACCTTAAGTCGAGTTTAAAATCGATGGGAATGACTGAGGCTTTCGACCAAACGATGGGTTTTAGCTCAATTAACCCAAACCTGAAGCTTGGGATCTCGCAGGTTATTCACAATACATTTCTTGAAGTCAAGGAAGAGGGCGCGGAGGCGGCAGCCGTTACCGTTATTGCACTCGGAACTGAGAGTGCCAGGATTGACGAGAATCCACTGATGAAAATTGATCGACCTTTTTTCTGTGCAATCTCAAATATTGAAACTGGCAACATTGTGTTTCTCGGTTCTATTTTCAATCCGTTGGAATAGGAAGTTAGCCAATTGGTAATGCGGCAGCAGAGAGAGCTTTTTGAGGGGAGTCTTCT
>JAPKBL010000164.1 GCA_028823415.1 Mariniblastus sp.
GCCTTATATTATGTCGTTATCAGGCTGTCGATGTTCGCTTTGCCAGCCCGATTTTCCACCTTTACCGAGTTATATCTCTACAAAAACAAAAGGACGCATTATGGCCAAGAAATTCTGGGATAGATTGTCAAACATTGAAAAGGATGCAGTTCGCCAAGGCGCGGATCTTCTAGGGGAAGTTCGCGATAAGGTCCAACCAGGATGGCGCGAAGGATCTGGGGATCGCGTGCAGAACCTCATCGCCGGTCCCGCCTTGCGAGAATTGCGGGAAGCGCAGCAGATCTCACAAGAGGAACTGGCTAGTCGGCTTAATCGCACGCAGTCTGCAATTTCACAGATTGAAAAACGCGGCGATCTGCTTCTGAGCACAATCAGGCAATATGTCGAGGCGGTTGAAGGAGAACTCGTCCACTTCACGGTCCGGTTTGCGGAGGGGGATGTCCAGGTCGCTCCGTTTAAATCCAGGCAAGTCGATTCAGAGCCGCAGGCACAATCTGATTCTTGAACCAGGGCGGTCGTAACGAACCGATGTAGATTGAAAGACCGCTACTTAATAGCCGAAGTTCAGGGTTGAGGTGTGAGAAGTCGTAAATGTTCGTCGGCCAAATCGATTCAAACGTATTGGCCATCTTTGTGAACCCGAAACATGCCGGATTTTGTCTGGGCATTTTTCTGAAACAGAAACCAATTCTGTTCGATGCGGATTACGTAACTGATAGCCATGTTGAAGAATCGCTGATTTTGGTGCCGCATTCTGGCATCCGGCAAATTTGAAAGTTTTGAGTTCACCAAGAATCAAGTAGGCCAATTTCGACTACTTAATCAGGTTTTCGCCGCGATTTTCTGATTGTTGAATCGTCAACGGCCAACCGGTGAACTGGTTTGTGGCTTTGCCATCGGTTGCATCGACCAAAAAGTGAAATGCGTCGAGCGTGTAGGTCTTTGCCACCGTGTCGATCGTCACCACGCCAAACCCGCTGCCTTTTTGATGAGCCAATTCGTATCGGTTTTTCTTTTTGGCGACTTCCGGGTTTCCGGCGGCGTAAACGTAAACCATGTTTCCGAAACCGTCGATGTATTCGCCGGTGTTTGCCAGACCATGGGCCGGGCGTTTTTTGTGCGGCATGCCGACATCGTCGGGTCGCCACCAGCGCGGGTAGCCAGCGGAAATTGCGGGCGTACAAAACACCCAATTCGAATCTCGCTGTTGGTCGACGCCGTATTGCGAAACGGTTGCCAAATGCTGATCACCGCAAATGTGCAAAGCCATCGACGGTCGCATGATCTTGATCGCATTGTCGCGAGGCGTTTGGGGCCAACCGCCGGAATCAAGATCGGCTTTTAAGTACCCGTCGTATTTCCCGTGGTGGGTTGCGACGCCCGCAAACACGGTTTGACTGAGCAGGACTTTCATCGTATGCCCGCGCCAATCGGCGGCCCATTTCTTGAGGAACTCCTCTTGCCGGTCACCCAACAATACGAGCCCCGGTTTGTCGAGCTTGGCGCTATCGAACTCGGGATCTTTCACGTGGTCAGCGCGGCCACTTCCTGTCTCTACACGCTCCGGTCCGCTCTTCCATTGTCGGTCCCCGATGATCGCAAAACTAACACCGCCGTAGACCATGTCGCCAAAATAGACGCTGATGTCCTGCTTGGATGGTGTAGGGTCGTAATAGTCCGGATGATGGGCGACGCAGGTCTTGTGAACCGCGTTGACCATTCGGGCGGGCTCGCGATAACCGCCTTTTGAAGATGCACCTTTTGCCAGATCCTTCATTTTGGCGCCGCCCTCCCCCCAGATGTTGCCTTGAAAGACATCATGATCGTCGGGGAGGACAAGTGTTGGTCGGTCTTTTAGTGCGTCTCGAAAGGCCCAACCGAATTGGTAATATTTTCGCAAGTAATTCAGAATTGCGGGTGCGGCTGGCTCCCGAATGACTCCGTAACCGCCATGGTTTTCGTAGATTTGATCGCCGGAAAAATACAACATGTCATGATCGAGCTTGATCAAGTTTTGGACGACCGGCTCATACGGAAACCCATAATCCTTCTGGCAAGTCAGCGACCCAACACGGAGCGGTCGGCCAACGGGATTCGCTTTTATCGTTCCAGTCCATTGGGATGTCTCTTCCGATCCGTCTTTGAGTTTTTCACGATAAATCAGTTTGTAGGGCGTTTCGGTTTTCTCGTCCCAGTTCGGGATCCGCAGAGTGGCCACCCAAGCGTCTGTATCAAGGTCCGCTGACCCCGCCGACGTCCATTGGTCGTTTTTCTGAACCAGCAGTTCGACCGATTGATTGTCTTGCTCGCCAAGCGGCCCTGTGAGGGCACTGATCTTCATCACGAATCCGTCATCACCGCGGGAATCGCTGAGCGAGTACATCGACCAGAGAATTGGACCAAACTTGTTGGCCTCAGTGACCGTAAATGCGTCGCCGGCGATTGACCATTTGCTGAACCGGAAACGTGCCCCGCGACGTTTCTTGATTGTGGAATCAAAATTGTTCACTAGCGCAACGTTCCCCAGCACGGCATCGTGGGGAAATTTTGCTACGAGCGAACCAATGGTTTTTCCTTCGGACGTGGCGTTTAATGTCAGTTCGTATTTGTCGCCAAGCGGTTTGCCAGAAATATCCAGATCGAAATTGTTATTTCCGGGATCGACATCCAGCTTTTTCGATTGCCGCCCAAGTATCAGCGTTCCATTGACAACGCCGGCGTCGATTCCGTTTTTCGCAAAACAGTTGCTTCGATATTCATTGATTTCACTTTTTACGCCGATGCGAAAACCTGCGCCGCCATCGGTTTTGCTGTCTTCGACCCGTTTGATCCGCGCCGACATTGTCAGCCGTTTGCTCGTGTCGGTGACTTGGTGGGTTATGAAATGAATGCTTCGATCTCCGCCGTTGGATTGACATTCAGCCGCGCCATCGACGACTTTCCAATCTTCCATTGGGTTGGCCCAAAACGACTCACCGAGCCAAACTCGATTATTCGTGTTGTTCCAACGACTAACGGTGGTCGCATGATTGTCTTGGGAATCGTCGTTCGCCCTGGCCGAAACGTTTCTGTTGAAGCCCAAAAGGGCGGCCAATGGCAGAAGCTTCAAAACGAACCGTCGGCTGAGTGTTTGAATTGTCATATTGGTTTTTTAGGTTTGATTCAAGCTGGATGATGAAAGACATTAATAGTCAAAGTCAAATATTGTTCCTGCCCGGAACAAAACAATGCTTTCGCAGGTACCGTCATATTATTACAGGCGTAAGTTGAACAGCACGCAGGGCAACGTTCTAAGGATTGCAGTCACTTCGTCGTCAGCTGTAAATTGTAGTCGCTGCATTGGACGAACCCTCCTGCGTCGCGGCGGCATCCGGCACCAATAAAAGTCAGACAGGTGATCTGAACACATCTTTAAAGTTTTTGGACTTCGGTGAAGTAAGCGCCGCCGGTTTCTCCTTTTTTATTGGTGAGCCAAGTGGTGAGGGTGGTCTCACCAGCGGGGAGTTCAATGGTGAAGGTGACTTCCTTTGCTCCTTTAGGAACTTCTGCCTCTTGGATGACGCCAGCGATTTCTATTTTAGCATCGACGGCGATGACAGGCTTGTCAGCCACCTCGGGGAACTGGCGGAGGGTGAATTTGTAGGTGCCCGCTTGGGTGACGTTTACTAACCAAGGCCCCGTGATTTTTTTGAGGTGGTTGATTTCACTGAAGTGCCAAGGTGGGTTTCCTACAGGTAGGTACCAATCTTGGGAGCAGAGCCGGGTGGGGTTTTCTGCTGGATTGCCTAAGTCGAGGCGACCAGGCTGCATCTGAGGCGCGATGGATTTCCAATGCTTATCGTAGATCGCACGTAGCTCGGCGACAACCTCAGGGTGCTTTTCGGCGATGTTGCGATGTTGCATGGGATCGTCTTCGATGTTGTTGAGTTGTTCGCCGTCGATGAGTCGCCATTTTCCTTGGGCGACACAGGAGACGGAATAGGGCTTGGGCTCAGAGAGATTGCGTATTCCACCCTGAAGTTGGGTGATGTAGTGGTCTCGGGTGGGAGGGGCGCTGGCTGATTTTATGCTGGGGAGGAAGGTGTTACCGTCGCGTGGGATTTCTTGCTTGAGCGTGAGGCCGCAAATTTCGGCGAGGGTGGGGAGGACGTCGAGGTGGGCGGTGAGTTGGGGACGGTCTTGTCCGCCGGTGAAGCCACCGGCAGGCCAGTGAAGAAAGAGGGGGACGCGGTGACCACCTTCGAAGACGGTGGATTTCATGCCTTTCATGTTGGCGCGGAATCCTCGATAGGATTCTTCTGGAAGGGCTTGTCTGGCGAAGCCATTGGAGGAGCCGTTGTCGGTCATGAAGATGAGGAGAGTATTGTCGGCGATTTGGAGATCGTTGAGCTTTTTGCGTAGTTCGCCGAGGTTGTGGTCGAGGTTGGTGATCATGCCGTAGAATTCGGCTCCGCCTTTCCAGGTGACGATTTCTTTATAGGGAGCTGACCATTGCTTGGGGACTTTGTAGGGGGAGTGGGGGGCGTTGAGGGAGAGGTAGAGGAAGAAGGGCTTTTGTTTGTTTTCAGTCACAAAGCGTTGGGCTTCATTAAACCAGATGTCGGTGGCGTAGCCGGTGAATTTCTCATAGGCGGTTGTTCCGTTTTTGTGGCGTTGGTAGGTGTCGTCGAATTGGTTGTTGCCGTAGTAATCTGGGGCTTGGCCGATGCCTCCGCCTTTGTGCCAGATGACGTCTTGGAAGCCGATGTCTTGTGGGCGGCACGGGGCGTTGTCGCCGAGGTGCCATTTGCCAACCATGCCGGTGGCGTAGCCTGCTTTCTCAAAGTAGTGAGCCATGGTGACCTCGGTCGATTTGAGATTACTCCTACCACTAGATGTACGGAAGGCTCCGGTGCGGGCGGGGTGTCGCCCAGTCATGAGCGCAGCGCGGGTGGGGGTACAGAATGGACTGACGTGGAAATCGGTGAAGCGAATGGAGTCAGCGTAGAGGGTGTCGAGGTTGGGGGTTTTGAGGACGGGGTTACCGTGGCAGGCGAGGTCGCCGTAGCCTTGGTCATCGGTGATGACGATGATGACGTTTGGGGGAGAGGACTTGCTCTGCAGGTTTTCGGCCGCGGTGGGCGTTGCCGCAGAGAGCTGTAGTGTGCAGAGTGACGTGAGGATGAGCCAGAAGTGAAGCATGGTGATGTAAGTAGGTTTCATAAAATGTTGATTATCGATCACAAGACGATGGCAATTCATAGGACATTTGAGTTTAAAGGGGCAAAACTGAGTCAACAAGGTGGATTCACTAAGACAAGAGGGGAAAGGGTTCGCAGCGTGTCCACGGACTCTACGATCAGCGTACAGCCAGGGGCAAGTAGATAATTCGGTGGCGAAAACCGGTGAGTTCATGTACGACAACTACCCAAATTGCGGCCAATATGTTCGACGTTGAGGATTAAAATCCCTACCAGTACGCGCTGCTAATCGTGGCGAAGAACACGGTTGTATTGAGTACTTGCTTGACCGAGGGATGTTCGTGCGGCGATCAATTGATGACATCACAATTAGCACGAATGAAGGGGAAGCGACGTACCCCATACGACAGGTGTTCCTCAGCGTTTCGCCGGACTTTATAGAAGAAGAGTTCAGCATCGACGAAGATCAAGCATAACCACTCATTTAAAAAGTTTAACGCCATCGCCGAAATGCTCAAAGCTTTTTCTGTATACGATAACTATTGGGTTCAATCGACCACGATTCTTTTTTTTGGGAAAAGAAATATTGAAAGGGGTCTTGTATTATCTGAAGGTCATCCAAACTTGGTTGTTCTTCAACAATGGGAATTAAATACAAATAATACAATTCGCAATATAGCTCTGCCACCTTCAATTCGCCGGCGGAAAAAAAGAACCGTTTTGTGTCAAACGGAACAGCTTTAACTTCGATGTACCGTGGAATCTCCGATTTCTCAAAGAGTGTCACGCTTTGGATATCGAAACCGGCGGAGGTGTCTTCACGAGCGACGTATTTGACCTGCTCTCTAAATACCTCTTTGCCTAGACGACGTTCTTCATATTCGAGTGCGAAGTGCTCTGCCGCCTCACCAATTCTTTTGTTGTTTTCAAGTTGTAATGCCAATGACTCTGGGGAAAACGCTTTGCCTTTTGAGTAACTCCGGTTTAGGTAAGCAGCCTTACTAAATGAGGCTAGTCTGTAATGACCTGGTCTCGTAAGTGCGTTGAGTGCACCGATATGGATGAGAAAATCTCTAGTATCTGCTGTACTACTTGGAAGATGCTTTTCCTGGCTATACTCAAAATTGGATTTATCTATATAAAATATCCAAAAGTTCAGTAACTCTGATGCGTAGTCACCCTCATTTTTTAGAAGATAGGGTAGTATCCATTGTCCATTCCCATTGTTGATCGCGTTCTCGACGAACTTATTAGCTGTTATGGCTACCTTGTCATCTTGAAGGTCGATGACTTTCAGATTTCGTAATAACGCTAAATGCTCACTAAACCAAACGGCTTCATCGTTATATTGTTGGCGAATGTTCGATATTGTACTAAGGGTTGCGCTGTCCAAAACCTTTGCAAGTTTTCGGATTCCATTATATGAAATATCCTTAAATATCCGTGCCGTTGATGAACGTTGCATTGTAAATCTCAAGGTCCTCTAAGTGAGTGTCTAGAAACATATCTAAATCGTAGACGGGATAATCCTGATCAATAATAGCGGCCATTGCTCGCTGTTTGCGATTGAGGTTTTCAAGAATCTGTTCGTCAATTGTGTCTGGATATTGAAGGAAGTAATACTCTGATACCTTATCCTCACTGCCGCCAACACGATGTATTCTATCTTGCGATTGCATGAAGTGCGCGCAGTTGTAGGATAAGTCGTAATACACAGCAACAGAGCAGGCTTTGTGTAATGAAATTGCTTCAGCACAAGCTGCGGGGTTAGCTATGAGAATATTGACGCCACTTTCTTTGTCGTTAAATTGTCTCACAATCTCCTCTCTGCTTTCTTCGCCAATGCAAGATGAACTCTCATCTGACTCGAACGGAGTCGCGCCATAGATTTTTTTACATTCTTGCCCTTTTTGTTTAAAATGGTGGTTAATTTTATTGATAGTCCCAATAAAATTTGACCAAATTAAGACCTTACCTCCTGCGTCAACCACACCATCTACAATTACGTCTAATTGAGTAAACTTTCCCGGCAGTTCAGTGTCATCATAATTCTCAATAAGTGACGCCAAACTAGAATCCACGTCGATCAGTTGTTCTGCATAGTCTTCAATCACTGTTGCTAGTAAGGCAACGTTAGAAACGCACTGACGTAACCGCATTATCCTCCCTCTCCTAAGACCAGCAAGTATCTCTGTATCCGATGTTGTCTGATATAGTTCAAGAGCAGCAATTCTGTCAATGATTGCGAAATATACCTCACGCTCAATGGGATTCATTTCGCAACGAATTGGTGGATGAAATATCTGTTCGGCCAGCCCTAAGTCGCGTTTTCTGACTCGATAGAATAGTCCCGATACTGCATGATTTATTAAATCACGCGCAAGTTCACTCTCATTGGTCTTGATACAATGCACGATTCGATTTGCTGTATCCTCATCAAATACTTCAGCCCCTGGCCACAGAAACTCAAATAGATTAAACGCATCAGTCAGTGATTTAGGAAATGGTGTTCCGGTCAAAATGCAACGCGCGCCAGCTGAGTTTGCGATGGCTAAGGCAGCGTTCGCCCAGGCCCCACCTTGTCTCTTGATATAGTGGGCCTCATCAATAACTAAAAGTACACGTTGGTCCAATCGGTTAAAAAAACGGTCTACTTTGTCATAGTCGTTCTGCAACGTCTGAAAAGATGTCAAATACAATTCAAAGTCATGAATGCCGCGTCTGCCTAAGTAAGCGTCGTTCCTAAGGGTTGGCGACCCACCAGCCAGTATTACGGATTTAACCTGCCTGCCAATTACCGCAGGAAATTCTTGTTTCCAAGGCTCGAAACAGGATGTCGGACCAACGACAAAAATAGCATCAACCAAGTCATTCCGACGTAGCCATTCATAAATCACTAAGACTACTGTTGTTTTACCGCTTCCAGGAACTGAAAAATTAGCAGCATTCCCAACTTCTAGAAAATGAATCGCTGATTTAATTTGATGTTCTTTGAGAGTTCTGGGCATACTCGTTAGAAATTCAATGAACTCGTTATGCATTGCAGATAAATTTCCTGAGGACTCCTTAAATCTGTTACCGTTTGCATTCGCCTTTCTTAATTGGGTTTGAATTTGGCGCCGAGTATTCCACACACATTCCAAGTTTTCGCAGAGCTGGTACTCGATTTGGCGTCGAGTAAGATTCACCGCCGTTGGCCGTGACGCATTCGTAGCCCATGTCGTCCGCCATGATCAGCACGATGTTGGGCTTCCCTGCGGCTTGGGCACCCGTCAAGGCAGCCAGCGCAATGGTGAAAAATCCGATCCAGTT
>JAPKBL010000055.1 GCA_028823415.1 Mariniblastus sp.
CAGATGAGGCATTGCGAACCGCTGAGTTCGGTTGGTTCGGTTTGTTCGGTTTGTTTACTGGGTTTGCAGTTTGAGTCGAGTAAAATTTTTCCCGCGTCCAGTGTTTCCAATGAGAGCGCTGGAGCTTGAAGGCTGGCTAACCTGGAGCAAATGTGCAATGAACCTTTCGAGGTTGCATAGCTTAATCGAAAAACCGAGTTATCTAAGTCGACGTGCGTCGATAAATTGCTTGCGCGCAATACTTCATTTTGGACCAATTGCTTTCGAAGCGTTAGTAACTCCTGATACCAGCGATGCGTCTTGGGGTTGAGGTCGCCAGGTTGGGACTTGGTGCTGGTAAAGGCGGTCGGATCGGAGGGCAGGGGAGAGCCATCCCAGCAATGGTGTGGGTATTCATCTCGGCGCCCCTGATCGACGGATTTTCGCAATCGTGGATCTTCGAAATCTGCAAAAAACGGGAAGGGCGCATCGGTGGACCACTCTTCCCCCATAAAAATCATGGGAACCGACGGGTAAAGCAGGATCAAGCCCGCCGCGGATCGCTGGTATTGAGTTGAAGTAAGTTGGTGGAGCCTTTTGCCGTGTGGATGATTTCCGACACTATCATGCGTTTGTAGCGCAATGATGAGCGACTCGATGTAGCCCCGCCCCCCTGCTGGATTTTGTTTTTTTCGAATCGTTTCGGTGGCCCGCATCGCCTGCGGGGCGCTAAAAACATAGGCATGTTCAACTGCTTCGGCGATATCGTTTTTTTCGTAATGACGATCGGTCAGGCGAATCTCCGGATTTCCGTGTTTGTAGATCGAGTGCATCAAGCAATCCGACCAGATTGCATCGTAGTTGGGGGTGCCGTCGGCAAGTGGCTTGATTAGATCCGCATCGTAAATGTTGGATTCGCCGATCAGATGCATTTGTCGGTTTTGTGCGGCCTCGTTACGACGAAATGAATCTCGAATTTCATGGAGGATATGGATCTCTCGATCATCGAACATGTAATGCACCGCATCGAGTCGAAGGCCGTCAAAATGAAACTCATCGACCCAATAAGAGACGTTGTCGAGCACAAATTGTCGTACTTCGGGATGTTCAAAATTTAGTGCATCTCCCCACGGTGTCTTAAATTTTGGCGAACGGTAAGGAGCGAACTCCGCCAAGTAATTACCCTCGGGCCCGACATGGTTGTAGACCACGTCATTGATGACGGCCAAGCCAAGATTGTGACAGGCATTGATCAAGCATTTCAGTTCATCGGGCGTTCCAAAGTTGTTGCTTGGGGCAAAATAATTGACACCGTCATATCCCCAATTCCAGTTACCAGGACATTGTGCCAGCGGTAGAAACTCAACGGCCGTGATTCCCAAATCCACTAAGCCATCTAATTGTCCAATCGCTTCGAGATAAGTCCCCGCTGGAGTGAATGAACCTAAATGTAATTCATAGATGACAAGATCTTTTTTCTCGATTCCTGTCCAGTGTTGATCGGTCCATTGAAATTGAGCCGAGTCAACCACTGCCGATGGCCCGTGAACGCCGAAGGGTTGATGCTTTGACCGCGGGTCAGGGCGTCCCATTCCGTTATCGAGCTGAAATCGATAGAGCGTACCGGCACCGCAATCAGAAATCGTGTTACTGAAAAACCCCTGTTTGTCCCTCTGCAGTGCCTGTCGATAGCGGACGTTTTCGGTATTGGCCTGACGGTCAATGATCTCTACCTCGACCGACTGGCAATCGGGAGCCCAGACGGTGAACTGGGTTTGGTTTTCAGAGATGAGAGTCGAGCCGAGGATCCGAGTGCCAGGGGTAGGTTCGTTAACAGGTAACAAGTGGGGGTCCTTCAGGCATTCATATTGGTTTACTGGAAAACGTCGTCGTTAAAACACCCAAGTTCGATGCGAGACTGCAATCGAAGGCGAAAATCGATCCCCCAAGCGGGGTGAGGAATTACGATTTGTGTTCTTGGAAGAGGACCGTCGAAGCTGAGCAAATCTACTTGCCGGAAAAAACGAATGCTAATTACTTATCAGTTTTTTCCGCTTCCACAACCACTAATTCGTACTTCACCGGATCGTACTGATACCGGCGTTTACCTGGAAGAACGGGCAACTGGATATTATTTCGTTTAATGATCTGGGACATGAATTCATCGTAGTCTTTTGGCATCCGACCATGCTCTGCTTTAAAAAGCTGTAACGCTCGCGTGACCGCTTGTTTTGAGATTTCCGCAACCGCAAAGCCATAGGCACCTACCGATGCGTAGGGGTTGGCAGAGGTCTTGACTTGTAAGTCGGCGATTTTCTCACCGTCTTCGGGCTTGAATTCACCAATGTCCTGATTCTTTTTACCAATGATTCCCGTTTTCGCACCGGTCTCTGAGGCGGGAGGATCGGCACAGCCGCCCAGGAGTATGCAGCAAATAGCCAAGGATAAAACGGACTGGCGGACTAAATTTATCGGAGTTTGCGTCAAGTCCATGTGATTCTTCCTTTTGTTTTTGGGAACTGCGATTGGTCTTGTAAGCCTGTTTTATTATACCACAATCGTTTTTCCGCCCTGTTCTCTCGAAATGCCGAACACGATGTACTCGACCGGCTCACCGCATTGGTTGCTCATTCGGTGAATTTCGTGAGGGTCAATCAGGATGGCATCTCCGTGACTTAGTTCATGAGATTGATCATCGACCGTCATCGTGACAGCGCCGTTCAAGATCACAAATACTTCTTGCATATCCTCATGGTAGTGAGGTTCAAATGATTTACCATCGGGTAGTAGCGACCAGTTGACCATCATCACCTGACCACGAAATAAATCTTCTTGAGTTGCCAGAACGCGTTTCAAAACGCCTGGGTCATCCGGTTTTTCGTGGGATGCGGGGATGAATTTAATTTGGCTTCCTCGCGCGATTTGCATATTCGGATTCTCAGTGATTGGACTCGGGGATCGGTCGTTGATCGTGAAAATCGTATTCTAATCGATACGGCAATTCATGAATTCACGGATTCTTGGATTTGCGTTTTCGCGGCGTGGAGGCAAATGTCGCTCCGGCGTCTGGTGGCATTATTTGATGCCACTGAATCACAGATTCCGTGAGGCGACGGGTTATATTGGGGTGTTCGGAGGCAACATTGTTTGACTCCCCACGATCTGTTTTAAGATTGTACAATTCCGGTTGAGTTCCGTCATACTCGCACAGTAGTTTCCAGTCACCATCGCGAACGGCAAGGTCCGGGCAGTCCGAAATGCCATAAAAGGAATCTCGATCTGGTGGTCGGCGAAAAAAGAGAGGTGCGGTTCTTGATCGTTGAGAGTTTCCCAGGATCATGGAGTCGAGTGGCTGGCCGTCGAAGCGGGTGTCGGTTTCAATATTCGCAATTGACAGAATGGAAGGCACCAGATCCATCGCCGAAAACCATGAGTCGGTATTAACGGTCCCCACTTTATCGGAGTTGATCAAACCCGGCGCCCATGCGATCAATGAGCTTCGAATTCCCCCTTCGAACAAGTGAGTCTTGAACCCGCGAAACGGACCCGCTGAGCCAGCACCTTGCTCTGGTCCGTTATCGCTGCAGACCAAAATGAGCGTGTTGTTTTGTAAGCGTTTACTATTTCTCACGTAATTAAAAAGAACGCCCAACTGCTCATCCATCGTGTCGAGAACACCATGGTAAAGGGCGCGTTTGGTGCCATCGCTCCGCCTTGCTGCCGGTGGAAAAAACGGAGAGTGAACGTCATCGGGCCAGAGATTGATGTAGAACGGTTTTTTTTCGGATTCGGATTTTTTGATGAATTCAAGTGCCGACTGAGTAAACGATTGAGTTACCAAGGATCGGTCGACAAAAGTTATCTCAGAGGGATCACCAAGTTTGTCCGAACCGAGGGTGTGGGCTGTTGCTTTCTTACCGTTGTACGCATCCTTTAAGGCGAGTACCCGTGGTCCCAGGCCTTCGAAATTCGTAAGCGATTGATCAAATCCGTATCTTGAAATAAGTGGTGCCTCACCGACGTCGCGCTGGCCTCCCATGTGCCACTTTCCAAAGTGCCCGGTGGAATACCCGGAATTCTGCAAGAACCTCGCGAGCATGGGCGCCTCGGGGTTGAGCCATTGAGCCATCCCTCGATGTTGGTTGAGTTGGCGATTGGCCAGGTAGGAAGTGATTTTCCAGCGAGCCGGGTACTGTCCGGTCGAAATTGCAACTCGCGAAGGAGAACAGATCGGGGAGTTAACATAAAATTGTTCGAACCGGATTCCTTCTTTGGCGAGTCGATCGATGTTTTGGGTTTCTACCGCTTGATTGCCAAAGCATGAAAAATCTCCCCAGCCCATATCGTCAATGAAGACGAGAATGATGTTGGGTGATTTAGCAATGCCCCGATCTTCCGCGTTGAGTCGACTCGGTGCTGCCCAGGAGGCGATCAGCGCGAGCGTCGCGATTGTGGTTCGATTTTGCAAAAGATTGAAAAATTTCATGAGCTCGGACTCGTCTAAAGAAAAAGGTGAGAGTGAAAACATAGTTCACCCTCAACTTAATTTATACCTTGATGTTCGCTTGAAATCGTCCTCTTTCGAAAATTTCAAGGAATCTAAAGAACCCCTTAGGCTCGATCGAGATAGCGATTGACGATGTTCTCGAGTAATTCCTGACGTCCGCTTTGATTGCCACTGGCCTCGCCTTTTTCGAGCATCAGGGCTTCGAGGTCGGCCAGACCGACTTGGCCACTTTCGATTCTTTTTCCAAGTTCCGAATCCCAGCTTTGGTAGCGATCGGTCACGATCGAATCAATGGCTTGATCGGCACGGATGGCGGCTGCGATTTTAAGCCCGCGGGCGAATGCATCCATTCCTCCGATATGAGCGTAAAACAGATCGACCGGTTCAAAGCTCTCGCGACGAACTTTGGCATCAAAGTTAACGCCTCCCGGAGCGAGTCCGTACTTTAACAACACCAGCATCGTCTGGGTGGTCAAGTAATAGTCCGTTGGGAACTGATCGGTATCCCAGCCAAGTAGCAAATCGCCAGTGTTGGCATCGATCGATCCCAATGCTCCCTGCATTCCCGCGTACTCGAGTTCGTGCATCATGGAATGCCCCGCCAATGTCGCGTGATTGGTTTCGATATTTAGTTTAAAGTGATCCATCAGGTCGTAGGCCCGCAGGAAATTAAGGCAGGCCGCCGCGTCAGAATCGTATTGGTGTTTGGTTGGCTCTTTTGGTTTGGGTTCGATTAAAAATTGGCCAGTGAACCCAATCTCTTTTGCGTAGTCGACTGCCATGTGAAAGAACTGCCCAAGATGGTCAAGTTCTCGTTTCATATCGGTATTGTAAATACTCTGATAGCCTTCCCGACCGCCCCAGAAAACGTAATTCTCCCCACCGAGTCGATGGGTTACTTCAAGTGCTTTTTTCACCTGTGCCGCGGCGTACGTGTAAACATCTAAATTGCAGGTCGTTGCCGCACCGTGCATAAATCGAGGGTGGGAAAACATGTTCGCTGTTCCCCATAACAGCTTGACGCCGCTTCGGTTTTGTTCGGCTTCGAGAACATCAGCGACCGCATCGAAGTGGGCGTTGGATTCGCGAAGCGAGTCGCCTTCAGGGGCAACATCGCGATCGTGAAATGCGTAGTAGGGAACGTCGAGTTTTTCAAAAAATTCGAAAGCGACGCGAGCGCGATGACAGGCGTTCTCAACCGAGTTGCTGCCGTCATCCCATGGTCGCACCATCGTGCCGCTACCAAAGGGATCGGCGCCCGTGCCTCGAAAGGTATGCCAGTAACAAACGGTGAAACGAAGATGTTCCTTCATCGTCTTGCCTTCGACGAGTTCATCCGGGTTGTACCACCGAAATGCAAGTGGGTTATCGGAACCCGGACCTTCGTATTGAATCTTGTTAATTTCAGGAAATGCGTTGGTTGTACTCATGGCTGGCCCTGTTGTGGTAGGTTTTGCGTTCATTGTTTATCAATAAAAACCATTTGCCAGTAGAGGATGCGTAAAATATCATAGATATTTTACCAGATTAAAGCCTGTTTTTTTTGAGTTGACGCAATTGAGCCTGTTTTTTACTGACCTAGGGCCGTGTTGGCCAATCCGTTCGGGATTCTCGGAGAGTCGTTGTCGCGGTTCTGTTCTAGGCCTAGGCCGAATTAAATTTTTGAATCGGTTTTGAGATGAAGCAACGCCGTTCTGTCGCCCTTTTAGTGGAAACTTCTAATGCCTACTCGCGGGGCTTATTAGAGGGCGTCATTGCTTATAACAAACGTCACGCGAACTGGTCGATGTTCATCGCCGAGCAGGAGCGGGGTGCGGATCCTCCCGGGTGGTTGCGTCAGTGGAATGGTGATGGCGTCATTGCACGAATTGAAACCGATAATATCGCGAAGGCAATTAAAAAAATTGGCCTACCTGTTGTTGATTTAAGTGCGGCTCGACACGTGACTGAAATTCCCTGGGCTGACACTGACGATCAGGCGATTGCGAGTTTGGCGGTTGAGCATTTTGTCGAGCGAGGGTTTAAGCATTTGGCGTATTGTGGAGACCCGGCATTTCGCTGGTCCGATTCTCGTTGTGAACGGTTTTCGGAGATAGTAAATCGCAAGGGATTGAAGCTTTACACCTATCAGGCTATTTCTCGGTACGATGCGAAATTCACTCTCGATCGAGAGAAGCGCAGGATTGAGAATTGGTTATTGACCTTACCCCGACCCGTGGCAATCATGGGATGTTATGATTACAAAGCGCAGCAGGTGCTTGATGTCTGCCGAGAGTTAGATTTTGCGGTGCCTGAAGAAATTGCGGTATTAGGTGTTGATAACGACCATTTGCAGTGTGAGTTCGCCAGTCCGCCGTTGTCCAGTATTATTCCGGATACCCGAAGGACTGGATTTGAGGCAGCGGAGTTGTTGGATCGAATGATGTCGGGTGAAACCGTTTCGACACAACCGTTAATTACTAAACCGTTAGGAATTGAAACTCGGGAGTCTACCGATGTGTTGGCGATCGAGGATCGGCAAGTTGCGGTGGCGTTAAAATATATTCGCGAGCATGCCAATCAAAATATTCGTGTTGCCGATGTTCTTCGAATCACACCGATGTCCCGCCGAGTGCTCGAGACTCGATTCAAAAAGGCGATTGAACGAACGCCTCATCAGGAGATACAGCGAGTCCGGATCAATCGGATTGAGCAACTATTGCGGGAGACAGATCTGACAATCCATGAAATTGCGGAGCTCTGTGGCTACGTGCATGCGGAATACCTCGCAGCCGTTTATAAACGAGAGACGGGGCGGACTCCCAGCCAATTTCGAAAGCAGGCGGGTGTTGTTCCGGCGCTATTAAATCCACGGTAGGTATTAATTATTAACGCGCGCCGTATTAATGTGGAAAGTAATTACTGGATCCGGCCGGAATCATGGATGGTTTGCAATCGTTTGGCTAGCTCATTAACCAGTGGCTGCAGTGCAGATTCGTTGATTCGATTGGTTTGCTCCTTCAAATCGGTCGTGAGCTCGTATAATTCGCGGGGATTCAGTTTTCCGTGGATTAGAAGGTGGTGGTCGACCAGCATTTTCCATTGGCCGGCAATCTGTTTCCCTTTAACAACCGGGTTATCAATCCGAATCGCAATCCAAGCGGCTTCTGGGTCTTTTGCTTTTTTACCAGCCAAGCGGGCGCCTTCGTTGTGATCGTTGTGAATAATTGCGGTTCGATTGGCTGGTGGTTTGTTTTTTAACGCGGAGAGAATGCTGAAACTATCTTCGCCATGGTTGGCAGGTACGGGAGTCCCAATGATTTCGGCAAGTGTGGCCAGTAGGTCCACGTGGCAAATAGGGAATGATGAGGTTTGGCCGTCGTTGCGAGGGTCGCCATTTCCAATGCCCCCGAGAGGCCAGGAGGCGATGAATGGGACACGATGTCCCCCTTCATAGATGGATCCTTTATTGCTGCGGAGCGGACCGGTCGCCATTTTTTTCTTCGACTCAGATCCATTATCGCTGGTGAAAATGAGCAAGGTGTTGTCGATCAATTCATGCCCTTGTCGTCTTGGGTCATCGTGTTTTTCGAGGTAATCAATTAGCAAACCGAGAACGACATCGTTTTCATAAATAAAATCGCTCCGCCTACCACCGGGGTGACTTTTCCCTTTGACTTGCCGGCCTTCAATTTCTTGGCACGGATCATGAGATGTATGGTTTGAGTGGCAGGCGTAGTACAGAAAGAACGGCTTCTTTTGGGTGCCTGGGTTACTCAGGTGGCCATCGAGAAACTTCTTCGCCATTTTGTAATTGGTGGGGCCAGTCTCGTTCAAAATATACTTGGTTCGGTCGACTTGGATTCCCCCTTGGGCGGCCGGGATACGATTGCCATTTAGCCAGCCCTGATCTTTTGAGGTGGGATGGCTACGCGACGTTCCGTGAAAGAAATCAAACCCATGGTCCAATGGGCCATCGGCAATTCCTTGCGTCAGATCGACGTTTTCGTAATTGGATTCGGGTTTTCCGTTCGCGTTTCGATAAGTCAATCCGCAGTGCCATTTGCCTGACATACCCGTGCGGTAACCATTTTCCTGCAGCATTGTGCCGAGCGTTACTCGGCTCGGTTCAATCAGCGGATCACCTTGGGGCCCCCAAAGAACGCTGAATTTCAATCGTGTCCGCCATGTGTATCGCCCGGTCAGAAGTGCCTGCCGGGTCGCAGTGCATCGTGACGATGGTGAATGTGCGTCGGTGAACCGAATGCCTCGTTTGGCCAATTGCACCATCGAAGGAGTTTTGACCTGGAAGGGATCGGAATTGCCAGTCCAGTCTTGATAGGCACTGGTATCTCCCACGCCCATATCATCGGCCATCATGATAATTACGTTAGGTAGCTCAATTGGGGTTTGGCCGTTGGCGTTGAGGCTGATCGAAAAGCTGCCTAGAGAAAATAGCAAACCGACCAGACGTGAAGTGATGTTGGCTTTGGCAAAAAGATGCGTATTCATTCAAGCTCCCGTATTTTTAAAAACTTTCAAAAGTTTAACCGATCTTCGGCGGATCGCCTACAATTGAATTTGCAGTTGAGAAGGCGGGTGTTGCGCAGAGTCGAATTAAGAAAATTAATACTGTCAAAAAGGTTGGGTTTTGAATCGAATTGATTATCTAGGAGTGGGTTTTGCGGCCGTCTGTCTCGTGTTTTGCTATTTTGGTTTTTCGCGAATTCAGTCGAATACCGAAGATGTCTTGCAATGGCTTCCTGACCAATCCGAAGCCAGGGCGAAATATGATATTTTTGAATCTAAATTTGGTTCCGATGATTTCCTGATCGTGACGTGGCAGGATTGCCGCATTGGCGACGAACGACTGGACCGGTTTACTGAACACTTGCGGAGTCAAGATTCTGCGGATCTGATACAAAAAGTTACCAATGGAACGGAGATTGTTAGACGTCTTATGCGAGAATCGAATTTCTCGCGCAGACAAATTCTTGGCCGGTTAAAGGGAGTTTTTTTTGGTGCGAACGATCCGGAGTTGACGTGTGCGTTGATTGAGTTGTCGGATCTTGGAACTGCCGATCGAACTGCCTCGATGAAACTCGTATGGGGGGCAATCGATGCAGATCCTGAACTGAATCGAGAGCAGGTCGTCATGGGCGGGTACCCCTACATTGCGACATTTATTGATGGCCAACTGAAAAATTCGTTTCGATATCTCTTGTTACCTTCCATCATACTGTCGACTTTGATTTCTTTACTTTGTCTGCGAAATGGAATGTTGACGCTGATCGTGTTTATTGCGGCGGTGGGGGCGGCAGCGACAAGCATTGCGTTTATCCCGATTTGCAATACGAAGTTTGGTGGTTTGATGTCGATCATCCCTGCACTTGTTTTTGTATTGGCGACATCTGGAAGCATCCATCTGATTCGATACGGACTCGACGCGATCGGAGACGCAAAGAAACTGCTGTCGATTGGATGGCGCCCTTGCGTCGTATCGGCGGTTACTACTGCTGTGGGAATGTTGTCGTTGCTGCGAAGTGATTTTCCAGCGATTAGAAATTTTGGGCTATTTTGTGCAACGGGTGTTGGTTTCGCATTACTGTTTCAATTGATCTTGGTTCCGTGCTTGCTCGCGAAGTTTGGAACCAAGGGGCTTCACGCTCTCGCCGCCCGCAGCGAGAACGCTTCCTTCTGGACGTCTCTGATGATTTGGGTCCAACGTCGACGGGTAGTGGTTGCTGCTGTTTTTTCACTTATCGTGTTAGCCGGCCTTGTCGGTTTAACTCGGTTGAAAGCGGAGGTTGAAGTCGAGAAGTTATTCCGTCCCGAATCAGAAATTCTCGTTTCCATTGGGAATCTGGAGAACCAATTGGGGCCACTGGATCAAACCGAGTTGTTGGTGGTGTTCGATCGACCGGTAGCAGACTCATTTCCTGATAGAGTTTCACTAGTCAAACAAATTCAGTCGAAAGTGGCACAACTCGAGGACGTTCACGTAATTTATTCGTTAATCAATTTCCTTCCGAATGAGCCATCTAAAAAGACAGCTCGGAGCATGTTAAAGCGATCAACCTATCGCAGCATTTTGCGGCGAGAGCGAGGAAATCTTGCCAACGGGAACCTCTTGCACGTGGATGACCAATCGGAGACGTGGAGAATTAGTTTGCGTTTTCCGTTTGCGGAAAAAGCAAATTTTAATCGCTTGATGAGGGAAGTTGAGGTGGCTGCGGAGCAGGTAGTTTCCGCGTCACCTAGGTTAGCATTGTCCAACGCAAAATCGACCGAATCTGAAATGGATACAGGTCTTGAGGGGGACCCCGGAGGGTTGGCTTCGATTTCCGATGCCCGGCCTAAATTAATTTACACCGGGAAAACACATTTATTCCAACACGCCCAAATGAGTTTGTTGGCAGATTTGTTTCAGAATTTCTTATTGGCATTTGTCATCATTACGCCAATTCTGATCTTAGTTTTGCGATCAGTGCCACTGGGGTTAATTGCGATGCTGCCAAATGTGTTCCCCACGCTGTTGGTGTTTGGAGGGTTGGGATGGATTGGGATTCCAGTTGATTTGGCAATCGCCATGACGGCCTGTGTTGCTCTGGGGATTGCGGTCGATGATACAACCCATTTCTTAATTCGATTTCGTGATTTTAATGGTCGGCTTGGAAACGTAGTGGATCCGATCATGCAAACGATTGCTCAGTGCGGTCCAGCGATGTTACATACGACCTTGATCGGGTCAGCGGGTTTATTGGTTTATTATTTCAGTGACATGTTAGTCGTATCACGGTTTGCCTGGGCAATATCGACATTGTTGGTGATCGCGCTTTTGGCGGATGTGCTAATGTTGCCGGCGATGCTGTTCTTGTTGGTGAAATCGAAAAATTCCGCCGGCGGTTCCGATGCCGACGGAAAGGCAGTGTCGCTTGATTCCGAACCGAAGCAGACCGGCAATGCGTGAAAGTCGGTAGAGTTGAACGGCTGTTGATCGAAATGAAGTTGGCTGAGTAATGACTGGCGCAAAATTAACAAACGGGTGTTTTTATGATGAAGTTAAATTTTCGATGCTCAATGATGCTTTTAGGTTGGGTGAGTTTCGTGATCGCTGGAATGGCAAGCCTCGGTTTGGCATCGGAAAAACTGGCATCGGAAAAACTGGCATCGGAAGGTGTTGCTTTGTGGTCAGAGAAACAGCCGCCCAATGTTTTGATGATCCTTGTCGATGACCTAAAACCGGCATTGGGTTGTTATGGTGATTCTCACGCCAAGACACCTCATCTGGATGCATTGGCGAGGCGTGGAATGCGATTTGAACTTGCCTATTGCAATCAAGCGGTGTGTGCGCCGTCACGGTTTTCTTTGATGCTCGGTTCGCATTCAACCACGACCGGACTGTATGGCTTAGGGAGTCAGCTCCGGCAGGTCGTGCCGGATGCAGTCACGTTACCTCAATATTTTGCTCGGCACGGGTATCGCACTGAATCGCTGGGAAAAATTTTTCATATTGGGCATGGTAATCTTGGCGATCCGGAATCGTTTGCTGTCGATCATTTCCATGAAAAAGTCATTGAATATTTGGATCCGGCGAGTACCGACGGTGGTCAATTAACCCGGGAAGAGGCGTTTTTCACTAATCAACAACTTGGCAACATTCGGGCTTTGCCACGGGGGGCGGCGTTCGAGAATCCTGAGACTAGTGATGAAGGATATGCTGATGGTCGGGTTGCTGCCGAAACGATTCGGAGGCTTGAGCAAGCAAAAAAAAGACTATCGGCCGACAAGCAACCGTTCTTTATTGCAGCCGGTTTTGCGAGACCCCATCTGCCGTTCAGTGCTCCAAAAAAGTACTGGGATTTGCATGATCGGTCGTCATTGCCGCTGCCCGAAGTCGAGGAATTCCCAGCCGGTTCACCCGAGGCTGCGCACAAGCGCGGTGGCGAAATCAATAATTACAAACCGGTGCCGATCGACCGAGAGATGCCCGATTCGCTCAAGCGGGAATTGATACATGGTTATTATGCGAGCGTTAGCTATGTCGATGCTCAAATTGGAAAGGTGATATCAGCGTTGGATCGGCTGGGCCTAGCAGAAAATACGATTGTTGTTCTGTGGGGTGATCATGGATTCCACTTAGGGGATCTTGGAATCTGGACCAAACATACGAATTACGAGCAGGCGAATCGAATTCCAATTTTGTTTTCCGGGCCGGGCGTTCGACCCGATAGCCAAACCCGTCAATTGACTGAGTCAGTCGATATCTACCCAACCCTTTGTGCGCTTGCTGGATTACCCAAACCCGCTGTGCCTCAACGGCTGGATGGAGTCTCGTTGGCGACGGTATTGAGCGATCCGGATCAACGCGTTCGCGACCACGCCTATCATGCTTATCCAAAACGAAAGCTGGGGCGGGCGATTCGGACGGAGCGTTATCGCATGGTCGAATGGGCAAAACACAATGGTTCTGGCGGCACGATTGATTATGAGCTGTACGATTATCAAAACGATCCGCTCGAAAAAGAAAACCTCGCCGGCAAACGCCCTGAGGTTTTGAGAGAGCTAAAGTTAATTTTGGCGAACTACCCCCCGCCAGTCACACGATCCAAAAAGAAGAAATGATTTTAAATTGAATGGAGCTGACTATTGAGCTCCCTTTGGCCGCTTTCCCCCTTTTTTGGATTGGTTGTTTTTCTTTTTTTGATTGAGGAACTGGTACATATTGAACCGTTCAGGATAGGCAACGCCGGTTTTGTCTGCCCATGTTTTCCATAGGGCAACCATCTCTTGCCTTTTTTGAGCGTTTGATTTGGCGAGATCATTCATCTCAGTCCGATCTGTCGACAGGTCGTAAAGCTCCCACGGTTTTTCATACTCGCGAACCAGTTTCCAGTTGCCCCATCGAACCGCTGCGTTTCCTTCGTGCTCCCAGTAAACAGGCTCTTGATGAATCGGGGAAATCTTTCCTTGCAGTACAGGGACTAGCGAATTACCGACGCAGGGGGGAACGTTTTTAGGATACGTTGCGCCGGCAAGCTCAACGCAGGTCGCCATGAAGTCAGGAAGATATCCGAATTCTCGAATAAACTGGCCGCGCTTATCCGAGGCGATCCCCTTGGGCCAAAAGGCAATCATTGGCGTGGAGGCCCCACCTTCGTGGAGGAAGTGTTTGTAGAGCCGGAATGGAGTGTTAGAAGCGTTCGCCCAAGCGAGTCCTTGACGAATTCCATCGACGGTTTCCAGGGGTGAGTTTTTTTCCCAGCCCTTTTGGTATCGTCCAAGCACGCCACCCTCTTGGCAGGCTCCATTATCTGAGAGGAAGAAGATAAGTGTATTGTCTAGTTCTCCGCAGTCTCTGAGGTGGCGAGTCAGCTTTCCTACATTTTGATCAATGGAATCGATACATCCCGCGTAGGCTGCTTGGATAGTGTCAAGCTCGTCCTGTTTTTCAATGGAGAGTGAATCCCATTTCGGTCCAACGTGTGGAGCAGGGGTGATGTCATCGGTAAATAAACCCAAATCTTTTTGCTTTTGCAAACGGGTTTTCATGAGCGCTTCCCATCCATCTCGATACTTACCCTTGTATTTTTTGAAGTCTTCTAACTTGGGTTGCAATGGCCAGTGAGGGGCGTTGTAGGCCAGGTAAAGGAAAAACGGACGATCGTCTTCCTTGATCACTTGCGAGATATACTGACAAGCTTCATCGGTAAAAGTGTCGGTGCTGTAGAAGTTTTCGTCGGTCTCAACGGGTTGGTTGTCGCGAGACATCGTGCGGCCGTCGCCCGGTTTTAGATAATTGAATGCTCCTGAGAGACCGCCGTAGAAGTGATCGAAACCTCTTTGGGATGGCCACGTTTTTTTGTTATTAGCGCCTAAATGCCACTTCCCCGTCATCAGTGTGTGGTAACCGGATCCTTTTAATACTTGGGCGATGGTAGCGCAGTTGTCATTCAGATATCCCTGATACGGACCGGTAAATCCCAGAGGTTGGTTCGGCGGGGCGGTCATGTGCCCAATTCCGGTTTGATGTGGATGCAGGCCGGTCATTAAACTTGCGCGCGTCGGGCAACAACGGCCAGAATTATAGAATTGCGTAAATCGAAGACCCTCGCTGGCAAGGCGATCGACATTGGGCGTTTCAATTTCACCTCCGTAGCAGCCGATATCAGAAAATCCCATATCGTCCACGAGGATGATTACGATGTTGGGCCGGTCGGCGATTGTCGTGGATTCTTCGCCCCTTAGATCGCTCGAACGGGGTTCTGCGAAGACTAGTGCGAAAACTAAGATGAAAGCGATTGCCATTGGACGCATACGGGATTCCTTTATTGGTTTGGCGGTCAAAGGTCATGTGTTAGAGTCTAAACATGACGCAAGCCTGACAGTATTCTAATGCATGAGTGTTGTTGGATTCTATGCCTTTAATTTTGACTGCCAATTTTAGATTTTGAATATGCGAAGACGTTATTCCGTTGCCTTAATCGTAGAGACTTCAAGTAATTATGGCCGGAATTTGCTTGACGGTATCGTGCGTTTTAAAAAAACTCAGAGCGATTGGTCTGTTTTCCTTGAAGAGCAGGATCTTCGAGGAGGCCCCCCCGAGTGGCTGATTGACTGGAATGGTGACGGGATCATTTGTCGCTCAACGAATCCCGAGATTGCTCAAATGGTGCGGTCGCGAAAAATTCCGTTTGTCGATTTAAATGATCGCCGCAACGAAAAAAGTGAATTCGTATCTTTGCGTTCCGATGATCACGCGATCGGTCGTTTAGGGGCGCGGCATTTTATGGAAAGAGGGTTCAGGAATTTTGGATTTTTTGGATTTGCTCAAGAGGCGTGGTCCCAGCGGCGAGAGGAAGCGTTCGTCGAAGAACTGGAGCAGCAACGTCATGAGTGTTCGGTTTTAAAATCTAAATGGCACACCTTGTCCGCTCGCGCACCTGATTCGCGTCGCAAGTTTTCATTGGCCTCTGATCGAAAGCGAACCACGAACTGGTTGAAGGGGTTGCCTAAACCTGCCGGAGTAATGGTGAGTAACGATATCGCCGGGAAGCACATTCTGGATTGCTGCCTGGTGTCTGAGATGGCTGTACCGGAACAGGTTGCTGTGTTGGGGGTCGATAATAATGAGTTGATTTGTAATCTGTGCGAACCGCCGCTTTCAAGCGTGATGCCTAATTCCGAGCAAATTGGTTTTTCGGCAGCGCAATGTTTGGCAAAATTAATGGCTGGAGAAAAAGTCTCACCGTTGCTTCAGTGTTTTAATCCGCTGGATGTAAAACTTCGACAGTCTTCAAGTGTGTATGCGATTGAGGATCCAGATTTAGCCAACGCCTTGAGCTTTCTGCGGATCAACGCGTGTTTTGGCATCTCGGTAAAGCAAATCCTTGAACATACGATGTTATCGCGGAGTTCACTCGAGCGCCGCATGCGAAAATTCCTGGGGCACTCGCCTCAGCAGGAAATTAGAAACTGCCAGCTCAAACAGGTTCGAACCCTTTTAGCCAAGACTGATATGTCGATTGAGCAGATTGCGATTAACTGCGGATTTGAGCATCCTGAATATTTACACGTTGTGTTCAAAAGAGAGTTAAACATGACGCCCGGCGATTACCGCAAGGCGCTTAGTAAATAAGCGGTTGATTCAAGAACCGATTCAAATACCGAGTGTAAATTGAAATCGACTATTTTACCGAGAGGATTTGAATTGCATCGGCGCAAAGGTGACCTATCGAATCACCGTGTGACATAATAACTGCGGTGGATTGATCTTTCTTGAGATCAAATTCTCCGAGCGATACGAAGCCATGTTCAAGATCCGGTGCTTTGGTTAGATCTAAATACAGCGTCTTCGATTCGATTCCTCTTTCGATGACGATCCTTGCTTTTTCGGTTCGGTTTTCATGGTGCCGATAGGCGAGTCTTATTTCAAACCGCGCACTTTTTTCTGGTTTCAAGGGAAACCGAATCGAGGCGTCGGTATTAGCACTGGCGTATAGATAATGCTTTCCAATAAACCCGTTGAGGCCCGTGCCTTTGGTCCAGATTCCCTTTTGAATTGCCGAAACATCATCGATTACTGTCCCGGCGATACGTTTCGGTGAGATACCTTGGTTGACGACTTGTGGTTTGGGCTGCTCGGCAATCGGGACATCGGGGATGGTCAGTTTACTTCCGATGCTCAGGCGGCGCGATCCGCCGGGGAGTCGGAGCAGGTTCTTCAACTCGGGCAAATATTTTTGATAAACCTCCCGGGGAGAGCATTGGTGGACCGCGCACAGCGACGCTGCTTTTCCCACAACCTCTCCCATCATTCCGCAAGTTTTCATGACGCGGACGGTTCCCAGTGCTTCATGGGTAACGCTGATGCATCGACCTGCCATAAAAAGATTGTCGATGTTGGCGGAGTAAAAACATCGGTAGGGGACGGGGTAGCCATAGCTCCGATCGACCCCTTTTCCGTGAACGGCTTTGGAGATGAAGGGGTTTTCAGGATATTTCTTGGCGTATTGTTCTTTGGGGTAGTGGAGGTCGATAGACCATGTACTCGGAACAACTCCGTCGGGAAAATCACGTTTGCCGACGATATCGGCTTCGGTCAAAATGACATCGCCGAGCAGTCTTCTTGATTCTCTTGGTCCGCCAATAAAGGCGACCCACGTCAGAGATGCATTGGGATGTTGAGCGGCTCCCTCTTTATTTTTCATCGCGTTGAACGCGCCGTAAACCGCCCGCAGGTTCCAGTCACGAATTCCCTCGGCATCACCCAGAGGGTCTTTGTCGAATCCGCTTTCCCAGAACCACTGGCCATGGAAGTCGCGTGGATACGGGAAATCTTTCATGCTAAGTTCCAGCGCCCAGGGGGTGTCGGGGAACTCACTTCGTTGGGGACTCTGTTCCCAACGCCACATGTTACTCATGCCCATTCGGCCGGTGGAGGTGATGTCGGCCTCGGCACCGGCGAGAGTCCCAATGGTGCCATGCCCAGTGCAGTCCACAAAATGAGTGCCGGAAAATTGTTTTAGTTCGCTGGTACGGGTGTCAAATGCCAGAATGGATTTAATGGAATTCGCAGAGGACAATTCAACCTGATAAGCATGATGATTAAGATACAGGTCGATGTTTTTTTCTGCCCGAACCAACGCTTCTTTTTTATTGTCTTCAAACTCTTGGTAAGTCCCGGGGGATTTCGTCGCCTGATCTGAGAATTCATTGACGATTTCGCCAATTCGAGGGTAGGGTCCGCGTCGAATATTTCCCTTCGCCCAAACGCGAACTTCACTCGACCCGTTACCCCCGAGGACACCTCGGTTTTGGACCAAGGCCACCTTGCAGCCCATTCTTGCGGCTGACAGTGAGGCCGCAACTCCAGCATAACCTCCACCGATGACCACGAGATCGTAGCCATTTTTAATGATTGGTTTTTCAGAAATATTCGATAATTGCCGCCGCCACGACGGAAGGATTTCAGTGGATTGGGGGGGGAGCCAATCCGGATCAAGTGTGAATGCGATTGCATCGCAGCGACCGTCGAAACCCGTCATGTCATGCAGCGTGAGTTCGTTTCGTTTTTGATCAATTTGTACGGTTCCTCCCATCTGCCAGAACCAGTTTTCTCCCTTCACGCCGAATTGTTGTTTCAGCGGGATGCCATTGATGTGCAGTTCAAATTTCCCAGGTTGTCCGGGCGCCTTCCACCGGGCTACCCAGTCTTTGGTGCGAACCCAAACGGTATAACTTCCAGTAGTCGGGAATTCGATCGTCGTTTTCGCATCGGCGACCGGTTTCCCAAGTCCATGTGCAAGCAAATAAGGGGAGCCCATCTCATGAATGAATTGGGTATCCAATTTCCAACCACCCGGGTCCGAGAAACTCTCGGCCTCGACGAGAAGTGTCTGAGAAATACTAGGAGAAATCAAACCCAACAAAATTGTCAGGCTTAAGATAAAACGAGTACCCATGATTTCCCTTTTGTTTGATAACGGAAAGGCAGTGAAGCTTTAGTTTTTCTTTAGTTTTCAAAATAAGTATATCCGCGGAGGCTTTCGCTAAAAAGTTCCAGGATTTCGGTTCGTTGGGCGACGCTAATTTTACCGTCACTCAAAGCAGTATCGGTGCGCTTTTCAAATTGAGAAAACAACTCTTCGGTTTGGTACTCAACGTAACTTAAGACGTCTCTGATACTGTCGCCCTTGAGTTCGTGGACAAACTCCAATTGTCCTAGGCTGGTAACCCTTACGCTAACCACGTGGGTGTCACCAAATAAATTGTGTAAATCACCGAGAGTTTCCTGATAGGCTCCCACTAAAAACACCCCGAGGCAATATTCTTCGCCCTCGTCGATGGGGTGCAATCTAAGTGTCTTGGTATTGGATTTGGTTCCCACAAATTGGTTGAGTTGCCCATCACAATCGCAAGTTAAATCGCCAATGATGGCGTTTCGAGTCGGTTCTTCGTCGAGGCGCTGTAATGGCATCACGGGGAAGACTTGTTGGATTGCCCAGGCGTCCGGAAGTGATTGAAAGACGCTGAAATTGCCGTAGTAAATATCCGAAAGTGAGTCTTTGATCGTTTGAAGACTTGCCGGAGGTCGCGTCATTTCGGGAACGCGGTCGGCGATTTGGTGAAGTATTGTCAGGCAGATATTTTCAGCAATCGCCCGTTCGCGAAGGCTCAATTCGCCAATCTGAAATGCTTTTCTCGCCTGATCACGGTAGTAAACGGCGTCATTGAAGTTTTCTTGTAAGCGTCTGACTTCGATGTGTCGCAGCGTATCAATCAGGAAATCAATGGAGGGGTGAATGTTTTCCGGAAGAGGATCGGGGAGTGGTTGCGGTTGAAAATCGTTGACATCGAGGATGTTGAACAGAAGTACGGACATTGGCGCGACTGTCCACCGACCGGATTCAGAGATAATGGTCGGATGTGGGATGTCGTGTTGATCGAGCGCCGCCATGATTGCCTCGACAATATCGACGCAGTATTCATCGAGGTCATAGTTTCGGCTGTGTCCATCAATGCTGGCCGACCCGTCGTAGTCGACGGCGAGTCCACCTCCGATGTCAAAGTATCCCATCGGTGCACCTTCTTCGATGAGATTGACATAAAATCGACAGGCCTCGGTGATGCCGTCGCGGACGTTGCGAATATTTGGAACTTGGCTACCAAGGTGGAAATGCAGCATCTTTAGCGAATCCAGCATTCCAGCATCGCGTAGGCTGTCTATAATTTCAATCAGCTGGAGCGTCGATAAACCAAAAAGGCTTCGGTCTCCAGTATCCCGACTCCAATGTCCGTCAACGGCGGTGGAGAGCTTTAGCCGGACGCCAATGCAAGGAGTGACTCCCCAGTGCTTGGCGCGATCGAGGATCATCGGTAGTTCTTTGGGGGTTTCGATGACGAAAAAAACCTGAAGACCCATCGAAAGTGCTTGAAGCCCGAGATCGATATATTCAATATCTTTGTAACCATTGCAGATGATCAGACTTTCGGGAGATGGGAGGGTCGCCAAAGCGATCAGGAGCTCAGCTTTGCTACCCGCCTCCAGGCCGTAATTAAATCGTTCTCCGAACCTCGCGATTTCTGCAATCACATGGCTCTGTTGATTAACTTTGATCGGGAAAACGCCTCGGTACTGACTCTCGTAATTGGTCTGGGCAATGGCCGATGCAAATCCTTCATGGAGTTGGGTAATCCGGTCATCGACTAGATTTTCGAACCGGAGCATGACTGGCATATTGAGTCCACGCTGTTTCAAACCATCGAGGATCTCTGAAAACTCGATGGTTTTTACCCCTTCGGGGGTCGGTGCCTGAACGGTCGCGCTTCCTGATGCTGAGATTCCAAAATAGCCTAGTCCCCATCGCTGAATTCCGTATAAATCTCTTGCTTGATCGAGCGTCCAAGAAGGGTTGGTGAAGGGCTCATCTATTTTTTTTTCGGTGCGATTATGTGCAGGATCGCGACGCGAGGTTTCGTTGGGAAGGGCTGGTTCAGATGTTGTCAATGAATGGACCTCGGGTATTGGATAAAAGGCTTGGGGATTCCATCGTATCAGAGAATAGTTTTTTTAGTGTGGAATTTGTAAAAATCCAGGAGCTTTCAATGGCGGCAGTTTTCGCGGCTGTGGTGGTCGTTTTGCAAATGGTGTTGCTATGCCAAAATTTCGTGAATGACTCGTCCGTGAACATCAGTAAGCCGGAATTGCCTGCCTTGAAATCGGTAAGTTAATTCTTCGTGATTAATACCCAGCAGATGCAGAAGCGTTGCCTGTAAGTCATGGATGTGAACACCGTCGCTGGCGACGTTCATTGCGAGTTCATCTGTTTCGCCAAAGCTAAGACCGGGTTTGAGGCCGCCACCCGCCATCCACGTTGTGTAGGCGTAAGGGTGGTGGTCGCGTCCCCATTGTTTTCGATTGTTGATGTCTCCCTGAATAAACGGCGTGCGTCCGAATTCTCCACTCCAAAGAACAAGTGTATCATCGAGCATTCCACGTTGTTTCAGATCCATCACTAAGGCAGCACTCGCCTGATCGGTGTCTCGGCATTGAGTATAAAATTCGGTTGTCAAACTGCGATGCTGGTCCCAGCCAGCGTGCATGAGTTGGGTAAAGCTGACACCTCGTTCGGCAAGTCGACGCGCCATCAAGCAGTTGTGCGCGAAGGACCCGGGCTCTTCGACACCGGGTCCGTACATTTCAAGAATGGAACGAGGTTCGTCGGAAAGATCGGTTAACTCGGGAACGCTGGCTTGCATTTGAAAAGCCATCTCGTATTGAGCAATTCGGGTTGCGATTTCCGGATCGCCAAATTCTTCAAGTTGCATTTGGTTTAGCCGGGCGATGTTGTCGAGCCAGCCACGCCGCATCTCTCGCGTTATACCGTCGGGATTAGAAAGGTAGAGCACGGGATCGCCGGAGCCGCGAAATTTCACTCCCTGATGTTCAGAAGGCAAAAAGCCACTGCCCCAATAGAAATCGTAGAAGATCTGTCCGCAGGTCGTGTTTTTTGAGACGGAGGTCATGACAATGAAATTAGGAAGGTCATCGACCTCGCTTCCCAGACCATAGTTCATCCAGCTTCCCAGCGTTGGCCGGCCTGGTATCTGAGCGCCGCTCAACAGGAAACTAATCGCCGGAGCGTGGTTGACCGCGTCGGTGTGCATGCCTTTCACAAATGTTAATTCATCGGCAATTGAAGCGGTGTAGGGGAGCATGTCACTGACCCAAGCTCCAGAATTCCCTCGCTGGTAAAATGGCTCAATGGGAGCCAGCATTAATTTTCCATTGGGCTTGCCGGTCATGGTGCTGAATCGTTTTCCCGCGACAAATTCTTCGGGCACGGGCTGTCCATGCATCTGGGCCAACTTTGGTTTCCAATCGAATAGATCGGCATGAGACGGACCGCCGTTTTGAATTAGCGCGATCACGCGTTTCGCTTTTGGAGCAAAATGAGGGATGCCTGGCAGTCCGCCGATAGGCGGCACTGTCCGTTGCTCACTGGCGAGTCCTGAGCGATTTAACAGGCTTGCCAGCGCGGCGGAGCCGATCCCGCTTGCCGACCGACCAAAAAATTCGCGACGTGTCGAATGCAATTTTTTTTGTTCGTGAAAATTCATAGCCGGGCACGCGCTCGTTCAGATGTTTGGTGGTTTAGATTTGATTTGTCAAATGGGTCTATTGCCGGGTAAGGCTTTCGTCAAGGTTCAGCACCGCGATGCACAGGTTTGTCCAAGAGGCCAATTCGACCGGATCGAGGCTGGGGTCGACCGGTGTTTCGCCGACGCCCAAAAAAGAAATTGCATTGCCGTTGTTGGCGGCGAATTGCTGGCGGTCACGGTTTAATCCGGCAAGGAGGATCGGGATTTCTCTCGCGCGAGGCAAACGCGTGACGACCCGTTGGTAAATTTTTGCAAGTGTTTCCTGTTCCGATAGTTTTTCTTTCAGGACACTGGCGGCTAGCAAGCGGGCAGCCTCGACGTAAGTCGTATTGTTCAGAGTATTTAACGCGTGAAGCGGCGTGTTGGTCCGGTATGAAATGACCGAACAGGTCATCCGGTCGGCGTTGTCGAAAATCATGGTCGGCGCGGCAATCCGTCGCCAGAATGTGTAGATCGATCGCCGGTAAAGCGCGTCGCCGGATCCCAGTCGATAAGTTTTTTTACCAAAACTAGCTTCTTCCCAGACGCCTTGGGGTTGATAGCTATTGACCGGTTGACCACCGATTTTTCGAACAAGTCGACCACTGGCTGCTAAGGCGTAATCGCGAATCATCCACGAGGGCATCCGGAATCTTGAAGCACGGGCGAGAAGACGGTTGTCCGGGTCGAGTTCGAGAAGGCTGGGGGTCGTTTGTGAGGATTGGCGATACGTTCGACTATTTAAAATCAGCCGAATCATCCGTTTGGTGTCCCAACCGGAATCTCGATATTCGGCCGCCAGCCAATCCAGTAATTCCGGGTGGCTTGGCGGTTCTCCCTGCACACCAAAATCTTCTAGGGTTTTGACCAGTCCGGTGGTGAAGAACTTGGCCCAAATACGATTGATTGATACACGTGGCGTCAGAGGGTTGTCGACTGAAAAAAGCCAGTTGGCAAGAGCCAGTCGATTGGGAGTTGCATTTTCGGGAAGCGGAAAAAACATTTCGGGGACACGCATGGAAACTTCATTTAATGGTTCTTCGTAGGATCCACTGTTAAGCCGATAGGTTTTTCGAAGCTCTGGCTTGTCAGCCATGACCATGACTTTCGGGAACTGTTTAACTAGCGATGCGATTTGACTGGTAATCGAGTTGATGTTTTTGATCTGCGTTTGGTAATCGGCGTCAGATTTGATGTACTTTCGGTGGATCAATTTGAGCTGTTCAGGTGATCGTGACTCGATCGGCTGTTTCAAAGCAGTCAGCAATTTTGCCGTATCGCCGGCGAGTGTTGGATTTTTCTGATCGGTGAGGGATATTCTCAGTCTTCCAATATTGTGTTGCTTGTGTATCGATTCGTGTTTGAGCACTAATTTTAATTTTGCCTCGGGCGACAAAGTCACTGGTTTTTCAAACGAGAAAACGGCTTCGTGCTCCTGTTGCATATTCTTGTCCGGCGCCCAAACAGCCCATCCTGATTGGGCGTTTGAATCGATTGCCAGTTGGACATTGAGACTCGGCTGTTCGTAATCGGCTTGAGCTTGTTTAAACGGAAGGCGGGTTGGCGACTTTCCAGGTTCGACAACGTAAGCGGCGAAATCGGTTAATACAAAATTCGAGCTGACCGACCGCGTGAGTCCACCGCCAGTCATCGTCGGGTGGTTGAGAACCTCAAGGCGGATGGCTCGAACGTTGGGGAGATCTGATTTTCCCGAGAGTTGGTAGATGTCGTTGACCGGGTTGGTTCCCGCAGCGAGTAGAGAACCGTCGTCGGAATACACTAAGTCAGCCTTTTGGGCGGAGTAGGATTCTGGATGCCAAACGGACCAAGATTGATTTTGTTGAATTTGTTTGGTTTGCGAAACTTCCCACTCATTTTGCCTGTGGTTGAGTGAGTCGACATGACGATTTTTTTGGGATGTTAAGTTCGATAATTCGTTTTCCAGTTTTACGAGCTGTAATCGTTGGGATTCATCTGGCACAGAGAGCACGGGTGCTGTTTGCGCATTTCCTCCAGCGCCGGTGACGGGGGTCTGATTAAAAAATGCAAACAGACTGTAGTAGTCATCCTGGGTCAGTTGATCGTACTTGTGGTCATGGCAGCGACAGCAATTAAAGGTGAGGCTAAGCCAAACGGTGCCGGTCGTTTCAGCCATATCCATCACGTAGTCGATTCGGTTTTCCTCTGGAATTCTGCCACCCTCACCGTTGATCGGATGGTTTCGATTGAATCCGGTCGCAAGAATTTGTTCTTCCGTTGGCTCGGCGAACAGATCGCCGGCGATTTGCCATTTAGAAAACTGATCGAACGGGAGATTGTCATTAAAGGCTCCGATCACCCAATCTCGCCACGGCCACATCGTCCGTTCGTTGTCGCCTTGGTAGCCATTGGAATCGGCGTACCTTGCCGAATCGAGCCAGTCCCAGGCCATTCGCTCGCCATAGGCAGGTGACTGAAGCACTCGTTCGACCATTTGCCGATAGGCGTCCGGTGAGGTGTCTGCAAGAAACCGTTCGATTTGTTCAACGGTCGGCGGTAAACCGGTTAGGTCAAGGCTGACGCGCCGAAGTAGTGTTCGGCGGTCGGCACTTGGTGAAAACTCAAGCCCCCGTTGTTGCAGTTGTTGATTGACAAAGAAATCGATTGCATTTTCGGTTTCGATCTCTGGTTTTACAATCGGTTTGTAGGCCCAGTGTTGTCCCCATTTTCCGCCTTCGCTGATCCACTGTTTTATCAACGAGACTTGGTCGGGGGTTAAGCTCCGGTGAGAATCTGGCGGAGGCATACGTTCGTCAGGATCATCCGATTTAATGCGGGAAAACAATTCACTTGCATCAGCGTCAAAAGCAACGATTGACTGTTTCGCTTCTTCTTCGATATCGAGTCGGAGGTCGGAGACGCGTTGTTTGGCATCGGGGCCGTGACAGAAATAGCAGTTCTCGGAAAGGATGGGTTGAATGTCTCTGGCAAAATCAACGGGCTCATCGGCGACCGATGTTATCGAAAGGGCGAAGCAGCAAAGCGCCAACGTGATTGCAGAGGTGAATTTCATAGCTAGATATTTTAATCTATTTAAAACTGCTGTGAGGTTTTTTAGATTCAATCAGGAAAGGATATCTCGAATCACTTTACCCTCATCTGAAGGGCCGATGAGCCGTTGTTTCAGGCCTTGATAAGGAAAGTTAAACCGTTTGGGATCGATTCCAATTTGGTGGAGAATTGTCGATTGCAGGTCGCGAACGCTAACCGCATTTTCTGTAATGTAATAGCCGATATCGTCTGTTTGACCATAAACTCCGGGTTTGATCCCCCCACCCGCCATCCACATGGTAAATGCGTGGGGGTGATGGTCTCGACCGATAAATCCTTTTACCAGTTTTTTGCGAACGTTATTTTGCATCATGGGCGTCCTGCCAAACTCGCCCCCCCAAACCACTAGCGTCTCGTCGAGCATTCCACGTTGTTTCAGATCAGTAATCAAACCGGCGACAGCGCGGTCAATTTGTCGGCACTTGATTGGAAGCGTCTCGTCGATCGATTCCCCGGGAGAGGAGCCGTGATGATCCCAGCCCCAATCGTACAACTGAACAAACCGCACGCCGCTTTCGACCAGTCGCCGAGCGAGTAAACAATTATTGGCGAATGTCGGGTCGTCACCTTTGTAAAGTGTCCGTGGATCGGCGGCCGATTCAGCTGCCGAGACATGCCCTGGTTTCGCGCCGTAGAGATCGAGCATCGATTGTGTCTCACGTCCAATATCCATCACTTCGGGGACAGATATCTGCATTCGAAAGGCAAGTTCGTATTGGGCAATGCGAGTGATCGTTTCGGGGTCACCAATGTGCTCATGCTGGTACCGATTGAGATCGGCAATCGCATCGAGTGTTTTGCGCCGCTCTCCACGATTAAGTCCCTTGGGATCGCTGAGGAATAGAATGGGATCGCCGCCGTCGGTTCGGCATTGAACGCCTTGGTAGACGGTGGGTAGGAATCCACTACCCCAAAGAGATTTCCCGGCGCTGGGAGTTTTTCCGCCGGAAGACAGCACCATGAATCCGGGAAGATCTTTGTTTTCGCTTCCCAGGCCGTATGTTGCCCACGAACCGATCGAAGGGTAGCCCAGCAGCGGATTGCCGGTTTGCATCAATAGCTGTGCCGGAGAATGATTAAACTGCTCGGTGTGGACCGAACGAATAACACAGAGCTCATCAATCACCTGACTAAGATAGGGTAGACGGTCGCTGACCCACTGCCCACTCTCCCCGGTGCGCTGGAATTTAAACTGTGAACCGAGCATTTTCGGAACGCCGCGAATAAACGCAAACCGTTTCCCCTCAAGATATTCCTGTGGGCATTGTGTGTCGTGCAGTTGGTCGAGTGCTGGTTTATGTTCGAACAATTCCAGCTGGGAGGGAGAACCTGCCATGTGTAAATAAATGACAGATTTTGCTTTCGCTGGAATTCGAAAGCCGGTCTGGTCGCCAGGGCTCTCTTGATTGAGCAAGGAGCTGAGCGCGATCGACCCCAGCCCCAGGCCCGTTTGGCCAAAAAATTGGCGTCGGGTTGTCGCTTGGATTTTTTTTAGTGGTAGAGGCAATTTCATATCAAATTTATTTCATCAGTGTTTCGTCTAGATTAAGCAGAACGTTAGCGATCGCGACCAGACGGGGGTCACCTTTTGTTAAGGCGGACGCATTGAGAAGCGCCGTGGAGGCCTCGCCGTCGATCGAAAGCGATGAGTACAAATCTATCAAGCGCCGAGTTTCCCGGGGTGTGGGTTGCCGGACCAGTGTCATCGTAAAACCGTTAACAATCTGTTTTTCCAGATCGTCAGACGACTGCTGCATGCGCCGAGCCAAGCCACCGGCGGCTTCTAGGAAGGCGGTATCGTTAAGCGTGACCAGCGCTTGGAGGGGGGTGTTGGTTCGAATGCGACGCACTTGGCAAACTTCGCCACTGCCAGCATCAAAGGTCGTCATTGCGGGATAAGGGCTGGTACGTTTGAGGTAAGTGTAAAGCCCCCGGCGGTAGCGGTCGGGGCCTGTGGCATTTTTCCAGTCGTCGCCACTGTAGGTTGTTTTCCACACACCGCTGGGTTGGGGTGGCATCACAGATTTACCTCCAAGTTGGTTTGTTAGTAAACCGCTGATCGCGAGCGCCTGGTCACGCACGGTTTCGGCGGAGAGGCGAAATCTTGGGCCGCGGGCGAGCAGGCGATTGCGGGGGTCGCGCGAGAGATGGTCAGGAGTCGCCGCAGCACTCTGTTGGTAGGTGCTGGAGGTTACGATTGTTTTGAGCAGTGTCTTAATCGACCAGCCTTGTTCCCGAAAATCGACCGCCAGCCAGTCGAGTAATTCAGGGTGAGAAGGGGGGAGTCCCTGGGAGCCAAAATCTTCCTCGGTTTCGACGATTCCGATCCCGAAAATTCGCGACCAAATTCGATTGACCATCACGCGTGATGTGAGTGGGTTTTCAGATTGCATCAACCATCTCGCGACGCCAAGGCGGTTCCGCGATGTGTTGTCGGGGAAACTACCAAATATTTCCAGCACATTCGGAGCGACCTCGTCGCCGAGGTCGAGGAAGTTCCCTCGATTATTAATCTTGGTTTTACGTTGTTGGGCAGGTGGCAGTTCTAGCATCACTGGCGTGCGTGTGACTGCTTTTTTCAACGCTTCCAATTTCGCTAATGCGGTTTGGTAGGTTTTCTTTTTTTCTGATTGTTGAGGGTCGGTAAGTGACCAGAATATTTCTGAGAAATTGGGCTCGAGCTCGGCGCGTAGCCAAGGCGTAGGGTAGGGGCTTGCCGAAAAACGCGATCGAGCGAGTAACAGGCCCTCACCGTATTGTTGTTCGAGGGTGATTTTAATTTTGCCTGAGAGAATTGGCTTTGAAAAATCGAGGATGCAGGTTTGAGGTGCTTTAAATTCTGGAGAGAGCGCCCAACCTGCCGAGGGGTTTCCGTTAATTAATTTGGCGACTTCCCAGTTGCGCTGGGAAAAAGTTGCTCTTGGATTGGTGAGCGTGAGTTTTTGAGGCGGCGCGGAGTCGTGGATGAGTTCAACTGTCATATCCCGAATTGCTACATTTTTATCTGGCCAGTCACCCCCAGCGACCGATTGAGGGAAATGTTCGATTCGTAGTGATCTGTATGATTTTTCCTCGGGCAATACCGGCAGGTCGAAAGTCAGCGTCCAAGTATCTCGTTCGGGGCGCGCGCCTGTTGCTAAAATGATTTCGTTGTCCTGCTGTTTCAAAACAACGTCAGTTTCCGACGTCGATTTCATCAGCTTCAGATTCGTCCACAGTGGGGTTTTTGTAAATTGTTTTTTCCATTGGGAAAGTTGGGCATCAAAATCTGTTGGCCGAGCACTCAATTCCTTACTTGCCAAAGCGACAATGTTTTGTTGTGAGGCAATTTCTTTTGCTTGCGCTCGAGTTGGAGTTGGGTGAAACGGCGACTCAGTATCTCTGTCTTGTGTTTGATTAAAGAAGGCTAAAAAAGAGTAGTAGTCGGCGATACTTATCGGATCGTATTTATGAGAATGACATTTCGCGCATCCCATCGTTAATCCCATCCAAACTTGCATGGTCGTGTCGACACGGTCTTTGACCGCCGCCACCCTAAATTCTTCGTCGTCGGTCCCTCCCTCGTCGTTGGTCATTGTGTTGCGGTGGAACGCCGTGGCCAGGATCTGATTGTCGGTTCTTTCGGGAAAGAGATCGCCCGCCAATTGCGCTGTCGTAAATTGATCATAAGGCATGTCTTGATTGAGTGCATCGATCACCCAATCTCGATACCGCCAGATGTCTCGATGTCGATCTTTTTCATAGCCTTTGGTATCAGCGTAACGTGCTAAGTCGAGCCACATGCGCGCCCAGTGCTCTCCGAAGGCGGGGGTCGCGAGTAACCGGTCGACTTCACGTTCATAATTTTTGGGAGACGGGTCAGCCAAGAAACGTGCTGCGGCGGTGGGGGTTGGAGGAAGTCCGGTTAGGTCGAGGGATACGCGTCGCAAGAGATGGGCAGGATCCGCTGGGAGAGCGGGAGCAAAATCCTGTACCTCCATTTGTTCCAAAATGAAATAATCTAACGGGTGCGTTGGCCAGTTGGCGTGGTTCACATCGGGAAGGGGCTTTTGAGTGGGGGCGACGAAAGACCAGTGAGCTGAATAGGTGCCACCTTCGGTGACCCATTGCTGAAGAATTTTTTTTTCGGCGTCGGTTAATCGATGCCCGCTTTCCGGGGGAGGCATTTGCACATCGGGATCGTCTGAGAAAATTCGCGTGACAAGTTCGCTCGCCTCGGGCTGGTGGGGCACGAGAGCAAAACTTCCGCCGAGATCGCGAGTCGCTCCCTCGAAATGGTCAAGCCGCAATTCGGCTTCGCGAGTCGATGGGTCGAAACCATGGCAGGCGAAACAGTGCTTGCTGAGAATTGGTCGAATTTCACGATTAAAGTCGACGTCGGAAAACACTGTGCAAGTCGGTAGCCAAGCAAGGCAGATGGTCATTAAGATTCTTTTCATGCATTAATCATATCTCAGATCGCGCTGTTTGGCTTGCACAGCCACCGCATCTTTGTGTAAAAAGGCGATATGAATAAGACAAGTCTCGTCCGCTCGTTTTTCTCACAAGTCGCTGTAACTGAGTTTTTGGACCTCTTTAACCTGCAACCCGAGGTTAGCTTTTTTGTGAAGGACCTCCGCGGTCGTTTTCTGGCGATCAATCAAAGAGGTTGTGAATACTGCGGCGTACTGGATCGAAGCGAAGTGATCGGTAGAACTGATTTCGACTTTTTTCCATCGCAGCGAGCCGAGAGTTATCGCCAGGACGACGAGCAGGTAATGCGGACTGGTGAGCCGATAATCAATCGTCTTGAGAGCGCACCGGAGATGGCTGGTTCTCCACGGTTAGTAATGACCAGTAAGATTCCACTTCGCAATGTCGAAGGCGTTGTGGTGGGCATCGCTGGGTTTTCCCGTCAAGTTGATACCAAGCGGGGGGAATCGAAAGACGCCAAACGATTTGCCAATGTGGTTGAATATTTACATTCGAATTACCAACAAAAGCTCAATACGTCTGAATTAGCAGCAAAGGCGAAGCTCTCGGTTAGTCAATTTGATCGGCAGTTTCGTCGCGTATTTGGGGTCTCAGCCCGACAGTATCTTTCGCGTGTTCGGCTGGAAGTCGCTTGTCGGGAATTAACCCAGACCGATGAGACGGTGGCAACGATCGCGATTGGGTGTGGTTTTTTTGACCATGCTCATTTTTCGCGCTGCTTTCGCAAGCAAATGAATGTTTCACCATCGGAGTATCGCTGCAGCAAAAAATCCGAATGTAAGATCAGGTAATCACTCACCCTCAAGCTACTTTTCTATCAGGGTTGCTCTGTGCCGGATTGTGCTGGTGCGATCCGATAGACAGCTAGGTCTTTGATGTCGACCATTCGCGGCACAGAGAACGCGATGTTTTCTTTTGTCGGATGTCCAATTCCGGAAGACGAAAATTGGCTGACGACTTTATCGTCGATTTGAACGACAATTTTCTCACCCTCAAGTAAGATTTTTAGATCGTGCCATTGGGATGCCTCGGTAACCGATTGGGTCGTCTTGGATTTCCCTTTAATTCGTTTTGCCAAATCGGCTTTCGACATACCACTGTCTTTTAGTTTGCGATATTCGTTCGCCATGTTTCCGGTTTTTTGATCATGAATGACGACTGACTTGGTGCTTATTTCGACGCGGCAAAGATGCCCCGCGTGGACGGACTTGCAGTTGGGGTCATTGATATTCACGCCAAATTTTTGATTTTCGCTGAGCTGAAACTTGCAAGTAATTACAGCATTTTGAAATTGGACTTTTGTTCTTGCAACGGCCGCGTGGTCGGAACCGGCTGTGCGGCGAATTTGCAGAACACCGTCCTGAATGGTGACTTGCGGCATCATTTTATTTTTCGCGATGCTGGCGGACTTTTGGGCTCGACTATCGTTGGTCCACCAATCTTGGCCGATCAGAGACCGGTCGAACTTATCGGAGAGAATCAGATTTCCACGAGCGATTGTGGTTTCGATCGTCTGCGCCTGCATCGGTTCAGCCGAGTTGGTAGCTAATAGGAGGGTTGCACCAAAAAAAATGAGCGAAGTGTGGATTAAACTGCGGAGTGAGCAATTCGAATTCAGCATAGTGCGGCAATCCTGAGCGGAGAGGAGAAAGGGAAATAAACCCACGTGCATTCTAATATTTACAGAAGCGGCGTGGAACTGATTTGTTCATTTGAGGGCGATAATATCTCTTGCGATCCCTGTTTTTGCACTATGAGGACTACCGGTAAGGTGTAGACTGGTGGCGCGCCCGGATTTTTCGATTCAGAAAAATGGGTGCTACCCCGCTGACCCGTTGGTTGAAGTTTGGTCAGTTGGTCCCGGCAAAGGCGTCGACGACGCCAGAAATTGCGACTTCTGTTGACTCCAAACACTAGGCATTGGATTGATTCCAATGGGTTGTTTCAGCGAGCTCTAAAAGGAAAATCATTGAAGACATTCACCGAGTTAAATTTAATTGAGCCGTTGCAGCGAGCGATTGCTAGCGAGAATTACAAAATTCCGACGCCCATTCAGTCACAGACCATTCCGGTCGCACTGAAACGTCAGGACGTCCTTGGTTGTGCTCAAACGGGCACCGGTAAGACGGCGGCGTTCGCTTTGCCGATTCTCAATCGCCTTGGGTCACAGAATCGTTCCGCAAAAGCGAAACGTCCATTCGCGCTCGTGCTGGCGCCTACTCGCGAGTTGGCCATTCAGATCGGCTCAAGTTTTGCGACTTATGGCAAGCACTTAAAGCTGCGCCATGCATTAGTTTATGGGGGTGTCGGCCAGGCATCTCAAGTGCGGGCGCTGCAGCGTGGAGTTCATGTTGTTATTGCCACACCGGGACGCTTATTAGATCTCATGAACCAAGGGTGTATTCAGCTCGACAAACTCGAAGTGTTTGTTCTCGATGAAGCGGACCGAATGCTCGATATGGGGTTCATGCCTGACATCAAACGGATCATCCGAGAACTCCCGGCAGAGAGGCAGTCGCTGTTTTTCTCGGCAACGATGGCTCCGGCGATCGTTGAGATAACCGACAAGCTGCTGACTGATCCAGTTAGAGTCGACGTGACGCCGAAGACGCGTAGCGTAAAGAAGATTAAACAGCAGGTCGTGTTTGTTTCGCGTAAAGGGAAGACAGAGTTATTACATAAGATTCTCTCGACCCGCGATGACGTGCGGGCGATTGTGTTTACTAAAACGAAACGGTCAGCAAATTTTGTCGCCGAGCGATTAAACCGTGAAGGGCTAAAGGCGGCCGCGATCCATGGGAATAAATCTCAAAATGCGAGGCAGCGTGCGCTGGATGCTTTTCGGAATCAATTTGTAGAAATCTTGGTTGCGACCGACGTCGCTGCTCGTGGAATTGACATTGAAGGGGTGACCCATGTCATTAATTTTGATTTGCCAATGGAGCCGGAGGCGTATGTTCATCGAATTGGTCGAACCGGGCGTGCCGGAGCGAAAGGGATTGCAATTTCGTTTTGTAGTACCGGCGAACAAGCGGATTTAAAAGCGATTGAAAAACTGATTGATCAAGAAATTCCAATTGATCGAGAACTGTCGGTGGCGTTGCCGAGTCCGGAGCCGAAAACATCGGGTAGCGGGTCAGGCCGCAAGTCCTCGGGGGCAGGCCGTTCTAGATCGTCACCGGGGGGACGGTCCAGAAAGAGATCGGAGAGCCGCGGTGCCGGGGAAGACGCTGTCGGTAGTGAAAAAGGGAAACGATCGACGAAGCGTCGACGGCGGAAGGTTCGAACTGAAAAAGCAAGTGCAGTCAAAAGCTCTCGAGCTGGTGACAGCTCTCAGAAAAAAGCTGTTAAAAAAACAGGCGAAGGCCAGCGTGCCTCAAGCGGATCGGAAGGGCGGGCGGTTGAAGCGACTGCGAAAAGTCGAAAACCCCAAAGAAAAGGTAAAAATGCCCGAAGCCGAGAGAATCAGTCGCGCGCATGATGATCGCTTGAAGGCGTCCAATCGAATTTGAGTATTGAGTATTGAGTATTGAGTATTGAGTATTGAGTATTGAGTATTGAGT
>JAPKBL010000252.1 GCA_028823415.1 Mariniblastus sp.
CCTTTGTGCGCCTTAAGCGAGGGGTTTCTCGCGAGCGAGCGCTATTGGGGTAGATACCTAGGACCGATGGTCAGGCTGCAGTGGCCGTGGCCGGTCTTGAGGAACTTCTGGTTTTTGCGCAATTCATACTCGCCCACCACATCGTAAACTTCGATGCGGCTGGCGGCCGACGAACCGACAAACAATTTGTCCCCTTCCGGCGTGAACTCGATGCCTTGGCCGATGCCGCTGGCGTCGAGATGATAAAGCAGTCGTGCCGGTTTCGAGGCGATATCAAGCACCGCAATGCTGTTCTTGTATTTGCCGAGACATGTGCTCACCGCCATCTTGCCATTAGGATGAAAGGCGAAGCTCTCAACCCCGTGACCCACGTGTTTGATCACGCTGGTGATCGCGGGTATTTCCAACGTCAAATCAACGATCGGTATGTCGCAAAGCTCGGTGCCGAATGGCATGGAACTCTGACAAACCAGCGCCAGTTTCCCGTCCAAGCTGATGCGAAGAATATAAGTTACATCAAGCAGCTTCGTATCGACTCCCGCTTTTACTTTCACCTCACTCAGGTGACGCACTTGGTTGTCGACAAGCGAATACCAATGAATTCTTGCCGGCTTGTCACCGGGGTTGCCTTGGGTCGCAATAATACGATCGCCTATCGGGCTAATCCAGAAGCAGGGGAGCCCGTGGCCTTGCGGATTGCGGCTGATTTCGACCAGCTTGCCATTCCGAATCCGGAATACGTAAAAATTTTTCATCGCCCCCACCACAAAATGTTTCCCGTCGGGGTGTGGCAGGACATGGATGGGGCCATCATCAAGCAGAACACGGTCAACAACCCTTAAATCCGGGGAAGCCAGGTCGATCAACGACAGCATGTTCGAGAGCGGCGGAGCGAGTTTTTGCTTGGCCAGGTCGCCGGGGCGGATGTCCTCATTGGTGACCGGCATCCCTTTCGGGTAGATCAAATTGGCAACAGCAGTGCGTCCTCGGAAACCGTGGTTTGCAACGATGCCATACCGTCCGTCCGCCGACATCGCCATGGTCGGCGTTCCGAGAATCGACGAGGGCACGGTTCCGTAAACGGTCTTGGTGATCGGCGGATGATCCGGCCCAAGGTGGATTACAGTAATGGAATCTTGAGTTTTGACTTCACGGTCGTTTAGCCCTTCCCGTGTTTTTCGCCAATCAATGTCCGTCTCCCCATCGTTGACGCTGAGCAGCGTGAGGGGAGTCTGGGTGGTGATGAAGGGCTTGTCATCCGACCGCAGGGCGCTTGGCCAAGCGAGAGTTGAGGCAAGGAGGGTGAGTGATAATATTTGTTTCATAATTAAATCGGCTAGAAGGAGTATTCTAGCGAGGGGTACTAGCGGTTAAAAGGTGTTTCATTTCCCTTCACCCGTCTTGCCGCCAGTTCAAATTTGTTATTTTTTTATTGGTAAATCAGAATTCCAAGTATCTGCTTTTATGAGCCAATTATTTTTTGAGACTTGCTTCCAAATGCAAATGTACTTGCCTGAATCATTCATTACAATTTTACCATTATCTTTTATATTCAATGAAAATCTTCCAACTTCGGTAACATAATCTTCATTCCCATACATATCCAATGTGGTAAAAACTAAATCTGTTGCTCCAGCTGATATTTCATCAGAGATTGCTTGTTTAATAGCCTGTTTTCCTTTGACCAAATCAACGTGGGGGGGCATCACTATTGCTTCATCCACATGCAGGTCAGCTATACCAGATGCATCTCCATTATTATAAAACCGCATATACTTTTTATTCTGTACATCAATATGTGAGCGAGCCCTGTCTATATCAAAAGTAGTTGTCGTAAACGGCACTCTAGTCAGTTTGTTTTCTTTTAAATCACCGATCTTTTTACCGTTTTGCACGAGGTTCTTATGATGAACAATGGTTGTATTTCTAT
>JAPKBL010000056.1 GCA_028823415.1 Mariniblastus sp.
GGCGATGCAATCCGTCAACTAAACGGATTCCGTGTCACCCAGATCAAAGTCCACGATCAACGGTCGGTGATCGGAAGCCTGCCCTGAAACTTTGGACTTTGAAGCGAACGCATGATCGACAGCCAGATCACCCCGATAAAATAAATTATCCAACGCCCGGGCAGGGAATGCCGCAGGAAAAGTCCGGATTGATTTAGCCGCTACAGAAAACCCGGCCGGCGTCATTAGTTGCTTGCCTAAATTCTCCCACACATCATTTAAATCACCTCCAATGATCGTGGGCGTCTCTTTGTGAACGCGATGAACGGTTGGGTGATCCAGCAACTTTCGCAGCTGCATTTTCCGCTCAAATCCAGCGAGTCCCAAATGAACATTCACAAGCAACATCGTCCTTTGATGACCTTCGAATTTTAATCGACAGTGCGCCAGCAAGCCTTGCCGGCGTTTCTTTAACGGAATCGTAAGATCGACATTCTCGACGTCCAACAATGGGAAGCGACTCAAAATAGCGTTGCCATAATGCCCCTGTTTCAAATGAACATTTCGCTGATAGGCGAAGTGCTTCATCTCGAGCGCCTCTGAAAAAAGTTCTACCTGAACGTCCATTCGAGAGCGGGGAACCTGATCGTCAACTTCCTGCAAAAAAATGATATCGGCAGAATATTGTTTAAGTGTCTCCACGATCCGCTCGGGACGATATCGGCGATCGACACCCCCAATCCCCTTGTGGATGTTGTAACTAATAAGACGGAATGATGCAGAATTTGACACAAGAACTTTACGAATGAACGATGCTGGAGGTTCGAGCAAATCAGAACTCGCCCAATCATCATCTTAACCCTTCCCCGTTTCGATCGCATCGGGCGTACCCGCGATTGGGTCACGCAAGACGAATTCGCCCATAACGCCTGAACATTGAAAACTTCCGTGCGCCTGCCTTTACCTCGCCGGCATATCAGGGAATAATTCGATTGGAGAAAAAACAATCCTACGAGGTAGAGAAAATGCGTATTAACGAGTTATTGATCGGCCTGATCCTGACATTTACCTATACTGCTTCGAGTTTCGGATTCGCCGAAGTTCGTGAATGGACTGATGCAAACGGGCACTACACCTTTAAGGCTGACCTGATCGCTTATGACAGTGAACACGTCGTTCTCCAAAAAGAAAACAAGGACCTCGTCTCTGTCGCAATAAAAGATTTATCGGATAAAGATCGCGCCTATCTAAAATCTAACGAAGCAGATGAATCACAAAGCGGTGAACCCGATGAACTGAAAACCTGGAAGATGGACAGTGGTCTAAAAATCAAAGGGAGAGTTGTCGAATACGGCGAGCGTGATTTAAAGGTCAAACGCTACCTGCGAGGTCAGACCTATGTGAACGACCGAGACATTGAGAACCTTCCTCCGGTCTACCAGGAAATCATCCCAAACATCGTCGCTCATTTTGCGAATCAAAAATTTGAAAACGTTGACGCGATGAATCAATGGCTGGGAAAACAACCCAGCGGTGAGGTAAATCATAAATGTGAAGGAGTCATGCTCGAACTTGACAACGGTGATCGATATGGCCTTCCATTCTTCCTTTTTTCAACTTCTGACCGCACGACTTTGGAACGCGGATGGAAACGATTCAAGGCGGCCGAAGAAAACGAAAAGCAACAGGAAAAGGAATCCTTTTACTTACGCGCCCAGGCGCAAGCGAACGCCCAGAACATGCAATCGATGAGGGAAATCTCTGAAATGAATCTCCAGCTTCAAGGATACAACGCTGGACTATATGATTTGTGGGAAGTGACTCTGATTCCCGCTCGTGGAAATTACGGCCGCCCCATGAAAGTCGTCGTGCCGGGAAACGACAGTCGCCAAGCGGCCCAAACCGCCCTACAACGCTATCCTGGATCACAAATTGGCCCGATTGCAAGAGTCCGAAATCGCCGCCGCTAGTCAGGTCCTGAAAACCACCCGCTCGACAGATCAACGGCGGCATCCGGATCGACGAATCTCAAATTTTCAACCCGGCTAATTCCTGCTTCCGGAATAGATTTCGAAATTGTCCTATCGATGGAATGGATTTTTTCCAGATTTAATCCAATTTTCGCTCTCCAGCATGGGTTTTAATTGTTTCGCCCCAGTTTTAACGAGCATGCCATTTACCCCTTTGAGGAATTAGCTAGACTAGGAGGTAGTTCTCGGTTAGTCAAACTTCACCAGCGTCGTTAGCAACGGGAACCTCGACCAGAATCTTTTTAAATGACCCAACATTTGCAGGTAGAATCAGATGAAAACCACTGCTTCTTTAATCGCCCTTTTGGCGTTTTCATTCAGCACGATCACACTCTTGGCTTCCAATACCGACTCCGATGACGGCCTAGTATCCGTTTTGGAGACATCGCTTAAGCAGGCCAAGATTGCAAACCAGGATGCTGCCATTCCGCCAGCGCCTCAAGAACCGGCCGTTCCGATTCCAGCCGATGCGGTTGAGAGCCCGTCGGTAATCCTCGAGAATGCGATCGTCGTTCCAGTTCCCATGGTAGCCACCAACGACTGTTGCAATCCTTGCTGTCGAAAGCGATGCTGCAAGCCCAAGCCAGTCCCTACGCTGTTTTACTTAGAAGACCCATGCGGTTGCAATTACGAAGCCTGCGTCAAAGTCCCCGTATGTTGCGTCGGAGAAGCACCAATCATCACCTGGAAATCTGGTGTTCTTGATCGCCAAGTCGCGAATCTGTGCTGGCCCTCTTGCGGCTTCGAAGCCAAAGTCATTGTGACGGGTCGCGGTAAAGTTCGCGTGCGTGACTAAGCCCCGCAGATCGCAAGCGATTTGAATAACCTAAAAAGGCTGCCTTTCCAGAGGCAGCCTTTTTTTTCGTCTTGATCCTCTCTGATTGATCCCAACGCCACAGCACAACTAAGGTCGGCCACCAGGCCGACCTAACGTTGAATCAACAACAGATTACCTTAGTTGGCGTACCAATAAACGGGATGGATCGCAGCCGGATAAACATTGGCTGCCCTTCGTCGCAGACGCCCAACGGGAACAACCGGTGCCGAGTATACTCCCATGACCGGTACAGTCGGGACATAGTAGGCTGACATGGTTGGGACAACACCAGCCACCATCGGACCCATTGGGACTTGAGGCGCGTAAAAGGCTGGAAAATTTCCCGCGACTTGAGCAAATTGACTTCGATCACAACTTCCACATCTCGACCGTACGTATCCCCACGCGGTCGGCGAAGTTCGATAAACTCGCGGCGAAGATTGGGCAGAACTTTCGCTGCATTGAAAAGAAGCAAAAGCGAACAGGATCGCACTTAGCACAAAAACAACTTTACTGGATCGCATAAAACAAACACTCCTCGTCAAAGAAACCACCAATCGTATTGGGGGCAATAACACTGCCCGCCATCGATTAAGTATAGTTCGAGACTCAGCTGTCGGGGTCGATAAAAAGCGATTTTCAGACGACTGACCAAGCACCTCGATGCCACAGCCCGCCGCGATCCTCCCGAGGTGAGATCCACCAAAAACAATGCGAAACTCCCCAAACCAGTGACTCTAATTACTCCTGCGTTAATTCACACAGCACCACGGTAATATTATCCCGCCCACCGTTCTCCAACGCCGCATTAACGAGTCCGTCACAACACTCCTTGAGTCCCTCGGCTTCTAGAAGGCTACAAATCTGCGCTTCGGGAACCATGTCACTGAGCCCGTCCGAACAAAGCAATAAACGGTCGTTACCCTTCATTTCCAAATGAACAACGTCCGCTTTTATATGGTCACGAACGGCATCGACGCTGTTGACCAATACATTCCCAAACGCCTTTGCATCCTCCGGTGCGGTTCCTCGATCGACCAAAGATTGCGCTAACGTATGATCACGCGTCACTTGCATCAATTTACCACGACGACCGATGTAGGCTCGAGAATCGCCTACATGGGAAATGATCGCATGGGGCGGAAGCAGATAGGCACCGGTCAGCGTCGTACTCATTTGGCTTTTATCGGGATCCAGTTTCGCGTGCCGATGAAATTCATCTTGAATTCTAGACACGTATGCATCGACGCGTTGCCGCATTTCCTGAGCACTAAAATCTTTAAATTTCATCACCCAACTGGATGCAAGGTCCGCCGCATGGAGAGTTGCCTCCAGCACGAGATGGGATGCAAAATCACCGTGCTTCGCCCCCCCAACCCCATCTGCCACCAGTAAACCATACGCATGTCCATCTGAAAGATTGAGGCTATCTTCCTGCAAATTCGATAACAACACCTCGCAGCGGCGAGTCCGTCGAATGACGGCGTAGTGGTCTTCATTCCGGCGGCGCACTCTTCCAATATGTGTTGCTGCGACGATTTCAACGTTAAACCCTGACTCATCTTTCGCGAAAAAATTATCAGCATAGCTAACGCCACGCTGTTCTTTAGTTTCATCTTCGGCATCAGACATTACATTAACCTTTGTCATCTACGAACTAAATAAATATTTCATTAAGACCCTCTGAAACCGGACGTTAGCATTTGAAAAGGTAACGCTAATCCAGAATTCATACTCGCGCTTTAGCGTCCGCTAAACTCGCCATGACTACTCTTCCATACTGATGCGAATGGGGCCCTCCTCAGGGAGACACTGCTCAACGAGGTGAGTCTGAAGAATTCGGTACAATTCTTCAAGCGCCTCTTCATTAGAATTGATCTTCGTGTGTTTAGAAATAATTAGCAACTCTGAGTCCACCCAGGGATTTCGAGCGCTTGCAACGGGGACGACTTTATCCGAATCTCCGGATCCAAAAAGATAATACCCACAACCAATGATGGAATGAAGTCTCACCGAATCGCTAAATTTTAGACAATTCATCTCTTGAAGCAACGGACTTTGTGGGCGCAACAAATCGATGCTGGTTGGAATCCGCCTTTCAAATTCCTTAGAAAAAGCTCTCGGATTATCGCGAATTAGCTGTTCCCGAATGGCGTTCATCGAACTAGGTTCGTCCACCAACCTCGTCCCCAAGCGACCGATTGGACGATTAGCTTTGGGTGAGCCCGAATGAGGTGTCCCCAGAAAAACAACTCGCGAAACGGTTGGAACTGGGTCAAAGCAAAATGCGTTTTCCAGCGCCGCGCGCGTTTCCTCGGTTGTAACGAGACAATCCAATGGTGTTTTTGAAATAGCATTCCAAAGCTGATCCCCGCTGGAGGTAACCTGCAACTTGGCCACTAAACCGCCCATGCTGTGCCCAATTAGGACAATTTGAGAAAGGGCGGGATCCGCTCCCTCAGGATCCAACTTGTGTGTGATGGCATTCAAGTGGTCACGTAAGACCGCCGCACTCTTCAAAAACGGTTCACCCGTGGGATACTGAAAACCCCAGATTTGGTAGCGAGAATTTAACTGTGGCCGTGCGCGTAATTCGTTTGCAGCATTCGACCAGGTAAAGGGATCCGATAGTAATCCGTGCACGAAAACCACCGGAATTTTTCCGGGCTGATACGGTTCGACCAGATACAGCCCCGGCCCTTCATCCGTCGTCCCGGGCTGCAAGAATCCCTCGAGGTAATTTTTATCACGTTGAGAAATACGGTAGGCAATTGGCGCAGATATGTCTCGCGCAATAGCGATGTCGCGACCGCCGACCCGTATTGAATCGGCGCGAAGCGGATCAATAAACTCAAACACAAAACCGCAAGGAGATTCTTCGTCGGGACGGTTGCGCCGTAATATCAATGTCGCCGCGAATGCCTGCTCGTCTCTGAGGAAACGCTCACCCTCCAATCGCTTGTTGATGACGACTACCGGGACGCCCATTCCGCTGCATCGATAATCATGATTCAGTTTTTTACTAACTTCTGTACTTGCCACCATTACAACATCGAAGTCCTGCGGATCCCACGGAAAGCCTCGATAAAAAATCGGGACGCAGTCTTCGCTCGAGGGCCCCAACAACAACCGGCCAGCCCGTGGCTCAAAACATCCATACTGCTGACCACGGTCGATCATTTTCCGGAGACATCGATTATAGATTTCGGCTGCAGCCCCATTGGGACAATCGCTGCCGATGGCGTCTGACTCCATCACCGGCCAGACCGCTCTAGCAGCACAGAAATATTGCGCAATGCAACCCGCATCCTGATTGCAATCCAGCTTAAGCCCGTCCCGGTACAGCGATTCCGCCGTTTCAATTTGCGATGCCTCAGCAATCTTCGACTGGCTGAAGGGGGCCTTGAGAACGCGATGTACCTCTCCGCCACGGCAGCCCAAAGCGATCCCAATCACAAAGATTAGAACGCAAATGCCGAGTTGAGCCGATTTCTGCATGTCAAATTTCCCGAAAACCGCGAGTAATCAGAGGCTACCGCCCCATCTCGTTTATCGGATTCCTTTGCCCATGACTTCATTCCAACGCCAACCTTCCTCAATTCCGCTGCTGACGTTGCAGACTTACGATAAATACAAAAATTCGCATAGAATATCGAAGTTTTTTGTTGACAAAAAAAAAGGGGAGGGCGGACAACCGCTCCCCCTTTCTTATCAATTCAAATGTCGAGTTCCAATCTATCAGGATAAATTGAATTCGAGTTGGCCAGCCTATTTTTCATCTTCGCCTTCTTGAAGACGCACCAACCCACGTTCTTCTTGACGGTTGTCACCGCGATGCACCATCACCGTAAGCACGTCCTCGGTCAGGTTGTAGAGCCCCGCTTCGATCACAATGTCTTCTTTGCCAATCAGCTTGAAGGCAACACGTTGCGTTTCTTTATCCACACTACCTTTGACCTGAACGACTTCGTCAGTCAAACCCACCGACAAATTACCCCGAATCATTCCGTCTTTGTTGAGTGCCAATTGCAACGTCAAATCAGATTTTGTTTGCCCAGGTGTGACCACGGCAAAGACGCCCAGCGGCATCCAGTCGTCACCGTCCTCGGTGTTGTCTGTTTCCGAATAATCATCTGCAATTTCGGTAGCCTGACTATAGTATTCTTCTTCTGTCGCGATCGGATCCTCACCGATGAAAACGTTCCCGTTTTCAACATAGATCCCTTCATCACCGTATTGATAGGACACGGGTGCTTCGCTGCAACCGCAATAACCTGAGGTGTAACCATAAGTTGGCGTCATCCACCACGCTGCGGTAGCAATTCCGGCAGCATACCAAGCACCAGGATAACGAGCATACCAACGAGGATTGTAGTAAGAGTGGTATCCTCCAAAACTCGTCCGCACTGCAACCGCTTGACCGTAATTCGTTACGATGCCGTTATATCCAGTTGCGTACCGACCCGTCGCGTAAACGTTTCCACCGGGGCCTGTTACATATCGTGAGGCTCCCGCCTGACCGTAAGTGTTATATCCATCGGTCGCTCGGCTACCGCCAACAGTAACACCACGGGCATTACCGTTGGAGTCTCGTACACCAGCCGACGCCCCGCGTTGCACCACCGTATTGGTTCCGTCGGTTGCCATTCTTCCACCGCGAGCCGCATACCCACCAGAGCCATCGACATTAGATTGCCCGCGAGCCATTCCAGCACCGCCGACGGTCGTGTTTCCATCGGTTGCAGCATAACCTCCTGCAACACCTCCACGAATATTCCCTTGGGAATCTCGAGCACCGCCAACGGCCGTTCTTGAGCCGGCGATCGTTTCACCATCAGTGGCAACACGCGATCCAGCTCGCACACCCGCGGCTGAACCATCGGTATTTTTACCACCCGCGTATGCCCCGCGTCCTGCAGCAGCATTGGTACCATCCGACGCTGCACCCGCTGAGCCGCCAACAACACGTTTATTACCTTGAGCATCGGTGACGACAATTCCGCCGGTGGCACCACCGTAATCAACACCGCCACTGGTCGTCCCGCTACCGCTCCCCTTATACGATTCGACGGTATAATTCTCGCCCTGGTAGGTCTTGCCGTTGTTGTCGTTCGAAGTCGAATCGCGAGTATTACTTTGACGGTCACCGGACTTCTTCGGCATGTTTAAAAAGTCGTCAAGCTGATTCTGTGAGGGACGACCGTTTTGGCTATTCGATCGAGCCGATCCTCCGTTATTTAAATTACCATTAGGTCTCGCTTGATTCGACGACCGTGGTTCACTCCTGCGATCATTTGCATTGTTGCCCCCAGACGAAAAACTATTGGGCATCGAAAATGAACGAGTGCTACCAGTCGAGGGACGGCTGTTAGAGCCACCCAGGGACTGGTTGCTGCCTCGGTTGAAATCAGAACTTCGTGACGATTTGTTCATCCCCCCACTCGAAGGCGTGCGGGCACTACCTCCGCCGGACGACATACTTCGACCGCCACCCCCACCCCGGCGTTGTGCATAGGCATCATTGGTGAACGCGGCAGCTGCCAGTAAAACGACAACCGCCAAACTTAAAAACTTCATTTTCTGTATCCAATAAAGATGTATAAAATTGCTGGACCCATCCCCGAGATAAGTTAAGCGTTATTTTCTATTCACTGAGACCGGCTCGGTATCAGGTAAATCAACGCCATTTAGTTTACGAGAGGTGGAAAAAAATTCCAGCCTCGAATTGTCAACGACTTTGTAAACATTCGTTGCTGTGGCAACTCCACCGTCCGCCAGTTGAAATTCCGTTTCTACGGCCCAGGTGTTTTCTGCGATTTGCTCCCATATCCCTGTTCCAAATCCACCTTGGGAGTCAAAAATCCAAGAACGAATGGTCCCAATTTTTGCATCCCATACGATCACTTGAGTCGCTTGCTCTCGAAGACCGTTTTCGTCGAACATCTGAAATGACCGACGAATGAAATGATCCCCTTCCGTCCACCTCGCATTCGTCTCTACGCTGATCCCGCCCACCACATCATCTTTCCAATCGCCAATCAGCCACCCCAAAGTCTCCAACCCTGATTTCCTTTGGGATGCCACTGGCGCACGAGTGGCGCGTACGGAATCAATTTTCCACCCATCATCCATTTTAACATGAACTACTGAGTAGGAAGTCTCACGTTGGCTTTCCGGAGAACTGACAACGGCCAATCCTTCCTCCAACGCTACATTAGGGGTGATCAACCTGATCGAGACCTCATTCAGAGTGATGATCGTGCCGCGGGGTTCTCCCTCAAACGACTCCTCAATCGCCCGCTCGATCTTCTCCCGACCGCTCACCCGCTCACCGTCGTTCCGCTGCCACTCTCCTCGACGACTCCAATAGCTCGCCGCCCGTCGAGCATCCCGCCGGTTGATCGCATCCAAATAACCAGCGATGGCGTCTTCAATCGCCAGATATTCAAAGCGGTCAGGTGGGGTGTTCTCCTTAAACTGTGGGAGGGCCAAAGAAGGCTGTTTTCTGAGAACCAATTCTTCAGACGAAGAACCAACCTCTTGAGCATTACCCATCGAATTCAAGGCCGAAAACAATACGACGGCAAAGAAACTAAAACTGCGAATCATTGATGTAAGTCCAATTGATGTAAGTCCATGTTTGAAAAATCACGTGAGCTGCTGGCCCACCGAGCTATGCTTCCGGTCTCATTGAATCTTGTCTCGTCAAAAAAACCGAAGTTGTGACCGGACGTTTAGAAAATCCGACCCTCCGATTATAAGACAGCCGAATCCGACGTCGACAACAAAATCTTCCAGATTGAGATATATAATTCGTTCAGCCAGACTTTAATGACTGTGCCGATGATTCAGCGCAATCTTCATTTGCGGCTTAAAAACCAACGAATTTGATATCAATCATTGCCCCTAAACTTTAATCCATCCAATCGATCTTGGCACTCTTGGGAGGGGGAAATAGAATTTGTCGTGGCGTTTCGCCGGCTAGCTTTTCCCTTGCAATCGCTCCTGCTAAGGTAGGGCACTCCGTAACGGTCTGTACTCCAGCGACAATCATCTCCTGCCATGTATCCTATGACTGACCACTCCAATATTTTTCCACCGCGCATCCTCATCGTCGATGACCAGAAAACCATGTGTGAAATGCTGGTCGATACACTGACCCCAAATGGCTTCGAGGTCGAATGGAAAACAAAAGCCACGCTGGCGTTAGAACTCTTGAAAAACCGCGCGTTTGATGTCGTCCTAACAGATCTTAAGATGCCCGACATGAACGGGATTGAATTTTGCCAAGAGGTCAATCGAAATCACCCCGAGCTCCCAGTGGTAGTCATGACCGCCTTTGGCAGTTTTGAGTCCGCCGTTTCTGCAATTCGAGCAGGTGCATTCGACTTTGTCACCAAACCGTTAGACATCGAACTATTAGAGATCGCACTCGAGCGCGCGATAAAACAATCCAGATTACAGCAAGAGGTGCGTCACCTAAAACATTCTCTCAACATTGACGTCTCCTTTGGACAGCTCATTGGCAAGAGTCCTGTGATGCAAGAACTCTATAAACAACTATCCCAAGTCGCCGCAGTAGATACTACCGTTCTGATAACCGGAGAGAGTGGTTCCGGCAAAGAACTGGCAGCCCACTCCGTTCACCAGCACAGCAAACGCAGTGACAAACCTTTTGTTGCCATTAACTGTGCAGCACTTCCTGAATCGTTGATGGAAAGCGAGCTATTTGGCCATGTGGCCGGTGCATTTACTGGAGCCGACCGGAAGCACGATGGCTTATTCGTTCGCGCCAACGGAGGCACTCTGTTTCTCGACGAAATTGGTGAGATGTCGCCTACCATGCAACCAAAACTGCTTCGGGCAATCGAGGCAAACTGCGTCCGTCCTGTGGGGGGATCGGACGAAATCCCATTCGACGCCCGGCTCGTCGCAGCCACCAATCGCGATCTTGAAACCGCTGTCGAAGCCGGCACGTTTCGTGAAGACTTGTTTTATCGAATCAACGTCGTCCCGATCCATCTTCCACCACTCCGCCAACGCAGCAGCGACATCCTATTACTGGCGCAATTCTTTGTGAAACTATTCAGTGAAAAATCAGACGTGGAAACACGTGAAATCACCGAAAGCTTCGCGCAACGACTCCTCGATTACCAATGGCCCGGAAATGTCCGCGAACTTCGTAACGCAATGGAAAGGGCGGTTACACTCTCGGAAGGAAAAAAACTAAGACTTGAAGATTTGCCAGAAACCATCCGTAATTACCAATCCAGAACGATGGTGATTGCCAGTGATAGACCGGAAGAACTTCGATCACTCGAAGAGGTCGAGAAACGATATATTTTACACGTGCTGGATACCGTCGATGGCAACCGAACTCTCACCTCAAAAATCCTCGGCCTTGATCGAAAAACTCTCTATCGAAAACTCATTCGCTATGAGCAAAACGGACCCAACTAGCGATTCAGACCCACTCAGTCTTCGCTTGGCAAGCCCGGAAGATAAATTCGAAATTCGGAGCCTCTACCCGGTTCACTAGTGACTTCCATTCGCCCGCCTTGCTCCTGAATCATATTGTAAGCAAGCGATAAACCGAGACCGGTACCTTCACCCACATCCTTGGTCGTGAAAAACGGCTCAAAAATACTCTCGAGATTCTCCTCTGAAATTCCACACCCCTCATCCGTCACATTAATTTGCCACTCCACAGGCGAGCTTTTGTTTTCAGCGGTCACATCTGCAGGAACCCGAGTCAGCGTCAAAGACAATGTTCCTCCGGACTCCATTGCTTGAATTCCATTGACGACCAAGTTTGTCAAAACCTGTCGAATTTGCCCACCGTCCAACCGAGCGAGGGCTCGCGTCTGGGCGAGGCTTGATTTCATGACGATGCCGTTACTGACGGCAACGGTCGTCAGTAACTCAGTCACCTGAATCAGAATCTCATTAAGATCAATCTTTGTTTTTTCAGTGGGCAACTGCCTTGCGAAATCTAACACTTGCCGAATCATACTCGTGATCCGGTCGGCCTCCGCTTGAATTATTTCCGCGTTTTGTCTTACTTTTTCAACTGGCAAATTACCTTTCGCAATCAACGCGGCCCGTCCCGAGACGACGCTCAACGGCGTTCCAATTTCGTGAGCGATACTTGCTGCCATTCGCCCAACCGTTTTCAATCGGTCGGCATGTCGAAGCTGTTGCGTGATCAACAGCTTATCTTTAGCCTCACGTTCAATCGCGGCTTTTTGAGCATCTAAATGCTCAGACATTTCATTGATCGAGCCCGCGAGTTGCGTCAATTCATCGTTCCCACTTAACTCAACGCGATGACGATAATCTCCTTTTCCAATTCGTTTCGTCGCCGCGGTCAATTTGTTCAATGGATTGGCAATTAATCTCACACCCGCAACCCAAACTACCAGAATTGAAACGACCGACAAAAGCCCAACGACAACCAAAAACTCAACTAGATTGCTCATCGTCTCGCGATCATAGTCATCCAGCCCTTTCGTGAATTCGAGACCGCCAATACGAGCGATCCCAAGATCCATTGGATAATAAGTATGCAACAAGTGCCCACCATCACTAGCCGTTGAAACAAATGACGTAATCTTTTTCCGCGTCACAACGGCGGAAAAATCAGCCGTCGCATTCGGGCGAGTCGTCGATGTAATTGACTCCTCAAACCAAACCCACCTTGCAATCGGCTTGCGTCCGACTGGCACTAACTCCGCCCGCATCGCCTCAACACCTCCCGTTTTCCAGGCTTCCATAATCGATGGTTCCATTTGCGACGCAACCTGTAGAGCGTACGCTTCGTGCTCTATCTTGATTTTTGATATCGCAATCTGTGCGGCAAAATAATTTGATGCGGCAAGCACAGCGATCACGGCAATCACCGACACAAGCGTAAGTTTTGCAGCCAGTTTCATTTCGGAAGTCTCGCGTCGTTAGCAAACTCGGAGTAGGAGTTCGAGATTCTATCATATCTCAAAATATAGATTGGTTTATCAGCAGCAACTTGGGGCATGCTTGGACACCGCGGCATTATGCCCCAACCGAAAACAACCTGATTTCAATCCATCGGCATTTTGTTTCTGCGAACGCAATGGATTTCATGGGAGATTCTCTCTTTTTACAAACTCCAACTCGGGGGAGCTTTTTTGGCACGCAGTATGCATTGTAGTGACCTGTCGGTAAATGAAACTTAGCGAGGCCGCATGGTATCGGCGCCCGCGACTGAAGCAAGTCGGAGGCACTCGTCACACATAAACCGCTTCGGAAACAATGACGCTTTCTGTATCGGTGAAAACTATTTAATTTTCAGAATAAGAAGTCGGCATGGAGGTTTGCAATTCGGCGAATCTGCAAAATTTTACTTAGGGAGAACAGCCATGAAAATAGCCAGAAGCACACGAACCGGTTGCATTGCATGCATGGTAACCGCGCTCTTGCTGAGCACGGTAACGATTGGGCATGCATCGACGGTTCCCGAAACCGGAAATACGAAAAACAGCCACACCCCGGAGGTCTCATTTATTGCGCCACCGCTCACTTCCCTTACGGATAGCGAAACGCAAACCGCGATCCAATCTGCGAAAAATCTATCTCAGGCATTTCGGCATATTTCAAATCAACTTCTACCCTCAGTAGTGGCGATCGAAAATAGAACGGACAACATGCGTAATACGAGACAGTCCCCCAACGGAATGCCTTCCCAAGGCGGTGTTGGTTCCGGGGTCATCATTGACTCTAGCGGCTGGATCATGACGAATAACCACGTGGTCGCTGGGGCTGGGTCGATAATTGTCCGGTTGCATGATGGTCGCGAGTTTATGGCAGAACAGGTAATGACCGATCCCAAAACCGATATCGCCATCGTCCGAATTCCTAACGCAAAAAATTTAACCGCCGCCAAAATAGGCAATAGCAACGGCGCTTACGTTGGCGAGTGGGTGTTAGCTCTAGGGCAACCATTCGGACTCGAGAGCACTGTTACCGCGGGAATCATTAGCGCCAAAGGGAGAGGAATAGGATTATCGGACAGCGAAAATCACATCCAGACAGATGCAGCTATTAACCCAGGTAATAGTGGTGGCCCAATGGTAAATCTCGATGGCGAAGTGATCGGCATTAATACTGCCATTTCCTCAAGCAGCGGAGGTAGCGATGGAGTTGGTTTCGCGGTTCCCATTAATTTAGCCAACTGGGTTGCCAATCAATTAATCGATCACGGCACCGTCCAGCGCGCATTTCTCGGAATAGGAATTCAGCCCATCACGCAGAAACTGGCAGACTATTTTAACGTCCCCCCCAAGCAGGGGCTTTTGGTTACCCACGTACTTTCCCAATCGCCGGCCGCCCAAGCGGGAGTTCGCACAGGTGACATCCTCTTGGAATTTGCCGGGGCACGGGTTTCCGCGCCCAACGAATTTCAAACGCATGTAGAAAGAGCCGTCGTCGGAGAATCCTACAAGCTGGTCATTAATCGCAATGGAACTCGTCAAAATCTCGATTGCGTGCCTCAGTCGCAACCCAATCGCCCAAGCGAGGATACTGGCAAAATGATGAACACCAGCCATTCAAACCGATCGTCTTCAGGGCGACTGGGAGTCAGAGTTGGTGATTTCGATGCGGCAGTCGCACGGAAGATGGGAATTGACGCGACACAAGGCGTTGTGATTTTGGCCATCGAACCGGGAAGCCATGCACATCGTGCAGGCCTTGTTCCAGGGATGATCTTGGCCCAAGTCAATCACAACGAGATCGAATCGTTGAGTCAATTCAATCAATTGATGAGCGAGATGGACCTTGATGAGAGCCTGCTTTTCTTGACAAAGAGTCAAAACGGGGCTCGATTTGTGGTTATTGAGAGCTAGTATTTCTTGACCACGTCAGGCCGGTCCCCATTCATGGGAGCCGGTTTTTTTTTGGGTGAATCCAATAAACGAGAGATCGTTATGGGTCCTACTCGCCTCCAATTTTCGCGTCATTAAATACCCATTAGCTGCCGAAAACCGGTTCACTTACCAATATTTCCCTCGCTCAAAACCAACTCGGCGGAGTGGTATTTTAATTCCTGACTTTAAACCACTCCCTGATTCCGATAAACTCAGAAGGCAAGCGGCAATTACTTTTTTCGACCATTTGGTTTCGTGAAAAGATTTCCAATAACTCAATCACAAATACTCCGGGTTTACTGGGGTAACGCACTGAAAGCCATCGCATGAAATTTACTCAGTTCATTATCGGCATCCTGTTGATCGGACCGATCGCAGGGGCAACGTTCGCACCCCACTTTCTTGGCGCTGAGGAAACTCGCGTTCCAATGACAGTCAATGAAGCTGAAATCCGAGAGTGTGCCAAGATTTTTGCTAACGAATTCAACTCCGCGGATGCAAAAGCCATTGCTGCACAATGGACCGAGGACGGCGAATACACAAACGAAGCAGGCATTAGTTTTAATGGGCGCGATGCAATTCAACAGGAGTACGCCAATTTCTTTAAACAGTACCCTGGCGTGAAAATAAAAATCGACATCGAAGAAATAAAAATGCTTTCCGATAACAGCGCAATCGAAGAAGGTACCGCGACGCTTGGTGAATTTGCCCCTGTCGAGTGCCGCTACGTTTTGATTCATGTAAAAAAAGATGGAAAATGGTTAATCGCCTCCGCCCGCGACTTGCGAGTCGAAGCGAAATCAAACTTCGCGCGTTTCAGCGAACTTGAAAAATTAATTGGCACATGGAGCCATGAAACAAGTTTAGGAAAAATCGAAACGACTTACCGTTGGATTGCCAACAAGAAATTTATCGAGAGAGACTTCTCCGTTTCCATCGATGGAAAAATCACAATGTCAGGTACGCAGATCATTGGCTGGGAACCGTCCAGCGAACAAATCACATCTTGGTTATTTGATTCCACCGGCGGGAACGGAATTGCCATTTGGTCACCGACCGAAAAAGGCTGGATGATTCAATCCAGCGGTGTCACGAGTAACGGGACCGCTACGGCTGCTACCAACTTCTGGAATTTCTCGGATGACGATACACTGGTATGGAAATCAACAAATCGAATCATGGGAAATGAGTCGCTCGCTGAAACAGCCGAATTAACGCTCAAGCGTTCCAAATAAACCTGCCCTGAAGTCCCCGGAAATCACAACTACACACTGTCCATTGACTGGAAATAACATGATCAAGCGTTTCTTAACTTTAACAGTTACACTCATCGCCTTTGCATTGCTACAGCACAACGAATGCGCCGCTCACGGTTTTGGCGGATACCACAATGCTGCAATTCGAGCCGCTGCCGTCAACCGAACCGCGGCAGTTAACCGCGGAATCAATATCGGCGTCAATGCCTCTGCATACCGGCGCTACTCTTATCCACGCTACCCGGGTCCCGTAGCACCGTACTACCCGGCCTACAACCCAAACATTCCGATGCCAAATTTCCCCGGGCCAGGACCAGCCAATCTTGACAAACTCGTCGGTAAACCAGCCGCCCCCAAAGACTCTCGATCCAGTTCCCTCGATTCGCTCAACGCCGCCTTGAAGCAAATGAGCCTACCCTCGGATGCCGGCCTCCCCGCCACTCCTTCTAAATAAGCTTAGGCTCTTGGGGAACATTTTGATTCGAGGCATCAGAGATGATGCCTCGTTTTTTTATGCGCCCACTCAGTGGGGGCCCGAAAGATCGACCGCTCCACGCGATGTGCCCCACCACGATTTATCGATCCTGCTGAAGGATTTCCAATCCCTCTGCGAGCACATCAACCATCGAATCGACTTCCGACTCGGTCAACACTGTCGACAGCGCAGCCGAACAGGTGTTAATCATCATGAAACCTCGTTCGTAAAGAAAGTTAACGAGGAATTCAATTTGCCGATTTTCCGACGGATCCGAATACGTCTCCCTGTATCCCGTTGGTGGTTCAGGTTTTAAGTGAACGCGAAACATCGAACCGGCGCCCGTCACGCATGCGTTTGCTCCCACGGATTCAATGGCCTGCGCAATTTTCATTCGGGAATAATCTCCAAGCTGATTGAGGCGATCGACTGCCTGGCGATCAAATAGCTCCATGGCCACTCGTCCGGCAGTCATCGTCATTGGATTCGCAGAGAACGTTCCTGAGAATGGAAACGGAAGTCGGTCTCGCGTAGGATCAAGGACGGACATGTATTCGTCCTTGCCCACCAGTCCGCCTACCGGAAAACCACCACCGATGATTTTCCCCAGTGCAGTCAAATCAGGTTCAATGTCATACCAATCCTGAGCGCCTCCCCATCCCATTCGGAACGTGATCACTTCATCCAACAAAAAAATGCAATCATGATCGACAGTCCAATTCCGAATCGCCTGCATAAATCCTTGGCTTGCTGGAATTAACCCAACCCGATGGGGCAGGGGGTCGATCAAAACACAGGCCAACTCATCGGCATGTCGGTCCAATAATTCGAGGGTTCGTTCAATATTATTAAATGGGAAAACGATGACATCATCTAGCGCCGCCTGTGGCGTCCCCTCAACAACGGGGACGCTTTGCGGGGAAGTTTCGCTGCCCCAATTTTTCGGATTTGATTTCTGACTGACCTCCGCATAGTCATACGTGCCGTGGTAAGCCCCTTCAGATTTTGCGATTTTGGGCCGCCCCGTGATTGCCCTCGCCGCTTTAATTCCCGCCATCACCGCTTCGGTGCCGGAATTCATAAATCGAATTTTATCAAATCCGTCATTGCGGGCGCAGATGTGTTGGGCAAACCGAAGTTCAGCTTCGGTGGCCATCGTAAATGCAGTTCCCTGCTGAAGCTGATGAGTGACAGCCTCGGTGATCGCTGGATGTGCATGGCCGTGAATCAAGGATGCCATATTGTTAGCAAAATCGACGCGCGTCACACCATCGAGATCCGTAACCCGACATCCCCTGCCGAAGTCAACGTAGTCAGGGTTAGGCCTGCGAAAAATCGTATTACGACTAATACCACCGGGAAGTACTTCTAGGGCTTCCTGGTACAACGATTGGCTTTTCGTTTTTGCCTGCGGTCTCATGCTTCTAATCAATCGAAAAACAACGTGATATTAATGCTACCCAACTCGCCGCTAATAGACCGGTTTTCCAGACGCACTTGTAAACAGTCCTGCCTCGTCAAAAATGATTCGGTCCTCGTAATCATTGAACCAAATCGCTTCAGGATTCCGCCCAACAATTGCAATTTTACCTCGATACTTAGCATCCGCAGCACCACGATAAAGCTTGAAGACTAAGACACCGTTCTCTCCGTGAGGAACATCCATGGGGTCATCCGTCACCGCACAGACTTCCGTTTTTCCTTTGTAATGAGTGATCGAAAGCTTCGCATGCGCCTCAACACCTGAAAGACCCTTTTGAGATTCGTTGAGAATTCTCCAGGCTTCCTCAATCGTCAAATTAAAAGCACGGTGCCCAACGATATCACGCCCACAATAAAATCTTGAATTCTCAATCCCGTTGCGTTTTAACTCACGCTGTAAAATTCGCAACGCGTCGGGATCATCATTAATGCCCTTAATAATCGGCGACTGATTATCGATATTCACCCAATTCCGACTCTTTAACTGCTTCACCGAACGACTCGTGTTGTCCAACCACACCAACCCGCCGCCAGGATCAGAAAGATAGTTACCCTCTGCGTCCTTTTTCAAAAACTCATCGGGATGATTGAAATGGACGACGAATCGGATATTGACACTCGGATAGGCGTCATGAAACCCATCCAGCATTTTGAAAAATGAATCATCGAATCGATCTGGAAAAAAAGCCAATTCCTTGGTCCCGAGTCGAATATTTTCGATCCCAGCATCGGCTAAAGAAGCCCACCAATTCCCAATGATTTTGTTACTGAGAACCATTGGATCGCCGCCAGACATCAAAATCTCTCGAAGTTTCTCTCGACCGGTCTCCGGATGTTTACCGCCGTTTGATTCAACCATTTGGTTGTGAGCGACAATGTAGCTACAAATTTCTTCAACTTTTGCCAATCCCTTGGGAGCCATTGCTCCATCTGGACGCGAGACGTCTTTCTTGGCGATGAGCTCCTCACGGTAGCAAAACCTACAATGTGCAGAACAAGTTGATGCAACATAGATCAGGCCAATCTCGTACTTATGCAACAATCCCTCAACCGGACTGTAATCCATCTGTTTTCCGGGATCCTGAGAACCCGCGAGATCGAAGGTCTCGGCCGGACTCGCCTTTATTAATTGCTGAATCGCAGCGCTGTTCTTGGCTTGTTCAAAATAATGGCGCGTAATCTTCACCGGCATTCGAGATTCAATATCTCTCTCTGTCCCTTTGATTTCAACCAAAGCCGCTAGCTCACCCTCGCTATAGAAACCTTGCATCTCAGGGATAACAGATTTATCAATAAACTTTTTCAAACCCGATGTTATTTGTCGATCATATTTAGCTTTTTCGATCGAACTGACGAAGGCCTGAGCTTTTTCTGAAGCCGTAAAATGGGAGATCGTTGACATGGCAGGATTCCATCGAAATGGGAATTCGAATCTAGGATTTAAATTATGAGTGGTTGCACACCGACTCTTTATTCCGTCATGTTAGCCATCGTCTCGCGACAATCAACCCGAACATCTTTTCCAGACGTTTAAAAAAATCCGGAAATCGGTTATTCGGAAGTGAGTCGCCGATTCTTCTAAAATCTCCGGTTTTTTGACACTTTTGAGATTGGGAAACAAAGAACTAATCCCAATCGGTCAATGCGGCAATCCAAATAGTAGACGCACGCTTGCAGCAAACTGTTTTTAAACCGGTTTGCGGGGAACGCTCTGATCCTGTTTTCGGACGACTAAAAAGTTTTTCCAACCTTAATTCAGGATCCGTAGACGTCAGCCAGCGCCGAGTCTACCGACCCGTAAAATTCAAAATCACGACAACCGTAATGATGGCCACCACCCCGGCCAACACCGCCATTGATATCTTGGCCCAACTGTAAGGCCGTTGTCCCTGAATTTCGCCGGTCACCGCGTTCACAAAAATACGATAAGGCTTATTTTTAAACCGATACGTCATCAGATACACCGGTAGTAACAAATGTTTATAGGTGATCGCATCGTAGCGAGAATTGACCCCATGAACGCGTTGCTTATCGCCTCCAATACGTCTTTTCACATCCGCACGAATTGCCGCGTCAATTCGCTGCTTTCCCTTTTCGAATCCGCGGTCCAATTCGATATCATAGGTGCGCGCGAGATAGCCGGCCAGATATTGCTGAGTGAAGGGAACACATTTCATTAGTGGCCAAGGTTCTAGTGCGATCACGTAGTTCTCTGGAAGTCCTTGACTAGCAACGACCAACACATCATCGAAAAATCGTTGAAATCTTCCAGACGCGGGGGACCAGCGCGTTCGCGTCTTGGTCCGCCTATTTTTTCCGGTTCCAACGCGAACCGTATAGTTCTCGCCACGCTCACCAGAGTAGGCGGTAAAAGTCAGGGAATCGAACGTCCAATACGGAAGATATATCCCATTAAATTTCCCCTGAGCGCCACGCTTTTTGAAATCTCCCGGCGCAAACCACCTCGATTTCACCCACTGCTTTAGTTTGCTTTGAACCGTGCCTCGTTCTACCAAAAACGGCAACACTCCATCCACGGGGACGCGTCGAGTCGCGGTATGAACATTTTCACGTTGGATCGGCGATCCACAATAGGGACACTCGGTACTGGTCAGCGTGCCGGTGAAAACAACAACGCCACTGCATGACTCACAGCGAACTTCACTACAATCACTTGGCTCACTCGGTTCAGCTTTCTCCTTTAACTCGCGAAATTCAAGAACCCGATCAAGCATGACTTGAAAATCCTGCTCAGCCACCTCCGATTCCACGGCAAGTTCAACTTCCTTCTCAAATCCGCAGAACGGGCACTTCAGTTTCTGCTCACCGATATTGAATTCGAAATCCGCCCCACAACTCTCGCACGGAAAAATTCGTCCCTTTCCCTCGTCGGTTGTCGCCCCGACGGCATCGCTGCGTCCAAGCACTTGCTCGATCTCAGATTTCGGAGATTCCATATCGCTTTTGCTCGACTTAACTAGACCCACAACGAGGTTCTCAGAATTCAATCGTCATCCACGGAAAATAATTTTCGCCGGTAACCAATTTGAGTGACCAAATTATTCTCCAAAGACGATTGGGCTTCCTAATCGCTTAACTAGGCGGAGGAGGAGGAGGAACGGCGCCAAAGTGACCTGACAATTGGGGCACCTGCCCCGCGGTCATCCATTGTCCGAGCGATGGTGACCAAACATGGGTTGACGCCAGCACGCCTCCGCTCTGAATCATCTGAATCAGTTGAGCGTCATTGTAGGGTCCCTGTGACTGTCCATCGACCGCAATGTGCCACGTCGCTTGCGGCGGCATCGGCGGAGCGGACATCCCAGGGGCCTGCACCATTTGGTTGGCCATCGCAAATCCCATTCCCATTCCCATTCCATCGGCAGCACCTCCACCTGCTGGATTGTCAGCAGCAGCCATCATTGCATTTCCCATTTGGAACTGCTGAAAACGGTTCATGTCACCAATCACCCCCATACTACTGCGTGTATCGATTGCTTTCTCAACTTCCTCAGGCAATGAGATATTCACGATATTGAGCTGCGGTATATCAAGCCCATATTCATCGTCGACTCGCTCCAGCACCGCTTTGCGAAGCTGCTCGGAAAACTCTCCATAACGACTTGCCAAATCGAGAGCCGCAACTTTCGACTCACCCAACATATCAGCCAAAGCGGTGATCAAAATCGACCGCATTAATTCACTTATTTCGTCAGCCTCAAATGAGGAATCCGTCCCAATCAGTTCCTTCAGCAGCGCCGTCGGATCTTTAGCTCGCAGGGAGTAGGTTCCAAACGCCCGCAGCCGAATCGGACCAAAATCCGGATCGCGAAACATGATCGGATTGGGCGTTCCCCATTTTAAATCGGTGATCTGACGCGTGCTGACAAAATACACTTCCGATCGAAAAGGACTATTAAAGCCGTGCTTCCAACCCATGATTGTGCTGAGAATTGGAATATTATCAGTCGTTAATTTATAGTTCCCAGGTTCGAATACATCGGCGATTTCGCCTCGATGTACAAGTACCGCCATTTGGCCGGGCCGAACGATAAGCTCGGCACCATTCTTAATTTCATTTTGGTACCGTGGAAAACGCCACGCAATTGTGTGCCGCGAGTCGTCAACCCATTCAATAATGTCAACGAGTTCATTTCGCAGCATGTCAAACAAGCCCATTTACTGACTCCTGGAAGAAGAGATTTAAAAGCGAGTCGCAGGCAAATTGCCGCGAAACCCAAGTATAGCACTGCGGTTTTCACCGTCAAATGCCGCGACTGGCATGGATCTCCTTGGTAATCCGAGGGAGGGAATACATTGAACAACTAAATTTGAACCCAACGAAATAGAATTGACATTCCCTGACCACCCCCAACGCATAACGTGGCTAGACCCAATGCGCCAGGTTCATTCCGTTGCTTTAACCGATCATGAAGGGTCATCACCAGCCGCAACCCACTTGCTCCCAATGGGTGCCCCAACGCCAACGCACCACCCCACGTATTGACTCGGTCCATCGGAATCTCGAGATCCGCGACAGAAGCTAGGACCTGTATCGCAAATGCTTCATTGATTTCAAATGCAGCAACGTCATTCGGTGTGATACCATTTCGCGCAAATATTCTCTGGGTCGCTGGCACCGGCCCAAGACCCATTAATTCCGGCGCTACATGGCCATATTGAATATCGACAATTTCCAACCCGGCCGAGATCCCCAGCGACTTCGCACGTGTCGCCTCGATCACCCACCCGCTGGTCGCTCCATCGGTCAGCGGAGAACTCGTCGCTGCAGTGACGGTTCCATCTTCGCTAAAAGCGGGCGGTAAGCTGGCAATTTTTTCCCGATTGACTGGGTACCTTACAAACTCATCACTCTCGATCAAATACGGATGCAACTGTCCAGAATAAGATCCATCCTGATGTGCCTGATGTGCAAGCGTATGACTTCGTTCGGCAAATTCCTCCTGAGATTGACGATCAAACTGAGGGTATTTCGCAGCCACTCGCTCAGCGGTTTGGCCATTTGGGATGTAGGCATGCTCATTGGCAGCCTTAATCCGACCGGACTCCGAGAAATTCGCCCCCCGCCGTGGAATCCGGCTCATCGACTCAATTCCCGCCGTCAAAAAAACCGTCCCCCAGGAAGCCGCAATTCTAGACGCGGCCATTGCGACCGCCTCTAGACTGCTCGCACAAAGGCGATTCACTACCACGCCTGGCACATCCAAACCGGCACCCAATGCAGCCACGCGGCCAATGTTGTACCCCTGTTCATGCTCGGGGTAAGCACATCCCACAATCAGATCCTCTAGGCAAGAACTCCATAACTCCGGATACCAACTCGCCTGTGCGCTTAATACCTCGACCAGGAGGTCATCGGCACGAACATCTCGATAAGCTCCTTTGAACGCGCGCCCGAAAGGAGTTCGCAGTCCCGCAGTAAAAATCGCTTTTGGCATAGCCACCGTCACAAAATTAAATGAATCGAATCAGTTAAAAACCGGCTTCTCTGTCCCACAACATGGCCGTCTATGGCAGTGGCTAAAATCGATGGTTGATGAAAACCGGATCAATTCACCGATGAAATCAACGCGTCCGTCATCCCTAGCTGTTCCTTTGTCACGCCAGGGGCGAGTTGATCGATCTGAAATGATTCGCCCATGGGCGTAAAGACCCCTAAGTCCGTAATAATTTTATGCACAACACCTTTTCCGGTCAGTGGGAGTTTACATCGATGCAATAACTTGACGTCCCCACGTTTTGAAAAATGGGTCAACATGACGATGACTAATTTTGCGCCATGCACCAGATCCATCGCCCCTCCCATACCCGTAACTTTTTTTCCAGGAATCATCCAGTTAGCAAGACTGCCCTCGGCATCGACCTGCATTCCGCCAAGCACACAAACATCGATATGACCACCGCGAATCATGCCGAAGCTCATCGCGCTATCAAAAAAACTGGCCCCTTTTTTAACCGAGATCGTTTCTTTACCAGCGTTGATCAGCGTGGGTGAAACCGATTGACGCGTCGGCCGCCCGGCGACACCAAGGACCCCGTTTTCCGAGTGAATCCAAATCCCTTTTTCCGGCGGAATCCGTTGAGCGACAAGCGTTGGAATACCGATCCCAAGATTTAAACTTGACCCGTCTTCCAACATCTCGATCACTTGATCGACCATCTCGTTTTTTGACCAATGATTTTGCGGTCCAGTCACTTTTACTCCGCCCCTTTTTAGTCTAAAAAAATCCTATTCCAATTACCGCCTCTTAATTCTCATTCTCTTAATTCTCATCCTCTTAATTCTCATCCTCAAAGATCGGAATTTCGATCGTGTTTTCGTATTCTGAGCCTTGGTAAATGCGTTGTACAAATACGCCCGGAAGATGCACGTCCTCGGGTAAAATCTCTCCCAACTCTACCAACTGCTCTACCTCAACAATGGTCACCTTGGCGGCCATCGCCATTAAAGGGGAAAAGTTTCTTGCTGTTTCCTGAAACCATAAATTGCCATAGGGATCTCCTTTTTGAGCCTTAATGATTGCAAAATCGGCAGCCAACGGAAGCTCTAATAAACACGGCAGATCGAACTCGCGGGATTCTTTTCCCTCGGCAATCTCCGTTCCATATCCGGCCGGAGTATAAAAACCTCGAACACCCATTCCGGCGGCCCGAATTCGCTCGCTAAAGGTCCCCTGCGGAACCAAGGTAACGTCGACTTCGTGGGAAAGCATTTGCTGTTCTAAATCGGGATTTCCACCGACATAACTACATGTCGCCCGACTGATCTGCTTTTCTTTTAATAGCCACGCCAATCCACGACCTGAATTTCCAATATTATTGGATATCGCATGCAGATTTTTGAGCTGTCGACGCCGAATTTCCAAAATGCTGTTTTCGGGAATTCCACACAGTCCGAACCCACCGCTCATCACCGAAACTCCATCCTTCATATCGAACAATGCAGATTCCGCGTCCTTAAATACCTTGGATGTCACCGAGGCTCCTTATTAGATTACGCTGTGTCGGTAATTTTCGCGAGACATCAAAAAACAAAGCTTAGGCAATGAGGTCATGGATGACATGTCCATGAACATCGGTCAATCGAAAATCACGCCCCTGATACCGATAAGTTAATTTAGTATGGTCAATTCCGAGCAAGTGCAGAATTGTCGCATTTAAGTCATGGATGTGCATAGTCCCCGGTGTCCAGGCCTCTTTGGTGGGTTGTGGATTCAGAGCGACTCCATCGGCGTCGGCGATATTGTATCCGTACTCATCAGTTTGGCCGTACGTAATCCCAGGTTTCACACCACCTCCGGCCATCCAGACGGTAAAGCAACGCGGATGATGATCGCGTCCATAATTTGCCTCGGTCATATTTCCTTGGCAATAAACGGTCCGGCCGAATTCACCCCCCCAAACAACCAGCGTGTCTTCCAGCATTCCTCGCTGTTTCAAATCTTTGATCAAAGCCGCACACCCTTGATCGATGTCTTTGCATTGAGACTCATGCTCCCGGGGAAGATTGCCATGCGCATCCCACCCGCGATGGAAAATCTGAATATTACGCACGCCCCGCTCGGCCAATCTTCTGGCATTCAAACAGCACGCTGCAAAAGTGCCAGGCTGTTTCGCATTCTCGCCGTATAACTCAAACGTTTTTTGGTCCTCCGAAGAGAGATCCATCAATTCAGGAACCGAGGCCTGCATTCGGAAAGCCATTTCATGTTGCTTAATTCGAGCCAGCACTTCTGGGTCGGCAAATTTCCGATGCACCTCCTGATTCAAAGCAGTCAACGTATCCAATTGTGCCCGCCGATCTTTTCGACTCACTCCACGTGGATTACTCAAATACAGGACAGGGTCTCCCTGGCTCTGCATCAACATGCCTTGATGTTGCGAGGGCATGAATCCCGTGCCCCATAACCGATTAAATAAACTTTGCTCTGGAAATCGCGTTTGAGCATGCATCACAATGTAACTGGGAAGGTTTTCATTCAAGCTTCCCAGACCATAACTAAGCCAGGCACCAAGACTTGGTCGCCCCGGAATTTGACTTCCCGTTTGAATATATGTAATTGCCGGATCGTGATTGATCGCTTCGGTAAACGTACTCTTGACCACGCATAAATCTTTTACGACGGTTGAGGTATGCGGGAGCAAATCGCTAACGTAAACGCCCTTGTCGTGATTGTCGTATTTCTTGAATTGATATTTACTCGGGCAAATCGGCAGTCCGCTTTTCTGGTTGGAGGTCATCCCGGTTATCCGCTGCCCATCTCGCACATGATCAGGTAACTGTTTACCCGCCATTTCCTTCAGCTTTGGCTTGTAATCCCAAAGATCATGATGGCTCGGACCGCCACTCATGAACAAATAAATCACGCGTTTCGCCTTGGCAGGATGATGCATCCCGGCGCCGAATCCAGACTCGGGAGAACCAGCCCTCACCTGCTGCGGCCGCCACAGACTGGCCATTGCCGCAGTTCCCAAACCCAGTGCTGCCCGCCCAAACAACTGCCGGCGCGTGCTCAATAATTCAGATTCTCGAATCGGATTTTCATTCATGATCGCGTTTCATTTCATCAGTAAAGTAAAATCGCCACATCGCTTGCCAGCACCGTCGCCGCCACTTGGGTCCAGGCAGCTTGAACCACAATATCAAGTTTCTTATTTCCAGGTGCATCGCCGTAACTCAACAACGACGCCGCCGCTTTTTTATCTTTCCCAAATCGATCTAACATTGAGGACAACAATTGATCACAGGCATTTCTCTCAACTTCCGTAGGAGGGCGACAGGCGAGAATCCAAAACAAACGATCTAGCCGTTGAGAATCCTCATCAAACTCGGTCATCAGTTTTGCCGCCAGCGTTCTCGCCATTTCGATACGCTGCGTCTCATTTAACAAAGCTAAGGCTTGCAAAGAAGTATTGGTCGTCGAGCGTCGAACACAACTCGCCTCGCGACTGGGAGCGTCAAAAAGAGTCATCATCGGATGTGGACTGGTCCGCTTCCAGTAAACATAAAGACTCCGTCGATAAAGCCGAGGGCCCTTGTCCGCAACATAATTTTTGGTGTTACTCCCGGGATGAGCCATCGCAAGCCACATCCCTGGCGGCTGATACGGCTTCACCCCTTCTCCCCCCATGGTCGGATCAAGCAACCCACTCGCCCACAAACCGATGTCCCGTAGAACCTCGGCATCAAGCCGGAAACTTGGCCCGCGGGCATACAATAGATTCTCCGAATCGGCCAGCTTCTCGCGTCTCGCAGAACTCTGGCAAAACGTTCGACTAGTAACCATCGTACGGAGCAGTTGTTTGTGATCCCAACCTCGCTCTTGGAATTCAACAGCCAGCCAATCGAGTAATTGGGGGTGACTCGACTGGCGGCCCTGAACTCCAAAATCTTCGGGAGTTCGAACCAACCCGGCTCCAAAAACCCGCTGCCAGACTTGATTGACCATCACCCGCGACGTCAACGGATGCGATCGTGCCGTCAACCATTGAGCAAGCCCCAAACGATTTCTCGGTGCTCCCTCTGGTAGCTCGCTCATGATTTCGATCACGCCCGGCTGTACTGGCGCTCCGATCGGCAAATCATACTCACCCCGTTTGAGAACATGCGTTTTCCTTGGCTTTTCAAGATCCTTGGCAATCAGGGTCGTAGTGAATTTTTTGGTTGCCACAGATTTACGTGACTGGATTAAATTCGCATTTGCATTTCCATCCAACCCCACCCAAGGCGCACTTGCACCAGCTAACAGTTTCAGCTTTTCGTCAGCCGAACCGTTTTTCCATTTCGCCATCGCGTCGCGGTCTAAACCACTCGCTTCCAATTGTTTTTCGGTGTCGGCTAACAAAGTCGTCTGGGCCAACTCAAGCAGCTGCCAATTCGCCCAGGCGTCCTGATCTTGCGGAGCCCGCGCGACCGTGCCGTATTCGTAGGCGTTACGATCCATTGACGGTTCCGCCGTGCTATTAAAAAACGCGAGCAATTGATAATACTCTCGCTGCTTAATTGGATCGTATTTGTGCGTGTGGCAGCGAGCACAATTTAACGACATCCCAAGAAAGACGGTCCCGAACGTTTCAACCCGATCGAAGTTATTTTTTGCCTGAAATTCTAATGGAATCGCCCCCCCCTCACCCGTGGTCGGGTTCATCCGTACAAACCCCGTCGCAACCTGCTGAGCTAACGTCGGCGCCGGCAGCAAATCGCCTGCCAATTGCCACGTGATAAAATCATCGAAGGGCAAGTTTTCATTGAACGCTTTGACCACCCAATCTCGGTAAGGGTAGATGCCTCTTCGGTTGTCCAAGTGCAAGCCGTGAGTGTCGCCATAGCGAACGGCATCGAGCCAATAACGTGCCTGGTGCTCGCCAAATCTTGGATCAGCGAGTAACTCATCGACCAATCTTGGATAAGCCCGGTCACTTTTATCGGCAAGGAATGCATCCAGCAAACCGGCCTCAGGCGGTAACCCTGTGAGCACCAACGCAGCCCGGCGGGCCAGCACTGATTTGCTGGCGGACGGTGCAAAATCAATGCCATTTTCTTGCAATTGCGCACCCACCCAATGATCGATGGGGTTCTCGTCTGCTGCGATCTTTCCGACGTCGTTCTTCACCGGTGGCACAAACGCCCAGTGCTTACTGTACTGACCTCCGGAGTTTACCCAGCGTCTTAATAATGCCCGCTCTTGAGCAGTCAATTTTTTGTCGAATTCGGCTGGCGGCATCGGATCATCCACCGAATCAATGCGACTCAACAATTCACTTTTTTCCGGATGGAGATTATCAACCGCCCGATACTCACCAAGGTCCACCGTCGCGCCAGCAAACGAATCGAGCCTGACTAGATCCTCGTCTTTCGCATCCGGACCGTGACAAACAAAACACTTATTTGAAAGAATCGGGAGGATTTGACGGGCAAAATCGACGCGGCCGGCTTCTTGAGCAAAACTCGGCGCCGCAATCAACAGCACCAGAGCGACAATATGTACTATCGTTTTCATGATCGATCAACTAAAAAAATTTGAAACTGGCTGGTTAGATCGTCGGCAACTGCCATGGGTCCCGACGCTCTCGGTCGAGCAAAGGACGATTGGCCGGATCACCAAACTGCCACGTCTCCGGATTCCACTTAAGCGTTTTGTGATGCTGATAGGCAAGGTTTCCTAAGTGAATGATCGCCGCAGTCCTCGCTCCTTTTTCCACCTCGGCGATCGGCATCTCTCTTGATTTTATACAATCAAGCCAGTTTCGATGGTGCCCAGGAGATTTCGGCAGGTGTACGTCATTCTCTCCCAGTGGCGTTTTTACAATTTCTTCTGGATCGCTTTTTAGCCGACCACGATCAATATGAAGCGTTCCATTTTCACCATGAAACACACAACCACTGGGGCCACCGTGCACCATTTCGACGCCGTTCTCGAACAGGAACCGGACGCCACGTTTCGCTTGAGGGTCTTTCGGAGGAATGATCTCAACGGGTCCGCTCTGATCCATCTTCAACGCCCACTGTGCAATGTCATAATGATGAGCCCCCATATCCGTGTGACCACCACCTGAGTACTCTCGATAACTCCGCCACGCCGGAAAGTGTTTGTGCACGCCGCGAGGACTTAAGATTGAATTATAGGCTCGGGCTGGGGCACAGCCCTGCCACATGTCCCAATCGAGTCCGGGCTCCATCGTCTCCTCTGGCAGATCGCAGTCGACACTTGGATCTCCGACGCCAACGGTGACTCGGTGAATCTTCCCAAGCCTGCCGCTATGAATCAGTTCGATTGCCTCTCGAAATGGCCCGAACACTCCCGAACGCTGCTGACTCCCGGTTTGCACAATGCGTTTGTATTTTCGCGTCGCCTCAATACACGCTTTTGATTCAGCAATCGTTAGCGTTAATGGTTTTTCACAATAAACATCTTTACCCGCTTTACACGCTTCTATCAGTGGGATGGTATGCCAATGGTCAGGTGTCGCAATGCATACGGCATCGATATCATCTCTCGCGATAATTTCGCGAAAATCAACGTAAGACGAACAACCTTTGAAGTCCTTTTTCCCATCCGAATACTTTTGATTCACCCGCTCCACAGCCCACTCTCGCCGAGTCGTATCCACCTCGCAAACGGCAACCAACTGGACATCCGCTTGCTTCAACAATTGAGGTATGTGATAGCTGTTCGCCATTTTCCCACAACCGATCATTGCGACGTTAAGGCGATCACTCGGGGACACCCGTTTCGCCGATGCCAATGAACTTGCAGTCACCATCGCCGGCATAGCAGCCGCGGTCGATTGCAAAAACGTTCTTCGATTCAACGCCATAAATCCCCCAATATCCTGTCCATTGATTCACCAGTTCGTTAGAGTTTAGACGATACGGCAATTAAAAACAAAGTTGTTTTTCCCCTCAGTCACCAAGCGGAAACTAAAGAGGGAATTCACTAACTAAATATTGCTCTATGGGCACCCCTCTACTTCCAAAATTGCGATCGCACGGTATAAAACCGTGACGTTTTGTTTTGTTTGAGTTTTTACAAATTAATACGGTGAGAAAATGGCAACGCCTTTAATCGACGGCTTCTTATTTGCGTGGACGAAGAATCAGGACTATGCCCCTCGACTCGTTGCCGACCTTACCGAGGAACAGATGATCGCCCAGCCGGCCGCCGACCCGGACGCCCCCTCTAATCACCCGGCATGGGTTCTTAGTCACCTGAATGTTTACATTCCCATCATTAGTTCGATCATCAAAGGCGATCCGTTTGACGACCCCAAACCGCATCGCTTTGGCATGCTTTCGCAACCCGTTTCCGATCCTTCGACTTACCAAACCAAAGAAGAGTTGGTTGCTGAATTCAATCAGGGGCATCTCGCGATCGCTGAATTAATTGGCAACGAAGACGATCGTGTATTTGAAAAGCCCGTTACCCTACCTCGCTGGCAGGCTGTCATGCCCACCGCCGCCATTGCCCTTCCATACCTAATGTTCAATCACGAAAATGGACACCTCGGCCAGGTCAGCGCCTGGCGCCGCATCCAAGGCTTGCCCAGCGTTTAACGCAATCCAATTCCTAAAAAACACCGCAGGATTCCCATGTCCCATTCCGATTCCGAAAACGTCGATGCCTTGCGATTGATTGACCAATCAGTGGAACCGGTAAAACAAATCACGGGTTTCGCAAAACATCACCGCATTCCAACAACTCACAACGCAGGTGACCAGAGGTTTGTCGCCGATTTGACTTTCCAGGAAATCGATAACGATTTACAAGCGACGTTTCGATCACTTCGACAAGCCTATGGATTGAAACGAAAAGAAATCCAGGTTCACGGCCCCGCCGATGGCATGGGCGTCATCACGACACCGTTTTTCAATTACGAATTCCATGCAAACCAAGCAGAGGACGACCCGGGAAGCGTTATTTGGCAGCGGCTGATTACGGCTATCATCGAACCGGCCCGTGTATTTGCCGGCCCCTTCGAAGAAGTCTTCGGTCAGCGATTCAACGAAATGGAAATCGCCGTCAACGACGCGCTTGACCTCGAGTCAATTGTGGATCATATCGAAGATTGCGAACCGACGAACCTCCGCATCGACTACGACAAAGATTTGACTTGGTGCGAAATCCAAACCACGGAGAGCGGCGTGACCATCGTCGTCAAACCGGATTCATTGCACATCGTCAGTCGCAACGAAATCTCCCCCAAGAACCTGCTCGACGCGTTCTTAAAAGTACAACAAGATTTCATTACGACGATGAATCTATCGGGCATTCCGTTCCTTGCCCAATAAGGGATCGCGACTGTGCCCCAAGAGGACCGGTAAGAAAACCGTCCTCTCACCAATATTTTTGCATCTAACGTGTTCGAGCGTTTGCCGGTTTGTCCTGACCAGAGGCATCTACCCGATGCGAAGCCTGCCCTTTACGACTGATCACTACCTTGGCTGCATCACCGAATTTAAAATCGATATGGTTAAGCTGGTCTTCGTTAAGCTCGAAAAAAATTCGATTCTCGATCTTCCACTGCCGATTCGTCTTGTTCCCTGGAATTTCAAAATAGAGCCACGCCTTCTTTAAATCCCGTTCATGACCGACCCATCGAAGTGACGCAGGGATGGATTTCTCCGAACTTGTTTCCGATTGCGAATTGGCCTGGGTGATCCGAAACCTTTTCTCGATGTAGGCTTCGAGCATTTGATCTAAATTTTCGACTTTATCGAGGTCGAGACTTTTCCCAGCATCGCCCTTGAGCGCTTTCTCTAAATCTGCAGGCCAGACACACAATGCAATTTCAAAATTTCCCGATTTCGCGTTCCAATTAACTTCGGCATGACTGACGTGATAAGGATGAGACGCTTGGCAATCAGCAGGCGACGATGCGACCGCCGCTACGAGAGCGACGCCAAGAAAAAGACTCCGTCGATTAAATCGTTGGCGGTTTAATTCACTCATTGCTTTTCCTTTTCTTCGGCGCTGATTTTTTTGAATCTGACTTCTTCGCTTC
>JAPKBL010000165.1 GCA_028823415.1 Mariniblastus sp.
AACTCGCGATCCCTTAACTCGCGATCCCTTAACTCGCGATCCCTTAACTCGCGATCCCCCTGCGCACAAAGTCGACTTACCCGCAAACGCCGTTAGTTCAACCAATTGTTCGATTACCCTGCTCTCCCTCCACGATAAGCCAACTCAATAAAGTGCGACAGATTAACGTTGGGTTGGTTTCGCGATAACGGTCACGCTTATAGAATACAGGTGTGCTGGCTTGGCTTTTCCAACCGCTTCTTAAGGGTTTTGGACTTACTCAGCGACAAACAGAAAACGACAAATCAACCGTTGACCATGCCTGGTTCAACCAAACCTCCGGGAGAATACTGTGCGTCGTTGGTACATGCAATTTTTCCGCGGACGACCCTTCAGTGGTTCTAACCGGCGCTGGTGGGCAGGTGTCGCAGAAGCATCACTTGCTGCCGTCCTCATGCTCGCGGGGGTCATCACCTTATGCGTCGTTCTGACACTCACTGCCCTTAACTGGGTGCCAAACGCTGAAAACAATATTTCTTCACTGATTGTTTTCCAACTGATTCTCTCGGTCGCCCTCGTCTGCATTGGCGGGTTTTGGATTAGCCGACTGTTATGGCATGTCGGTGTGTCGGCTGAACGTCGCGGTGCAATCGCGACCCGAAAAAGTGAAATAGAGTTATTGAATGAGCTAAGGCGCCAACGGCAGGACCTGCCCACCGTGGCACGCGACCAATTCCCTCCCAAGGTTGGTAAGAACCTTCCCTTTCGCTTGATACCCTCGCCCCGTAATATTTGGGGACTTGTGACCATGGGCGTGTTCAGCGTCATTCTAGTTGCAATCGGAACGGTACTCTCGATCATCGTCGCCTCGAAGTTCGGTTTTAACACCAACGATTGGTACGAGCAATTGCAAGCGAAACTGGCAGACAACCAGCTAGATAAACTTACCAATCGTCCATGGCTGGCCGCGGGTTGGCTGTTGCCAATCGGACTCGCTGCGATCTGGTCGATTTATCAGTTTTTTCGTCAGCTTTTGAAGCTGACCGGCATCGGTTCCACCTCATTAGAAATCAACCAATATCCCCTCACGCCTGGAAATTCGTACCGGATTTTTCTTACCCAAGCGGGTCGGGTAAGATTAAAATTACTGGATGTGGATCTAATTTGCCAAGAAGAAGCGACGTTCAATCAAGGCACCGACATCCGCACCGAGGTGACCAATGTTTTCTCGCAACGATTATTTCGTCGACGTGGAATCGGTCTAAAACCAGCCAAGCCATTTGAGACAGAATTCGACCTCACGATTCCAAGCGGATCGATGCATTCATTTAAATCCCTCAACAACCGAATCCTATGGAAAATCGTAGTAACGGGTCAGGCAAAAAACTGGCCACGACTAGAGAGAAATTTCACCCTGTCGGTCCACCCACCGGCTCAATTGGAAACCAAACCGAAAGTGCATTGATTGCGCCCACCTTGGAGGTTGGGTTCGAAGATGGCGTCGACCATTTCCAACCGGGCGATTTCCTTCGTTGCGAGTACACCGTCAATGTCCTCCCCGAACACGAAATTCAGGCGATCGAGACCTCCGTCATCTGGATGACCGAGGGCAAGGGTGACACTGACATTGGTGTTCATCACTTTGAACGTCGGCAGAAACAGGCATTGACCCCGGATACGTTCAAGCATCCTCAACGAATCAGTACCGTGATGCCCGCCAGCCCACTGACCTACGAAGGTAACATTCTTAAGATCCGCTGGTGCATCCGTGTCCGTCTGTTTCTACCCGACGCGAACCAAGTCACTCATGACTGCTTTTTTAGTTTGGGGGAGACAAAAACGTTTTCGGAAATCGCTGAAGTGTTCGACTCCGCCCAAACCGTGATCGACGATTAACCAAGTGCTTTGATCGCCAACTCAAGTATTTATTTCATTCCCATGCAAATTCAACGAAATCCGTTTTCTACCTGTTTCACCGAGCCAGGAAAATTGTCGTATATTTTCGCGGAACCGGAGGATCAAAATCGCTTACTCATTGAGTTCGAGCGCCACGGTTTTAAGGGACAAATCGTTGGCCCCCATGGCTGCGGTAAGACGACGCTTTCGATGACTCTCGCAGATCACTTGCCGCCACAGTTTTCGTCGATTCGGCGAATCACCCTGCGCAAGGATGGGGGAATCAAGACTGAGAGCAGATTATTGGATCACCAATACTTAAATAAATCCACGTTTCTCGTGATCGACGGAATCGAAAACATGCCGTGGCTTCATCGAAAGGTTTTTTTAAAATTTGCCCAACAGGCATCCGGGGGCCTCTTGCTCACCACCCATCAACCGCTCAAGGGAATCCCGGTGCTGCTCCGTATTAGCCCAACCTTTACGATATTTCGAAGAATTGTTTCTCATATTTCACCCGACCATGAATTTAAAGAGTACCAGCTGGAACAAATTTTCGAACAAAACGACTGCTCAATTCGAGAATCCCTGATGTCGCTTTACACATTATGGCAGGTACACAAGCAAAGTTTCACACCCCTTCGGGATACTCAATCCGCACAAATCTAGTTATCCTATGAGGTAACGTGAGACCGAAGGCTAGACACGTTCCCAATGTATTGGAACGGCCTCCTCAATCACAAATACCAATTACCCCAAGCTTTTGAATGTTTGAGCAAAAACACAGTTACGAGAAACAGGATTTATTCGACTGCGGCCACGGTTTACTTTTTGGGCCCGGAAACGCACAACTCCCGGTCAGTCAAATGCTGATGCTCGATAGAATCGTTAATATATCGGCCAGTGGAGGGGTTGCCGACAAGGGTCAGATCACCGCCGAATTAGATATTAATCCAGACCTTTGGTTCTTCGATTGCCACTTCCCCGGCGATCCTGTGATGCCAGGCTGTCTGGGGCTCGATGCACTTTGGCAGTTGGTAGGCTTCTTCTTAGGCTGGAAAGGGAACCCCGGAAAAGGACGCGCCCTCGGTTGTGGTCAAGTAAAATTTACCGGCCAAGTTATGCCCGATGCGAAATTGGTAACCTATCAAATCAACATCAAACGACTAATCGAGCGGAAGCTTATCATGGCTATCGCTGACGGAACTGTCGCGGTTGACGGTAAAGTGATTTACACTGCCGACGATATCAAGGTCGGACTATTCACACCGGCACAAATGAGCGCTCAATAGCGATTGTTCTCAGCAGTTATCGACCGAGCAGGCAGCTCGGTACAAATCCGTCGCCTGCTGTTCATCGGTTTGATCGCCCCCGAGGGGGCATCCGGTGATTGGATACGTTCATAAGTTTCTTCGATGAAAATCAATCTCGGTTCTTCGTTTCCAGTTTGCACCTGATTCTAAGACGAATTATCGTTCCCAAAGACTTTCGGGCGCTCACACCAACGAGTATAAAAAAGGATCTGCCTGCGCTAACTCGACCCTAAAGGGGTGATCTTATGTTTCGTCAAATCAAAACCGTCGTGGCTATCTTATTGTGGACCGCCCTGCTTTGCTCTCCGCAGACACATGGAGACGAATTAAACGTCCTATTTTTAGGCGACAACGGCCACCATCAGCCGCGACTCAGGTATCAAATGCTGAAGCCTGCGATGCAGGCCGCTGGTATCCAACTGACCTACACCGATGACCTCAATGACCTAGCCCCTGAAAATTTAACCAATTACGACTCTGTTTTGCTTTATGCAAACATTGACAAAATCTCCGCCGCACACGAGAAGTCGCTGCTTGAATTTGTTGCCCAGGGCGGCGGGTTTGTTCCCGTCCACTGCGCTACGTTCTGTTTCCGAAACTCGCCCGAATTAATTGCGCTGATGGGTGCCCAGTTTCAAAAACATGGAACCGGAACTTTCCGCACAGAAATCGACGCAATCGACCACCCCTTAATGCAAGGTTTCGGCGGATTTGAAAGCTGGGATGAAACCTATGTTCATCATCTGCACAACGAAAAAGACAGAAAGGTCTTATCTTACCGAGTCGATCGCGATGGACGCGAACCCTGGACCTGGATCCGAACCCACGGTAAAGGGAGAGTCTTCTATACAGCGTGGGGGCACGATTATCGCACCTGGCGCAATCCCGGTTTTCACAATCTTATCGAGCGGGGAATTCGCTGGAGCTGTGCCGATGAATTGGAACAAGTTGCCGACTACCTCCAGGAAAAACCTTTTCCGGTTCCTGAAATGAACCCTCCCCGCACGGACGTAAGTCCATTTGAATACCTCGAAGTTGGAAACAAAATTCCAAATTACACACCCGGTGAAAACTGGGGAACCCAGGGCGCAGCCAAATCAAAAATGCAGAAACCACTGGCTCCGGAAGAATCGCTCAAACATATCATCGTTCCCAAGGGGTTCCATGTCGAGTTATTCGCATCAGAGCCTGACATTGGTGGAAAACCTATCTGCATGAACTGGGACGCCCGTGGACGCCTGTGGATCGCTGAAACACTGGACTACCCGAATCAACTGCAACCCAAAGGAAAAGGTCGGGATCGGATTCGGATTCTCGAGGATACCGATGGAGACGGACGCGCGGACCGATTTACGGTGTTTGCAACAGGTCTTAGCATCCCGACCGCGATGACATTTTCCAACGGAGGTCTTATCGTTCAGGATGGAAATGTGACCAAGTTCCTCAAAGACACCGACGGCGATGATGTCGCGGATGAAAGTAAAACACTTTTTACCGGCTGGTCGTTGGGAGACACCCATGGCGGTGTCAGTAATTTTCAATACGGCGTGGATAACCATATCTGGGCAATGCAAGGCTATAACAGCTCTCAGCCAACTTCGAGCTCAGACAAGGGCCAACGTTTTCGTCAAGGTTTCTTCCGTTTTCGCCCAAACGGACCCGACCTGGAATTCCTTCGTTCAACCAACAATAACACTTGGGGCCTCGGGATCAGCGAAGAAGGAATTATTTTTGGATCGACTGCCAATGGCAACCCTAGCGTCTACATGCCCATTCCAAATCGTTACTATGAACAAGTTCGCGGTTGGACGCCTTCGTTAGTTCTTGGGTCGATTGCAGACTCACATCAATTCGCCCCCATCACCAAGAACATTCGACAAGTCGATTGGCACGGCGGCTACACCGCCGGCGCAGGCCACGCACTCTACACCGCCCGCGAGTATCCACAGGAGTACTGGAACCGAGCCGCCTTTGTCAATGGACCAACCGGTCACCTTGTGGGAACCTTTGTGCTCAAACCAGAGGGGAGCGATTTCACATCAACCAACCCGTTCAACCTGTTCGCCAGCGACGACGAGTGGACTGCCCCGATCATGGCGGAAGTCGGACCCGACGGAAACGTCTGGGTCATCGACTGGTACAACTACATCGTGCAACACAATCCCACGCCACGCGGATTCGAAACCGGTAAGGGAAATGCATATAAATCCGAACTGCGCGACAAAAAACACGGACGAATTTATCGCGTCGTCTATGGCGACAAACCGCATCGCCCCGCAACTAACTTAGAAAACGCATCGCCCCAACAACTGGTCAAAACGTTAGCAAATCCAACCATGCTTTTGAGAAAGCACGCCCAACGACTGTTGGTCGAGCGTGGCAACCCCGATGTCGCAGAGTCCCTGATTCAGCTGGTGGATAACCAATCTGTTGATGAAATCGGGCTCAATGTCGGTTCAATCCATGGCCTGTGGACTCTGCACGGACTCGGACAATTCACTGGTAGCAACCCGTCGGCTGAAGCGGCGCTCCTCAACGCGATGGGCCATCCGTCGCGCGGCGTTCGGCGGAATGCGATTCAGGCATTACCGCTTACCAACGAATCAACTCGCAATATTTTGCAACAGAATTTACTCAACGATCCCGATGCCCAAGTTCGACTCGCAACTCTCTTGGCGCTTTGCGATTTACCGCCGGTGGCTCAAACCGGATCAGCTTTGTTAGCCATGTGGCAAAAACAGGCGCAGTACAAAGATCGCTGGACGCCCGATGCATTCACCGCCGCTGCAGCCGCCAACGACTCAGCATTTCTGCAGGCCGTTGCCGGATTGGATTCCCCTGATGCTGAACTGATTAAAATCGTGAGCATCGTATCTGAACATTATGCCCGTGGTGGAAACTCAGTGGCATTACCTGTATTGATGACTGGACTGATTGATTCAAACCCAGCTGTATTAAATGCAATTATTGCAGGTCTGGCGAAAGGCTGGCCCGACGACAAACCACCGGTTATGGGGCAAGCCCTTGAAAATAATTTGAAATTGCTAGTCGAAAAATTAACGCCCCGCGACCGTGGGTCGCTCGTCAAACTAGCCCAAAGCTGGGGCAGTACCCAGTTCGCTGATTATGCAGCCAAAGTTTCTGAAGACTTGCTTACGCAAGTGGACAACACTGAGCTAAGCCTCGACCAGAGGATAACTGCCGCTCGAGAAGTCGTCTTGTTTCGTACCGGAGATGACGAAACCGTCAATGAACTCTTAAATCGTGTCAATTCGCAGATTGAGCCAACCGTCGGCGTTGGAATCATCGAAGCCCTTGCGTTGAGCCAATCGAAACAGGTTGGACCACGACTGGCCAGCAAAATCCGAGGCCTGACGCCAACCATCCGCCAAGCAGCTGTTGCTGTTTTACTGCAGCGTCCTAGTTCAACCGACTCGCTTCTGGCGTTGATTGAAAATGGCCAACTGCTGCTTTCGGAGCTCACACTCGAGCAAAAACAAACACTCAGTAACCACCCGAATACCAAAATCCGCACTCGCGCTACGGCAATCCTGAAACGTGGCGGAGCGCTGCCCAATCGCGATCGTGAAAAGGTGCTAAAAGAAATGCTACCAGTCGCATTGTTGACCGGAAACGCGAAAGCCGGAAAAGCAGTATTTAAAGAGCAATGTGCTAACTGCCATAAGCACAACGGAGAGGGCGCAGAAATTGGTCCCGACCTAACGGGCATGGCCGTGCACCCTAAACAGGAACTCCTAACTCATATCATCGACCCAAGTCGTGATGTGGAAGGCAACTATCGCCGTTACACGGTGACCACGCTTGACGGACTTCTGGTCAATGGCTTGCTTGCCGCAGAATCGAAAACAGCGATCGAACTCTATGATGAAAAAGGAAAGAAGCAAGTTATCTTACGAGAGAACATTGACGAAATTTCCGGATCAACCAAATCCATGATGCCCGAGGGATTTGAAAAACAGATCACAAAAGGGAACATGACGGACTTGCTCGAGTTCTTGACGCAACGCGGTAAATTCGTGCCGGTGGCCTTCCGAAAGATTGCGACGATTTGCAGTGACACCCCGATGTTCATTGGAAACGGCGATGCAGAAAAGATCATCTTTGATAATTGGAATTCGAAAGAATTTAAAGGCGTCCCGTTTCAATTGATTGATCCCAAAGGCGGTACCGTCGCTAACGCCATCGAGTTGTTCGGCCCTCTGGGCAACATTAGCCGCAAAATGCCAAAATCGGTCGAGTTCCCCTGCATCGGAAACATCAAAGCCATCCACATGCTTGGCGGTGTCGGTGGTTGGGCGTTTCCATACAGCCGAGACGAAACGGTCTCAATGATCGTTCGCATCAAATACGGTGATGGGACATCCGAAGATCATGAATTAATAAATGGTCAACACTTTTCCGACTACATCAACCGAACCGATGTTCCCAAATCAGAATACGCATTCGCTGTCAGGAACCAACAGATCCGCTATCTGGCCGTCATCCCCAAACGCAACGCACCAATCGCATCGGTTCAATTAATCAAAGGCCCAGACAAAACCGCCCCCGTCACCATGGCCATCACCCTGGAAACGAGATGAAACTGAATTGGGATTCGCCGGCCCCTGCCTGCGAAACAAGCTAACAAGGGTGTTGCATTCCCGCATCCAAGGTAGCCAATACCACCCCACCGGGCACCCTCGTGGCATGAGGTACGTAAACCCATCGCCAAACGTCGCCGCTGCCCCGTTTTTGACAACGATTAGTGAGGACTTGGCGAAAATCGCTCCCTTAATCGCTCCCTTAAATCATTCTCAACGGAGCGACGCTTCCTTTTAAAAAAGTTTACTTTAGGAACCGGGCTCTTTGCCATCGACCCAAGGCCCTGCCAATTTCATGTAGT
>JAPKBL010000057.1 GCA_028823415.1 Mariniblastus sp.
GATTTCAGACGTTGGATTTCAGACGTTGGATTTCAGACGTTGGATTTCAGACGTTGGATTTCAGACGTTCCCCAAAGTCGTAGCTGCGACTTGAGATTTCAAATTTAGTCGTCAGTCGTGCGAGAGTTTGGTGTGGAACCCGCTCGGTTCTTGAATTTTTCAATCGCCTCAGGGAGCGGGAATTCAAGAATTGAAACTTCTCCGAGGCTGCGGATTTCTTTTAATCGGTTCCAGCCACGGGTGACTAAGGATTCCCGCTGACGAACGTGGTCTGAGTCGAGTTGTGACTTGTCGAAGTCCCCGTCAACGTGGATTGTTTCGAAGTCGTCAGCGACAATGAACTGAGCCAGCGTCGGATTGCAACGAATATGTCGCTCTGGCTCCGCATGGAGTAATTCAGGATCGAGCATTCCTGTGACATACCGTAAATAAAGATCGCTTTGCGTGATGTCTTCGACATCGCCTCCGCAGATACTACACAGATAGCCCTCATCACACTTTGCCATTTGGGTTCACCAAAATCCTAATCTAGCTAAGTCCGAGTACGTCAAACATGCTGTAAAGCCCGGGAGGCTTAACAGCAACAAATTTTGCAGCCGCCAAGGCGCCTGTCGCGTAGCAGTCTCGATTGCTGGCAGAAACATTGAGCTCGATCGCTTCTCCGAGCATCCCAAAATGAATGGTATGCTCCCCCGGATTGTCTCCGGTGCGTACCGCATGATATCCAATTTCGTTTTGAGGTCGCTCGCCAACCAGCCCTTCCCGTCCATGTTGATGATGGGTTTGGCCCATCGCCTGGGAAATGATCTCACCAAACTTGAGGGCTGTCCCACTGGGGGCATCCGCCTTAAAGCGATGGTGTTTTTCGATAATCTCGACATCGACGCCGGTCACATGGTTCTTCAATGCCTGACCTGCAGTTTCAACGAGTTTCATGGCCAAATTTACTGCGAGGCTCATACTCGGTGCCCAAACGACAGCGATTTTCTCCCCGGCACTGTGAATTTCGTCGATGATCGAAACGTCGAGGCCTGTCGTCGCCATGACCAAAGGTTTGTTATGAGTCAGGCAATAGCTGACTGCCGCTGCAGCGCCTTGGGAGTGCGAGAAATCGATCACAACGTCTACTTCGGCGGGGTAGTCAACAGCGAACGGGACGTCGTTGGCCTCAATGCCGGCCTGAATTCCTGAGTCTAAGCCAATCGAGGGGTGATCCTTCGATTCAACGGCTGCCGTAATCTTGAAATTGGAGTCGTCGTGAGCGAGCGCGATCAGCCTTTTTCCCATCCTGCCGGCAGCGCCGCTGATTGCCAGATTAACTGGTTGATTACTCATTGAGTCCTCAAATTATAGGGAAATTTGTTTTTCATCGGGATCTTGGGCGAACCGCAGCAAACGATCCGCGGATACATAAAACAGGCAAGAATTGAAAAACCGAAGGAAATCCCCCAACCAACCCCTGCTCTGTTTCGTATAACTACTAGTCTAGGGGCAAATTAAGGTGTTTGAAACGCCCCCAAACCCAGCATTATTTTGCTGCTTTAGCTGGCGATTGAGACTTTTGGATAAACGTAAAGTCTTTTGTGTTAACGAGTTATGTTTTTTTTGTTGGCTAATTAATTCATTTTTAATTGACTCAAACCGGTACCCTTTCTACAATTCCACCTCGATTCGGAGGTTGGTGCAAACCGAACCGGAACAAACTAGCCGGAACCAACGGATTTAACGGAGAACTAGGATGAAAATGAAAAAATCGGATGTTAAGCCTTTCAAAGAGATGCTTCTCGTGCTTCGCGCTCGACTGCGAGGCGACGTTTCGACACTCGCCGACGCTGCGCTGTCCACCGCTGGAGGGGGTCAGAACGGAAATTCTTCGGTTTCCAACCACATTGCCGACATGGGAAGCGATACGTTCGAGCAGGACAATACAATTTTGTTAATGAACAACGAGGGCGAAACCCTCGTTGAAATTGAAGGTGCACTTGAACGCGTTGAGAGCGGCGTTTATGGTAGTTGCTTGGAGTGCTCGGGAAAAATCCCGAAAATGCGTCTCAAAGCAATTCCCTACACACCGTATTGCGTCAAATGTGCCAGTGAGCTCGAAAGTACTAAATACTAACTCAGAAGCTTCACTGACAGACCGAACAAAGGGCAGACGATTGCCATGGCATCGTCACGCCCTATTTTTTTTACCCTGTTTGCTTGGGGTGACGCTCGATTTGGTAACGAAGTCGTTTATGTTTCGCCACTATTTCGACCCCTTACGAGCAGATTCGACTTCAGCGGAGTATGCGCCCCAATTTCAGCATTGGTGGATCGATCGTATCTTTGGCATTCAGACAGCCACAAACCCCGGCGCGCTTTTTGGTCTCGGTCAAGGCTATCAATGGGTGTTCGCCATGGTGAGTATCCTGTTGATTTTGGGATTTATCGTTTGGTTGTATCTTTACGGTGGAATCCACGACCGGTGGCTTACCTTGACCCTCGGAGTCGTTTGCGGCGGTGCGTTGGGGAATTTTTATGATCGCATCGGGTTGGGTTCATTGCCGGATTACCCGGTTGAGATTCAGTACAATGTCCGGGATTGGATATTATTTAATCTCGACGGAGTTCGGGGGTTTAGCCCCTGGCCTAATTTTAATATCGCCGATGTATGTTGCGTGTGCGGAGCGATCATGATGGTGATCTATGCATATCGAACTGAGCATCCACCCGCGTCGAATTCCACTGAAACTGATTCGGACAAGTCTTGATTCTCTTGCTCTGGCGGTTGGTTCAGTTATTTTTCATTCGAATATGAGGTGGCTGAATCGTGTCTAAATTAGATCTTGAAACACGTCTAACGTTTGCCAATGAGATTGCAAAAGCAGCGGGAAGGCGAACGTTAAAGTATTTTCAAACGAATCTTTTTGATGTGCAGAAAAAAGAGGATGGGTCTCCGTTAACGATCGCCGATCAAGATGCTGAGCGGTATCTGAGGAATAAGATCCAAGAGACCTACCCTGCTGACTCAATTATCGGCGAAGAGTACGAGTCGGTTGAAGGCAGCTCGCCTTATCGTTGGATTCTCGATCCAATAGATGGAACCAAGTCATTTATTAGCGGTGTTCCGTTGTATGGAACGATGGTTGCGGTTGAGAAGGTGGAGGCTGAACCGACGGTAAGAAAGTCGGTGATTGGTTCGGTTTATTTCCCTGGTCTGGATGTTGGGGTTTACGCTGCCCAGGGCTCAGGAGCTTGGGCTTTTCAAGGAGATCAGACTCCTACGCCAGCGCGGGTTTCACGAAAATCACGAATGGCAGATTCCGTTTTGACAACGACATCGGTCGATTCTTTCGGGGTGCAAGGCGCTGGCGATCTCTATCGAGAGTTAGCCAGCAGCGTTTATTTTTGCAGAACATGGGGCGATGTTTACGGCTATTTCCTTGTCGCTACCGGCCGCGTTGAAGTCATGATTGATCCCGAGCTAAATGTTTGGGACGCTGCTGCGGCACAGCCGATCATCGAGGAGGCTGGTGGGAGGTTCACGGATTGGCAGGGTAATGAGCGGATCGATTCAGGCAATGCTGTTGGATCCAATGGTTTAATTCACGAGGCTGTTATCGAAATGATGCGTACCGCAAAATAAGCCGCCACCGGAAATCCCCGACCGGACACGACTAATTACCAAATGGTTGTTTTGTAAATCGTCTTCGCCTCATTGAAGCCTGGGAATTGACGGCCATTCTTGATTAGTTCTTCAAAAAGTTGTTTGGAAGCTGCCCGATTTTTATTCATCAGAATCCTCGCCGCGAAATAACTGCTCTCCGAGCTGATTTTCCCCGCCCTCAGGACGTTTTGGAGAATCTTTTCAGCCTCGGCTTGACCGCCGAAACGATAAAGTAGCCAGGCGAGTGACATGGCGGCGTTGCGGCCCGCGGACTGACGTAAATCGGGTTGCAGTTTCGCTGCCAATTGGGCGTACTGCAGACCACGGTTTTCTTCACCTTTGATGTTGCTCAACGCAATGGCGAGTTCCAGAATGATTCCAAGGTGGGCTGGTGATTCGAGATGCGCCGATTCTAAGACGGATTTGGCAGTTCCATAGTCTTTCTGGTAGCGGGCAACGAGTGCCGAAAGTAACTTAGTTTCAAGATTCGGTTGTGTCTTGACTGCTTGGTCGATGCATTTTTTTGCAAGTTTTAGTTTGCCGTTTTCCAGTGCCCAGCGAGTTACCATGATTTGATTAATGGGGTTCTCCGAATCAAACTCGGAGGCGGTGACCATCAGTTCTTCGGCTTTCTCCAAATCGTTTGCTTCCTGATAGAGAACCGCCAAAGTAATTTCAGGTCTTTGCGTGGTGGCTTGATTTGCATCCCAGTGCTGTTTTAGTAGCTCCATTGCTTCATTTGGTTTGCCGGATTTAAAGAGGCTTCGCGAGAGACGTGAAACCAGGTTCAAGTTATTAGGATCTTTGGCGGTTAACGGGCCGAGTAGATCGGCCGCTTCGGTCCATAATTCTCTGGCCTCAGCGATGGCAGCGGAGTTCGCCGCGATTCGATCCTCGATATTTTGTTTTCGGTAGTCGTTGTTGGTGACCTTGGTTGCGAGCTGGCTGGCGCGATCAAATAATATTTCTGCTTCTGAATAGCGACCATTTTGAATTGCTGACTCGGCGAAAATCAAAAACGCACCTGGATCAGCGGGGCTTTCCCGGCTGGCGTTTTCGAGCTCCGCCCTTGCGAGAACGGGCCGATTAGCTGCCTGAAACATCGTCGCAAGTAGGAGTCTGGAGGGTGGTAGCGACGTGTCAGCCAGGCAAACAGAATCGAGTAGCTGTTTTGCTTGAATGAAATCGCCAGTCTTAAACACCTCGATCGCTTTCGTTATATCGTCATGTTTGGCATTCAAATTTTCGATGTGCGGCCGCAGCAAAATACGCGCAGTCAGCTCTTGGGAGTTCACAGACCGATCCGCTCCACCGCTGATGGTGCAAATGAAAACCAGAGCCGCGAACATCCGTCGGCAAGCAACGCCATTGAAGAAATTGTGGCTATTCATTCTTAAGTCGTTTCGGATGTGAATTGTTTTTAGGATGATAAACTAGCTTGATTGAATTAGTTGATTAGGTCTAATTCTAATCCGACCGCTGTCGTTTAACCGTAATTTTAGATCTGATTTTCACTGAATGATCGGGATCTGTTGATTGTGACGCGAACGCGCCATCGCTAGAAATTATAGACAGCAAAAAGGTGTTAAATTGGTTCCGCAGCTGTTGGCATGGGTGAATCAATCAGAATTAGAATAATTGGGTCTGAAAAGTATCGGGCCTCGGTTTTTGCTTGAGGACGGTAACCCGTTGTACTGTTAATCGTACGGTAAGATGGTAGATTTAGTTGAGCGGTTTTTTGGATTAGGTGTCCAAGTTAACGACGAAGTGATATTGGATTTGAAAGAGTGTTTATGAATTCTGTCGTCAAGAAATGTATGTTATTAGCGTTGGTGGTTAATTTCATTGGGCTGATTGGTTGTGAGATCAATGACTACAGCGAACTCCGCCAAAAGAAGGGCGAGAGTTCGGCTGCGACCGACGGAAGTGGGGCAGTTATTGCCGCATTGAACCCGGAGTCGGGCAGTGAAGAAATCGGTCGTTCTGCCCCCGATCCTAAACCCAAAGTTGAGATTCCAGTCGCTCCTGAACCGGTGGAGATAGCCGGGTTTTCGAAATCCGAGGAAGAGGTCATTCGCGAGGAGCTTGAAGATAGAGATGCATTCTTCTCAATGAATCAAGATGGTTTTGCGATCGAAGTCGACTTGGCGGAATGCTCGTTGGGAAACGACGCCCTTGAGTCACTAGGCAAATTCACAAAGTTAACCAAGGTGATTCTCGATGGAACTAAAGTTGATTCCGATTCCTTTGATCAGTTAGCGAAGATTGTTAATCTTGAATATTTGGACATTAGTCGAAGTACGCCTTCGGCAGAGGATTTTGAGAAACTCAAGCCATTAAAGCGATTGAAGTTTTTACAGCTATTGAAGGCGACGCTTTCGGCCGAAGGGATGAAAGTCCTTTCGGAATATCCGGCGCTAGAACAAATTCGGTGCGGGCAAACGAGGGTTGGCGACGAGGAGTTGCAATACCTTTCTGAGTTGAAAACTTTGAAAGCGATCGACTTGAGTGATTGCAATCGCGTAACGATTGTGGGGCTCGAATCGCTGTCTCACTGTCCGAATCTTTCATTCTTAAAAGTCTGGGGCGACTCGATTAACGATGAAGCGATGGGCTTTGTGGCTAAGATGGGGAAACTCAAAGTACTTGGACTCAATGACTCAAATGTAACTGATGAGGGATTCAAGACACTGGCCGGTTTAGACTTAAAAGAAATTCACTTGTTTCGAACGTCGATTGGCGATGAAACACTCCGCGTCATCTCGGGGATGCCTAGCATTGAAAAACTCAATTTGCGGGATACACGACTTTCTGATCAGGGAATTGAATATTTGACTTCCCTCAAAAAACTTGAAAAGTTGGATTTGAGCGAATGTAACTCGCCTGGCATTACCGATGCCGCTGGTGAGAGTCTAGCGAAATTATCCGGTTTGAAAGAACTCAATTTGTGGAGTACTAAATTTTCTGATGTCGGCCTTAGACCAGTAACCTCGCTGAATAAACTGACGTGGCTGAATTTGGATAATACTAAGGTAACTGATCAAGGTGCTGAAATGCTCGAAAGTATGCCACAGTTGACTTTCTTGCATCTTGGTAAAACGAAGATCACCGATGCCTCAAAGAATTCGTTGATGGGGTTGAGCAATTTGAAATATCTCAACATTTCCTACACGGGAATTACGGAAGATGTTGCCTATGACTTGGACGACCATTTTTCACTCACCGATTGCACGGTGATTTTGCCCTAGTCGAGTGAATTCGTAAGGAAAGCAGTCCAGTTTATTGGTTGGGACCGGATCGAGGGTCGCGATTGAAGCTAGGCGCCAGCTAATAAGCGTGCAAGATAGCTCTTGAATTGTGTCATTTTTTCGGGTGGGTCGCCGGGACCAATGACCAACGGTCCGTCATCGGCGTTGGGGTTAAGGCCGTGACTGCCTTTGACGAGTGATGCGTCCAGCGGAATCACATCCATCGCATACCGCATGCCGATTTTCTTGCGAATCAGTTTTCGGATTGCGCGAATTTTGGATGTCATAAAGAGTTCACAGGGGTCGTACCCAGGCTTGCGATGAATGTCGACCGTCGCAGCGAAGTCGGGAGCTTGCCGGTCTTTGAGCCAATAATAATAGGTGAACCAAGCGTTCGGTTCTGCGAGAGCAATCAGCTCGCCACTTCTGGGGTGATCAAGTTCAAGTTCGCCCGGCGCAACGACTGCTGCGACGCCGGGTACTGCATCGAGAGTGTTCTGGACAAAGGGAATGTCGGCTTGGTTTGCGACGTAAATATGTGCAAGTTGGTGATCTGCGACGGCGAATGCCTTTGACTCCGCTGGGATTAACATTTCTCCGAAAGGACCGGAGCGGATGTTCAATAAGCCTGAATTTCTTAAAACACGATTTAAGTGAATCGGTTGGTCCACCGGCACAAGACCGTATTCGGACACAACGACGACCTGTGCGCCAATTTCTTCGGCGGCTTGAATGATCTGGGCAGCACAATTGTCCACTTCCTTGACGCGTTCTGGGTCGTGTGAGGTGAATCGCTGAAAGTCATAGTCAAGATGAGGAAGGTAGGCGAGCGTCAGTTGAGGTTTCTTGCGCCGCATCACCAACGCTGTTGCCTCAGCGATCCATTGAGTGCTGGGAAGGCCAGCGTGAGGGCCCCAGAAACTAAAGAATGGAAAGGGCCCAATCGACGTGGTTAAATCGCATTCTGTAAAATCCAAAACGTCAAATACTTTCGAACCGTCACAACCATAGTGAGGTTTAGGAGTACAGCTGTAGCGGACGCCTGACCCTTGATTGAACCACCAAAACATTTTTGCAGTTTCAACGTTGTCGTAAAATTTCTTTCCTTGAATCAGTGAATTCGCTTGTTGCCAAAACCGAATTTCTTGAGTGTCGCGGTAGTACCAACCGTTGGCGACGATCCCGTGATCCCGTGGTGCGAGACCGGTTAACAACGTTGCCTGCGACGTGGATGTAACTGCTGGTAACGGACTCTTCCAGGCAACGGAATTACCGACAGCCGCCAGATTTGGGGCGTACTGAAGTAATTTTGGAGTCAGACCGACCACATTGATTACACAAACGCGGGGCACAGTAGCTCTCGATTCTTGGTAAAGGTATTCATTGGGGTGCGAAGTGGCATGGAATAGAATCAAGCATCGCTAGGGTGCGTTATGATTTACCAGTGCATCTTCGATGATCGGATTCAAAAAATCATAGGATTGTTTCACTATGTTAGCGGCATCGTGGCTATGGCGGCTAAGCTCGACATGGAGTCCTCCCTGGTAGCCGCATTGTTTCAATGATTCGATGACAGGTGGGAAGTGGATTTGCCCGTCCCCAAACATTAGATGTTCATGAACGCCTGATTTCATATCTTCGATGTGAACATTTACCAAGTGATCGGCCCATTTTTCAATATAGTTGGCGATCGGTATTTCACTTAAACAAAAAAGATGACCAATATCGAGAGTCATTTTCAGTCGAGGAGAATCGAGCAAGTGAGTGAGACGCTCGAACCGTCCTGTCGTGTCGATTAGCATCCCGGGTTCAGGTTCAAATCCGATGTCGATTCCACGGCATTCCGCATAGCGGAGAACTGTTTCGAGGTTTTTTACCAAGCGGTCCATCGCGGAATTAAACGACAGTTCGTCAGGTTTAATTCCTGACCAGAGTGACACGCAATCGCTCCCGAGTTCGCTGCCAATATCGATGCAGTATTTTAGGAAATCAATTCTTATTTGTGATTGATTTGGATCGGGGTCAAGCAGCGTCGGCGAATGTTTCCATTCTGGATTCAGTAAGAACCGGGCGCCAGTTTCAATCACGCTCGAAATTTCATTTTGCTTTAAAAAATGTTTGAATTGCTGGACCTGAATGTCAGCGGCGTTGTCTCGCGGGCTCAGCCAGCCATGGTCGATTGTAATGGCAACACTTTGATAACCCGTCTTTGCAAGCAACGCCAAACCATCTTCTGCATTATGGTTTGACAAGCCGTTTGTGTTGTAGCCAATTCTCATGGAAATGCTGCGCGTTGGATCAATAAAATAATGGCGTTTATCGTGACCGAATTAATAAAAAAAACAACGGTTGAGTGATTTAAGTCGCTGAAATATAGCGATTTAAGAAGACAGTAGGAATCAAAAGGCAGAGTACTAATAAGGCGTAATGCTCGGTTTGCGGTGCGAAAAGGAAGCAAATGACCGCATCAAAAATGATCAAGCTTCGCAGGACAGAAATAACTCCCGCCTGGATAGCGGCCGGCGTCGCAACGACTGCAGCACCGAGAACGCGACGAATAATTGTCAACGAGATGACCGCTACTATCATGGGGTAAATCCCTTGGATATTGGGCGACAACTCGATGTCCACTGGGCAATAAACAACGCCGCCGATGCCAGCGATCCCGGCAACGATGAACGCGCAAGCGATAAAAAGCGGCAGTCGTTTCTGTGATTCGACAGCCTCATTCCGCCCTAATAATGTAACGCCGAAAATTAATGTCCCGATGGAAATTGAAATCCACCATGCGACTAATGGGATACCCAAAATAGTCAGGGCCGACGGGGAGGTAGTCATCCCGGTCGCCAGTGGAATGAATGTGCTTGTGCCGAGTAGGACGTTGAGTCCGCGGCAACTTCCCATTAAGAAGGGGGCAAAAATTGTTCGTTTCAATGGACCGTTGTAAAGCACGATACACACTGCCAGTAGCATTGCAATTGCTGTCGCGCGAGCGAAGGTGCTATTGAGCAGATAAGTAGTGTTTCCACTGCCCACCCATCCGGCAATTGAGGCCGCTAGAACCCCCGAAAATAACAGCACGTAACCAAGGGTTGTTGCTGTCGTGCGAGATATTTGCCCCGACGGCAGTGGGCGGTTGGGCCGTTGAATTCGATCGGTCTCAATGTCAAAGACATCGTTGAGGACCATTCCCGCTGAATACAGTAGCGACGATGCTAAAACGAGAAGACAAAGTTCCAAACTGGGGGTCCAGCTTTGATGAACCAGTAGAAACGCCATTAAAATATTGGAGATCGCCGTTGGTAGGGCTGAGAGACGCAATAAACGCAGCCAGGGAACAATTCCAGACCCAGTCGGGGCCGTTTCAGATGCATCCTCGTTATTAGATTTCATGATTAGAGCAACTAAATTGGTCGAATGAGCGACGGCGTGGTTACAAGAAAGCAATTAGCAAGCATATCAGTGCTCGTGCACGCTAGCGATTCTAAGTTGTTTTCGGTCGGATGCCCACTAATAGATCGAATTCATTTGATTGCTGCCATCGCGAGGGAAATTCCACATCCTTTTTCACTCCAGATTGAACAAAAACTCAGTTGAATTAGGGCGATTGGTTCATGGAGGTGGGGAAATTGGAGGGGGATAATGCCTAGCGCAAAAAAGAAACCCGGTCGGAGATTACCGAACCGGGTTTCACCCCCCTGGGTATGCGTACTGAAGCGCAGTGGTTCAGTAATGGAAGGTATCGACGGATAGCGACAAAGTCTTTGGTAAAAAGCATCAACTTTATCAGTTCTTTCGATTCCGTCATCCATTTTGATAATTCATGCGATTCGGGGAACATAAAGTTTACGCGATAGGTGGTGAATACCGATTAAATAGAGAACGCACGACTGTCTAGGCGGTTGTCCGCCAAGGGCCTGTTACGCAACGCACGCTCCAGTAACCAAAAAACGAACTTAAGAAAATAGAAGTCAAGGAAACCAAGTGAAACGATCATCAAGTTGGATCGCCGTGCTGCCCTCGCTTGTGATCCCGATCTGCATCGGTTTAATGTTATATTTGGGGCTCTCGTATTTGATTAACGAGGGACAGATTTCCAACGAGACCGTCTTGAGGTATTTGACAGGTCATCCGGTGTCCAAAGTAACGGTGGGGATGTTTTTCATAGGAATCGCTTCCCTTGGTTTAATTGCGAATAACATTTTTGAGCAATTCAGTGGCGAGAGAAAGATTTCCCTAAGCATTCCGCAAGGGGCGATAGGAAGTGGTTCTAAGCCATCGTCTTCCCCTGAATCGGCAGACGGTCAGAAACCCCGGGGAGTTATTGAAGAGAGAACGGTCGAGCTGGGTAAACATTTATTGGATTTGCCTAAATGGATGCATCACCATTATTTGTGGCAGCGTTTGGTGAATGCCCTGCATTGCATTTACCGGACCAATTCCACGGCTTCTGTGGAAGATGAGCTTAAATATCTTGCCGAGTTGGACCTCGATCGTCAGCAGCAGCGGTACTCTCTCGTGGGGATATTAATTTGGGCGACTCCAATGCTTGGTTTTTTAGGAACCGTTCTAGGGATTTCCCAAGCGCTCGGTGGAATCAATGTTGGACCCGACAATGATTTCCAGCAAATGATGAATGGGTTGAGGGGAAGTCTGTATGTTGCGTTTGATACCACAGCGCTTGCCTTGACGCTGTCGATGATTTTGATGTTTGGACAGTTTTTAATTGAGCGATTCGAAACTCAATTGTTGGAATTGGTTGATCAACGGGCGAAACAAGAAATCAACGCGAACTTTGATATGACAGTGCCTCCAGTCAATTCGACTTATGAAAATGTGGCTCATAACTTCTTAAACGCTTCTCAACAGTCCATTGAACAGCAGACGCAGAATTGGCAGAAAACGATTCAAGCCGCCCATGCATCTTGGCTGGAGTCTCAAGAAAATTTGAAAGATCGCTTTAGTCAGCAATTGACGGATTCGATTGAGCATAGTTTGGAGAAGTTGACCTTAGGTTTGACGAGCACGATTGATAAAGCGGATCAGTCGATGTCGCATCGCTGGAGTCAGTGGCAGGTAACGCTTTCAGATAATGCCCGTCTAATGTCCGATTATCAAGGCAAGTTGGCACAGCAGGCGGAGTTAATGGGCGAGTTGTTAGCTCAAGATCGCAGTCAGCAGAGTTTGGAACCGATTCTTGAGCAAAATCGCATGGCCGCCGAAGCAACTGAGAAGTTGAAGGAGGTGGTTGAAGAAATGGTTGTTAGTCTTCACGAGAATCGTTCTGGAATTTTGGATGACGGAAATATTCCTTCAACGGAAACCGCTAACGAGACTCACCGCGAAGAACACGAGCAATCTTGGATTGGCAAGGCGGAGGTAAAAAAACAGATCGCAGAAATTACCCAACATGGAATGGGTTCGCGGATCGACGTTGAGAAGCCTCATGCTCTCCGGGAGCCATTGTTTGCAAATTCGGTTTCCAGCACTGCGGAAGTAATTTTACCTGTTCGCAATCAGGAGCGCCGATTTGTTACGGTTAACATCGACCGGAGTTCAAAAAGAACCGTATGAGACGGCGAAAAAAAAATCGAACTCAACTCAGCGTTTCATTGTTTCCATTTTTGGCGGTGTTGATCTGCACCCTCGGTGTTCTGATCGTAATGCTCGTCATGGCGGTGAAGTCAGCGGACGATCAATCGGCACAGAAGCAGGCGGAAGATAATTCAAAAAAACAGGCAGAGCTTGTTGAATTAAACGACACCGTGTTGCTGAATCAGATTCGTATAGACGGAATGTCTTCGGTTCGCCCGGATGCAATAGAAAAATTACAACAGTCTCGTTCCAACCGAAGTTACCTCGAGAGTGAAGTCCGGAAGTTTAAGCGAGAGCTTGAGCAAGTCATCGCACAATGGAATGCCATACAGAATCAAGCGGAACCAGTATTTTCTTCGGTTGAGTTTTCCGAGATCGATGGGAATCAGAGATTGATCGCGTTGGAAGACGCGATCTCAGCAGTCCGCGTGGAAATTGATGCTAAGCGTGAAAAAAAATCCACCGCAAAGCCAACGATTTACTCCATTGAGCCTTACAAAGGAAGTGGCGGCACATTCAGAAGACCTATCTTTATCGAATGTTCAAGGGATGAAATAGTCTTGCAGCCAGCGGGTATTCGTTTGAGGAAAGACGATTTTGTTTTTCCGCTGCAACCCGGTAATATGCTCGACTCGGCCTTGCTGGCGAATCGGGAGTATTGGCAGCGTTACGATTTGGTGGGTAAAGACGGGAGTCCTTACCCGCTGGTTATTGTTCGCCCGGATGGTGCCGAGACGTTCGTGCTGGTTCGACGCGCGATGCAAAGTTGGGATGATGAATTCGGATATGAGTTGGTGGATGACGACAAAACACTGAGTTTTGGACAAAAAGACCCTCAACTCATTGCCGAGGTGGAAAACGCTATTGAAGAAGCAAGGCGCCGGCAGCAGTCTCAAATCGCAGTGATTAACTCTCAACGTGCGCGCGATGCAATGTTTTCAAGCGAACGGTCTCGCCCAGGCTTAAGGGTTTCTGGGGGACAAGGCGGGTTCGTTTCGACGGCACGGGGAATGGGAGGCAGTTTGGATGAACCAGAGGTTCGGCAATCCGGTGGCAACTCTGGTTCAACGGATTCAACGGATTCGACGGATTCGACGGATTCGAAACGGGGAAGTCGTGACGCCAAACGGGTGGTCTCGAAAAATGAATCCAATTCGTCTTCAGGATCCTCTCCGTCGAGTTCAAAGACAGGAGCAGGTGGCGAAGTTACGGGACAAAATCTCCAGTCCGATCTGAGTGTTGCTAATCAACGCGGCAGTAATTGGGCGCTTCCATCGAAAACGCCTAGCGCGACGGGTTACGTTCGGCCCATTCGACTGATTTGTGGCGCTGACTATTTAGAGGTCAAATCGGGTGGTGACCTCGGCGGGCGGATTTCACTTGCAAATGGTACTGCTGGTGCTATTGATCCCTTGGTCGAACAGGTCTGGCAACGAATTAAGTCTTGGGGTGTTGCCGGTAAAAATGGTTACTGGAAGCCACAGCTTCGTGTAACGGTTTTGCCGGGAGGAGAAAGTCGATTTTCAGAATTAAATGGGTTGCTCTATAAGAGCGGTCTTTTGGTTGAGGAGTTGCGTTAATGAGCCTCAAAAAGATTACAACCGGGCAAGATTCGTTTCTGGATATCGTTGCGAACCTTGTCGGTATTCTCATTATCTTAGTGGTGGTGGTGGGGGCTCAGGCATCTGCATCTTGGGTTCATCCATCGCCCGACGAAAAACTGGTTACGGAGATTGATGATCTCAAGGAATCAGGGTTGCGATTGACCGATACGATCAAGAAAATGCAATTGGATAACGAGGCTCTAGGGGAGCAACAGGCTAAGGAAAACCGACTGGCCGCAGACTTGACTGATCAGCGGCACGTAGTCCTGGTCAGACTCGAGGTGCTTAAGAAGAAGTTAGACGAGGCGAAAAAAACGCGTATTGAGAAAATCGCGGCGATTGACACTTTGGCAGCAGTCGAGTTCGAAAAGAAGGAAGCTTTTGAAGCTCGGCAGCGAAAGTTGGCAGACGAGCTAGAAGAATTAAATCGAGAGTCAAAAGCAATTTCGTACAACAATCAGCCTCAAACAAAAGTCATCAAACATTTCCCCAATCCAATCGCCAAGACAGTTTTTTCTGACGAGGTTCATTTTTGTCTAAATAATGGTCGGCTTTCCTATGTGCCAATGAGCGAGTTGATTTCACGCATGAGATCCCAGTGGAAGGCGAATGCGGAGAAGTTGCGCCGAGCGGATCAGGCGATTGAAGTGGTCGGTCCGGTCCACGATTACCGCATGCAATATGAATTGGTGGTTCAAACAGCTTACGATCGAATGGGAGGGGGGGCGATGCCTCAGAAGACGGTCAGTTTCAAAGGTTTTCGGCTGTTGCCATCGAGTCCTCTCATTGGTGAAACGATTGAGGAGGCTTTGCTGGCTGATTCTGATTTCCAAAAAAGGCTTTCTGTTCTCGAACCGCGAAAAACTACGGTTTCGATTTGGGTTTATCCTAACGACTATCAGTCACATGCGATGCTTAAGGAATGGATTCACAGGAACGGCTTTCAGATGGCAAGTTGGCCTCTGGATCATGGTAAGAGAATATCGGGTGGCCCGACGGGCTTTAAAACCTCCGCCCAATAACCAACGTGTGCATCGAATTTAAATTCTCGTTTGCACTGGGGTCTTAGGTAAAGTACTGTAATAGCCAGCGTCTGGATCAGCGGTCCCCACTTCCGGTTTTGTAGGCTGCGGCTTGGGATTTTCACTGAAGACGATTTGAACTGGGAAAGCGGTGAAGGATTAGGCGATTCATTTTCCGGCTATCAAGAACCTGATTTATGGCAAGAAAAAACCCTCGGCGCAACATTTCGAGAATCGAAGTGGCGGGCGAAGGTCGAAAGATTTACGGTGGCTGGGAGGTGCGAATCCAGCGTCGGGGCGAGCGGTTTTCAAAGTTTTTTTCTGATCTTAATCACGGCGGGAAACGCTTGGCACTGCAGTCCGCCAGAGTTTTCCGAGACGAAATTGAACAGCGCTATAAACCCTATTCTGTAAAGGATATGTCTGCTAAGCCCTCGGTTCGAAATCGGTCCGGTCAAGTTGGGGTTCGCCTTCATGAGCAGACCGACCGGCGTGGTGAATTCGATTACTCCTATTGGTATTGGATTGCCCAGTGGACCGATGGTCATGGGCGCAGGCGGACTCGATCTTTTTCCATCCATCGACATGGAGAAGAGGAAGCTTATCGGTTGGCTTGTGAAGCTCGTAAGCAAGGACTTAATCAAGCCAAACGGTAAACTACTAGTGGTGGGATACAACTTGAATGAGACGAGTCACGGGAAGGTTACCACTCAATCTTAACTGATTTGCCAGCGCGAATGCCCAGCCTTGCGCTCAGGCTGATTCCTGCGATTTCAAAATCGAAAAAACCGTCGTCGCCTAGTTTCGCGACCAGGGTCGCTGCCGGTTGGAACCGGGGAATAGGTTAAATTCCGAGTGTTTCATGACCTCCGAAATCTATCCGGGCTAATTCGTCACCAAAAATTCCGAACTGCTGGAGAATGAGCAGGCACGGATTAGGTTGTCGAGCAAGGAATTGCACGAGCTATTGAGAGATCATTTTTGAAAGCAATGCTTTGATCGCCCCGGGATTGGCATTGGGGTTTATTTTCCTAGCCTTGCCAATCAGCATCCCAATTGCCTTTCCGTTCCCGGCTCGAATTTGTTCAACCACTTCTTGATTTTCGTCAATCAGTTTCTCGCAAAGTGAAACTAGTTCATTTTTGTCGACAGGCTTGATTCCTAATTGTTCAATGGCCTGCTGGGCCGAAATCGAGTGTTCGACCATTTCATTGAGTACTTCTTTGCCACGAGTTTGGTCGAGCGTTCCATCAATGACCAAATTTAATAGTTCGGTAAATTGCTTGGGGGACAGAGGGTACTGTTGGATTGTTTGATTGGATTCTTTGAGCTGGCGAAGGACCTCCTGACCGATCCAGTTGTTTGCAATCCTGCTGTCTTGACAACCGTCGGCGACTTCTGAAAAGTAATCCACTACCCCCCTGCCCTGAGAAACAATCGCGGCCGCATCCTCGGGGTTCAGTTTGTATTGCTCGACGAGTGTCTTGCGCAATTCTGTCGGTAATTGAACGAGTTGTTTTTGGATTTGTTTGATTTGAGATTCTTTGATTGTGACCGCTATTAGATCCGGGTCCGGGAAATAACGATAATCTGCTGAGTCCTCTTTCTCCCGTTGAAGTGTGGTGGCTTGGGCATGGTCATTCCAGCCGCGAGTTTGTTTCGGAGCGTCGGTGATCGTGAGTCCATGTTCTTGCCAAGCTTCAAATTGCCGTTGGGCTTCGTAAGTAATGGATCGCTCGACTGAGCGAAAACTGTTGAGATTTTTAATTTCAACAATCGGTGTCGCAATCTGATGATCACCAAGTGGAATATGTAGGTTGACGTTTGCATCGCATCGCAAATTGCCTTGCTGCATGTTGCAATCGGATACATCAATGTAATTCAGGATGAGTTTCAACTCGGAAAGAAATGCTTTCGCTTCGGCTGCGGTTCGAATGTCAGGTTGGGTGACGATTTCGAGGAGTGGGGTGCCGGTTCGGTTGAGGTCAATTTTTGAGTCTTGTCCGAGACTCGATTCGTCGTGAATACTCTTCCCTGCATCTTCTTCTAAATGAGCACGCTCAATTCGTATTTGCCTCAATTTGCCTGGCGTCTCGGGTACCTCAATGTCGAGATGGCCCGGGCCGCAAATCGGTTGGTCGAATTGACTAATTTGATAGCCTTTGGGGAGATCCGGATAAAAATAGTTTTTCCTGTCCCATTTGGTGGATCGTGCGATTGAGCAGTTCAGTGCGATGCCGGTTCGAATTGAGAGTTCCAATGCCCGCTGGTTAATTACCGGAAGGGCCCCCGGCATTCCGGTGCAAACAACACAGGTTTGCGAATTGGCAGCTTCCCCGAATTGGGTAGAGCAACCGCAAAACAATTTAGAAATTGTGTCGAGTTGAACGTGAACTTCGAGACCAATAATGATCTCTGCGTCATTAAACTGGACGGCGAGACGATCGTTGGATGGTGGATTAGAGGAGGAGGTCAAGTCTGAGTCCTCCATGGTTGTGAGGGACTCGTGTCATGCCAAAGGGTAACGTTTTGGAACTGGTGAGCGGCTCGCAACAGAGTATTTTCTTCGAAAGCACGGCCTTGCAGTTGCAGTCCAATGGGCAGGCCATTTTTCGATTGGCCCACGGGAACCGAAATCGCAGGGATCCCGGCTAAATTGGCGGAGACGGTGTAAACGTCTGCGAGGTACATCGCGAGCGGATCTTCGGCGTGCTCTCCCAATTTGAATGCGGGGGTTGGCGTTGTGGGGCCTAGAATTAGGTCGACCTTTTGAAAGGCATCGTCGTAGTCTTGTTTGATCATGCGGCGGACTTTAGAAGCCTTTAAATAATAGGCTTCGTAATAGCCGGAGCTTAACGCGTAGGTTCCTAGCATGATCCGTTGTTTGACCTCGTTTCCGAATCCTTGCCCTCGCGTGTTGCGATACATCTCTTCAAGATCGTTTCCCGGAGCGCGAAAAGTGTAACGGACGCCATCGTAGCGTGCCAAATTACTAGAGGCTTCGCAGGGTGCGATGACGTAGTAGGCTGCGACGGCATATTGACTATGCGGTAATTCAATTTCCTTAATTTCTGCGCCGAGTAGCTTGAAAACCGAAGTGGCGTCATTAATTTTCGTTTCGACCTCTTGATCCAATCCATCGTTAAATTGGTTTCGGCAGACTCCGATGCGGATGCCATTTAAAGGAGTTTCAAGGCCAGACAGGCAGTCAGTGATTTGTGCTTTGGAAGAGGTTGAGTCGCGTGGGTCGAATCCTGCAATGACTGACATTAGAAGCGCCGATTCTTTTGCCGTTCGCGTCATTGGACCAATTTGATCAAGGCTACTCGCGAATGCGATCAATCCATAACGGCTGACACTGCCATAAGTGGGCTTCAGGCCAGTGATCCCGCAAAACGATGCCGGTTGGCGAATTGAGCCACCGGTGTCAGATCCAATGGCAACGGGTGCTAAACGACTGGCAACACAGGCCGCCGATCCTCCACTCGATCCGCCCGGTACTCGATCGGTTGCCCAGGGATTGTGGGTGGGGCCGAAAAAGGAATTTTCTGTCGAGCTCCCCATCGCGAACTCGTCCATGTTTGTTTTGCCGATGATGATCGCATCGGCTGATTTCAGCCGTTCAACGATGGTCGCGTCGTATGGCGGCGTGAACTTTTCCAGCATTTTAGAGCCAGCGGTGGTCGGTTGCCCTGATACGCAAATTCCATCTTTGATGGCAATGGGAAGTCCCGCTAGGCAGCCTACGGTCTGTCCTGCTTTTCTTCGTTGGTCGATGGCTTCGGCCTGCTCAAGTGCCGTTTGTGAGATACTGACAAAGGCGTTTATTTCAGCATCATGGGTTTGGATGCGGTCGAGAAAATACTGAACACAATCAGTTGCTTTTAATTCTCCTGCGTTGAGTTGGTCGACGATTACGTCAGCGTTCAATGCTGAGAGTGTCATGTGTGTGTCCAGTTAAATGGAAATTCCAAGTCTTGCCGTATAAATCAGTGTTCTAAAAAACGGGTGGCACCAAATAAAATTCTCCGTCCGAATCGGGCGCGTTATCTAAGATTTCTTTGCGCGGAACGCTGGCCTGCAATTGATCATCGCGAATTGCATTTACCGATTCGATGGCCCCAAAAAAGGGTGTGACATCTTCTGGCAGTTCAACCTCATCCAGTTGGCCGATGTACCCCAGTATTTGGGCCAGCTTTTCAGCCGAGCTTTCTATCTGTTGCTCGTTGAGATGTATTCGCGCAAGCTTAGCAACTTGGTTGACGGTGGTTTGCTCAGGAGTACCAGCCATTTGAGATTCCTCGGGATCAAAAGTCAGCTTGCTACGTCTGCGTTGGAGGGTCTATTGATCGACAACGACCAGAGAAACGCATGGGTAAAACCTAGCATAGCGTTTTGGTCTAAGCAGCAAAACTAGCAATGAGCGCTGGCAAGGGCACTCCTCTAGAGAGAATTCGGTTGGATTACCTTATACTCTGCTGCAATTACGAGGGTAATTTGAATGGCTTTTGCTTGACTGCTTTTCGAATTGCCCCACTTCGGATGCACTGAACGCAAACTTTTTTAGTTTTCGTTCCACCGCCGGGAATTGCAGTTTTGACCTTTTGCAGGTTGGGGCGAAACTGTCGACGGGTAATCCCTGTCTTTTTCGTACCGACACCGCCGAGATACTTGGCTTTACCACGCGTTTCGACACTGTTGCCCATTTGAGGGCCTTTTCCACATACTTCACAAACGCGAGCCATGACTTTGTCCGTTTAAAATCGATCAAATTTGCAGATTTGAATACTAAAAGTTAGCTACGCAGTATAGCAATTTGGCTGGTTTGTTCAACGGCATAAATGGTAGTATTTTGGCGTTAAAAGCGTTCTTTTTAGGTTTTCCACCGCCCAATGGAGCGAACTTGCCTCGTTTGGGCCATTCCTCAGGCTCTCTGCAGAAATCCGCCGTCCAACCGTTTTTCACAAATATCGATTGCGTCCCCGAAAGAAATCAGTGATTTTTTGAGTTGGGGGTGCTTACGGAACCACGCGATCAAAATGAGTTGGAGATTCATTTCCAGCAAATTTTCGGGGATGGATTTCTCAGTATGGGAGACTTCGGTGAGTCGTTGGATCGTCGCAATCGCGCGTTCTTCGGAGTCGGGTTCAACTGTGCTGCCGATGAGTTGCCCGCCTTGGAGGATCAACCACGCCGAGCGTTTTTTTCGGGCCTCAATCGGAAGGACACCATTGAAAGTCTTTTGAGCGTTTCGAAGTGACCGCATGCGTCGCTCAAGCCAAGTAAGATTCGCAATATGATCTCTCAGAATCGCCGCTCTTTCAAAAGACCGGCAACCGGCGGCATCCTTCATTTGTTGATCTAGTCTCGAGAGAATCGACAGGTCATCACCGAGTAGAAATCGGTGAGCGTCCTTGAAATTGGAGTGATAGGATTGTGCACTGCATTGAGCGGCGCATGGCCCTAGGCAGGTACCCAATTCGAACCGGATGCACTGTGCGGTTTGAGGATTATCAAAAAGCGTCTGCTGGTTGTTGAATTTAAATTTGGTTTTGTCCGCGCAATCTCGGAGTTGAAAGCACTGGTTCATGGTATCCACAGCCGAACGAAGCCGGCCAGTGCCTGCGATCGGTCCGAAGGAAAATTCGGATTTGTCTGTGATGCGTCTTGTGAAAAAAGCGTTCGGAGCAAGTCCCCCCCCGAGACAGATAAAGGCCGGTTGGCGTTTGGTGGGCTGCCCTTGCGTATTAAATTCTGGACGCCACCGATAAATGAGTTCTTGCTCTCGGATCAACGCGAGAAGCTCATTGGAGATGGGTTCCCAGACTAGGGTCTGACTGTGTTGTCGAATTCTCGTTGCTTTTTTGTCGGCTGGCGTTTTCGCGAAATACGAAAGCAACCGCTTGCGGAGCGATTTTGATTTCCCGACGTAGCAAAGTTGATTTCGGTCGTCGAGCCAGCCGTAGACGCCGGGAGTCAAGGGGCAATGATCATGAAGAAGGCCCCTTGCTTCCATTCGGTCACTGGGCAGTCGATGCCGTTTGAGACGGCCTCTAGTTTGTTGAACAAGGATTGACGCGCCAAATCCGTTGAAGTTGGGCGTTTGCTGTTCTATGAGTCTTGGCACGGATCCCTCCTTTCCCCGGCAAGTTGCACACTCCTAAGTGCATCCGGACCGCTGCGCGACTTAGGATAGAGGATCTCCGAGCCAAAATAAATAGCTCGATGAGGCTTGATTGAGTTTTGAATGTATTGGCTTGGGAGGTTGGACGTTTTTTGGCCTGTGGGTTGTTGGGCATGTGTTCTTAGGCGTGAGTTCTTAGCCCGAGCTAACACGAGTCTATCGATTGGTGAGAAGATTGAGTTGAATTGAAAATCGTTCAGTCTTGCTAATCCGAGAGAAAAAATTGTGGGGAAGGAAGGCAATCAAAGCAATGTTTTGACTGATTTGTTTATCGTGATGCTTGAAATGCGCATCCCCATGAAGCATTAATCTTTTCGTAGTCCTTAGATCTGGAACCCGAATGTTAACTTGTATCGGCGGTGCGGATTAACCAGTGAACTTACTGTAAATTTTTTACGGTTTGCGATTTGACAAGTCGATAAACAGGTTAGATCAAGACGCCGGGATGGCGAGACACGGACTGTTTCGCAACCAGGATAGAGTCATAGCATGACGATGGAGCGACATGCTGTGACTTTTTTTATGCGCCTGGGGCTGACTCAATCTTTCGAAGTTTGCCATGGAATTACCGCTGGAGTGGAAATCGCAGCCGAATCGGTCGTTGGATTTGGCAGCGATTTCACGCTGGAAGGCAGCGATAATTGAGCACCTTGTTTTCTTGCAATAGGCGGGGCGGACACTGGTTTTGCATGCATATTCGATGTCCTAATGAGATAGACCGAAGCTGAGTAGTGTTGTCTCTCTTTAGAAATTGGCTGGGTGCAAGCATTGGTTCGCGGGCCGTTGACGGTTTTGGTATCCTCTAAGAGCTTAATGAGTTCGGAAACTAGAGTTGGATGTCCTCGGTGGAGTTGACATGTGCTCGGCAGATCCCGATGAAATCGAACCCACCGCCATGCGGTGCCGCCCGTCTTACCAGCCGATGCTGCTGGTTGTTCTTGCATTTGCTGCAGGCATTTTGTTCGACCGGGCGTGGGACTTGAGCTGGCGATTTTCTTTCGTTTCATCATGGGTGTGTTTGGTCGGATGGCTACTGGTTCGAAGAGGGGCGTCGAGCGACCGAGAAGCTCGGTCGCACACTGCTCTTCAGGCTACGTTGAAGCGCGAAAGAATTGCCTCGACCCTTCTGCTAATCGGTTTTGTATTTGCGGGTTCGTTTTGGCATCATGGTCGATGGAATTGGTATCCGCAAAATGAAATTGGGCGGTTTGCCGCAGACTTATCCAGTCCATGTTGTGTTGAGGCGACGGTGATTTCCGAACCGTTATGGATGGTCTCGGAGACTGGTTTCGAATCCGGTCACGAGACGGAAATGAAGACACGCCTGGTTTTAAAAGTAAATCGTCTGAGAGACGGTGTCGATTGGGTGACTGTCCGTGGAGTTTGTGATCTTGTGATCCACCAACCGGTCAGCGGAATTAATTCGGGAGATCGAATTGAAGTCTTTGGGTACCTGATCAAGAGTTCGCCGACGAGCAATCCCGGAGGATTTGATTATCAAAGTTACTACCGAGGGAAATCTAAAAGTGCATTTCTTCATGCCTATCAAGCCGAAAGTGTCACGGTCGTTGAGCCGGCCAACTGGCTCACGACGCGTTGGATATCAAATCTGAGACGACGACTAAACGAACTGACTTGGCAATACATCCCAAGCCCGGAGTCTGGGTTTGCATCCGCGATTTTACTTGGCAATCGAGAGCAATTATCACGTGGGCGTCGGCAGCGGTTTCTGGAAACGGGAACTTCTCATCTTTTGGCAATCTCCGGACTCCACGTTGGGATTTTGGCAGGTGCGTTCTTTTGTTTTTTTCGTGTGGGAATTCTTAGCCGGCGAAAAAGTCTATGGCTGACGATCTTGTTTGTGCTGTTTTATGCATGGCTTGTCGAGTTTCGCCCACCGGTATTAAGGGCCTCCATTCTGGTCACCCTCTATTGCCTTGGTAGGCTATTGGGCGAGATGAATTTTTCCTTTAATTTGCTTGCGATTGCCGGGTTCGTTGTACTCGTTATTAACCCGAGTGATCTTTTCGGCATTGGTCCACAGCTTTCGTTTCTGGCGGTCGCCACGTTAACCGTCAGCGCCGAATGGATTTTCAAGAAACCGGAGGTAGATCCGATTCAGAGATTGATTTCTGGAACTCGGCCTCCGCCTGTACGGGCGGGTATCTGGGCACTCCGGCAATGTCGGGCTGCTATTTTGGTTAGTTTTGTGATTTGGCTAATTGCACTGCCGATGGTCGCCTACCACTTTCATTTGGTCGCGCCGGTGGCACTGATTGCTAATCCGCTCTTGCTAATTCCAATCGCGCTTAGTCTGTACGGTGGATTAGCGGTCTTAGTACTGGGATCGTTTTTGCCGTTCCTCGCGATGGTATTCGGAGGGCTTTGCGAATTGAGCCTGGGGTTAATCGAATGGGGAGTCGCAGTTTTTCAATTGGTTCCGATGGGGCATTTTTGGACTGCGGGTCCAGCTGGATGGGCGGTGGTGTGGTTTTATGCTTGTGTTTTTTTCCTGGTTGTTTATCCCGAAACAAAAATAAAAGGAAAATGGCTTCCTTTTTGTTTCTTTGCTTGGATTGTGTTTGCGTGGGTGATGCCGGCACAATGGCGTGGCAGGACAAGCTCTGAACGCGGTGGCGAATTGGTTTGTACCTTTTTAGATGTCGGCCACGGATCCAGTGTTTTGCTGCAGTTTCCTGATGGGAAAAACGTTCTTTATGACGGCGGTTCACTCGGGTCGCCGCATTACGGTGCCAGAAGTATTGCGGGGGTCTTATGGTTTGAGGGGATTCAACACGTTGATGCCATTGTGATCTCGCATGCAGATGTGGATCATTTTAATGCGTTACCCCAGTTAGTAAGTCAGTTTTCGGTCGAGCAGGTCTTTGTCTCGTTTTCGATGCTGAAAAGCCAATCTTCCAAAGTACGAGAACTGTTCGCCGCGCTGGAAAAACGGGGAGTGGATGTCGTTCCCGTCTCAATCGGAGATCAACCGTTTTCTTCCTCTCGGGTCAAATTTGAAATTCTTAATCCGCCGTTGGGTGGGATTCGCGGAAATGATAACGCCAACAGTATTGTTTGGATGATCGAGTACGAAGGGAAACGAATCTTGTTGCCCGGAGATTTAGAGCAGGAAGGCTTGAGTCGGTTGTTAGCCCAAGATCCCATCGATGTTGAGATATTGATGGCGGCTCATCATGGCAGTTCGAATAGTCTCCCCGCTCAATTTGTAGAATGGGCATCCCCGCAGTACGTTGTCATTAGCTGCGGCCGGAATCGAGTGACTGAAGGCATGAAGCGAGATTTCTCTGGCTCGCGACAGGCTGTCTTACGAACCGATCGTGATGGGGCGATCCAGTTTCGAATGGGGGGGGATGGGGAGACATCCGTGAGACGCTGGAAAACGGATCCGTGGTAGGTCGGTCGCTAGTAAGAATTAATAAAAGTGTATTATTACCGATGTGCTGGTTTAAACCTCGTGAGCGGTAATGTACTCGCGATTCACGATCGACCAGGCGCCGAGGCTGAGAGTTGCCAAAGTGACTCCCAGGATTATTAAAATATGAACGGTCACGGAATAGCCTTCGCCGAAAACTAATCGATAGCCTTCTTCGGAGCTCCCCGGAAGAAACCATCCCAGCCATTGCAATGAGATTTCCTGGAGATGATAGCGAATGGAAAATTTATTCATCAGGACACCGGGAACCGACCCCATAATAATATCCGAGCCGATTACAAATCCGACCGCAAATGTCATGGCGCGTTTGATGAACAGAGTGCCTAGTAGTGAAAATATTCCACCATAGACGAGGCATGCAAGAAAGAAGATACCGCAAAGGGAAATCCAAAATCTCCCCGCATCTTCATTGGGTATCTGACTATCAATCAAAAGTGTGCAAAGCGAGATTGCGATAATACAGATTCCGAATGAAACACTACAAGCAGCAAAATATTTTCCGAGAAAAATCGATAATCTCCCACCAGGTCGACTTGCGATGAACACCCAACTTTTCCCTTCCAGTTCAGCGCTGACGTTGGGGGTTGTCCACAAGATCAAAGAAAGAAGGCTTACCAGAGCAATTAATGTGATCGTAAGTAACGATGTGAAATCCTGAAAGATGGAGTTTGAGATTCCGTTTCTCGATAATCTAGCACCGAGGATTAACAGCCCTAACATGACGGGAGGAAATAACGCGAGGACCAGCGACACCGAAGTTCGTTGGACGGTGAATGAGCTGCGAATCTCAAACAGACAGGTTGCAAAGGCATTTTGAAGGATATTTCTCATGATCTACCTCCTTGCAATAACTCACCACGATGAAGTTTCATAAGCATCGAGAAGAGCGTGTTCAGTGAATCGTCGGTAGATCTGATTTCCGTAATCGAAATTTGATGTTGGTGGATTAGCTCCGGTATGATTTTGAAAAGTTGAGCTGCAGAGCGAGTGGAGAATAAAATTTCGGTCTTGGAAGTGAACCTGACTGATTCGATTTCACAATGCTCGATTAATAAGGTCGCCAATTGTTTGGGGGCTGACGTCCGCATCGTCAACTCATAGGGGGTGTCGGCGAGGATATTTCGAACTTCAGCAGGAGATCCCGAGGCGAGTAGCCGTCCCCCGGAAATCAATAAAAACGAAGGATTAATTGCCTCGACTTCATGCAGAATATGACTTGCAAGAATCAGCCCTTTTCCTTGAGAGGCCCATGATTTTAGAAAGTCTGACATTTCATGGCGGCCGATCGGGTCGAGACCGTTAAACGGTTCGTCAAGGATCAGTAGGTCAGGGTCATGTGCGACCGCCTGGCCAATTTTTGCTCGCTGCCGCATGCCGAGTGAATAATTTCTCATCGGTCGATTCATGGCATGGGTAAGTCCCACGAACTCGAGTGCTTCTTTTGCTTTTTTTTCTGCTGCTGTGAAACGAAAGCCATGCAACTGGACCATGTAAGTGACCCACTCCAGTCCCGTGGCTCTTGGGTAATTAACCTCTACCGAGGGACAGAGTCCAACGCGACGAAGTAGCTTGCTCTTTTTCCACGGATTGACACCAAAGAGCGTTACCGATCCGATCGTCGGTTTGAGTTGGCCAAGGATTAGGTTGATTAACGTAGTCTTCCCGGAACCATTGGGCCCAAGCAGGCCATAGGTGCCGGCTTGCAGGTTTAAACAAATGTCGTTGACCCCGATGACATCGTTGTACAGTTTAGTTGTGTTTTTTAATTCAATCATGATTTTTTAACTGCAACGCCGAAAGAATAGTTCTTTATGTAAAGCAGTGGGTTAAATCGGCGATGATACTCTTCGATAGAGTATCGTCATGGAGAATACGGTGATTCCGAAAAGCGAAACGATACCTCGCCAAGATTCAGCGAAAGTTTCAAATCCAAATACAAACGCTTGCAGGCTGCCAAGACTATTGTAAAGCGAGATCGCGGACCAGTTGGAGACCACCTCGCTTTGAATGACATCGGGATGGAAGAGAGGTTGGTCCATTTGCAGTGAGGTTGCGAGAACGATCGTCAGCCAAGCACCGTGGCCTAAGCCCCAGACAGCAAACCATGAAAAGTTAGCAAACCGACTTTCCTGGGTTAAGGATGACAACATTAAGGCAACGGCCGAGGTGGGGATTACGAGTCCAAAAGTAGCGATGATAATCCGAAACGGAATATCCCAAGTCTGGGGTAACGTCGAAATGTCAGGGGACATCAGTATTGCGGCACCGTAAAGGCTAAGCGCCGGCAACGTTGTCACCGAAATAATGAAAATAGACGGAACACAAAGCTTGCCCAAAATGTACTCAAGTTTGGAAATCGGACGGGAGAAGTAAAGTAAGAATGCGCGCGATCGGATGTCTTGGGAAATTAACGAAGGGGCGATAAATCCAACAAGAAACAAAATAATTATTGCTTGTGGATATCTGAAAAATGTCAGCAGCATCCAACGCCAAACCGCGTTGCGAATCTCCGGGGTGTCGCCAGTTTCAAAAACTTCTTGGAGTTCATTGACTCCCGGGAAAACTGAAAAGCGATTTACGAGCGTATCTTCTAGTGCCATCCGCGAAACTTGACTGAAGTCTATTCCCTCACTCATGGCCATGGCAGTGATTGGGTCGGCACTGAGAGATTTCTCAATGAAAAAGAAGCCAACCGCCCAATAGGTCACCGGTAGCCATGCGGTGAACATGATTCGTTTGACCCATTTGGACTTTAACGCGAGTTGCACGCCGGTATTGCAGATGATCATCCAGCGGAAAAGTGACGAAGTTTTTTCGTTTTTTAGCCTTCGGTAACCGACATCATTGATTGGCATTAGGGCTCTCCTTCGGTTCCCCGAGAATCGGCTACGGTTGAGAGAAATACCTCTTCGAGTGAATTTCGCGCGGGGGTCAGCGATTGAATGCTGACTCCCGAGTCGAAGGCCGAGCGCCAAATAATCTCAGCCAATCCAGTTGATGGACCGGCGACGGTTAAGGTCCCATCTGGGTTTTTGGTTACTTTTACATTACTTTTTTTCAACGCATCTGCGAGTTGATCCACGTCTTCAAGAACTCGAATGCAGAACGAGGGTTCTTTGGTTCGGTTGAGTGTTTCTAAAGGTTCGCTGAGCCTAACCTGGCCTTGGGAAAGAATGACAACGTCATCACAGATAGCTTGAACATCCGGTAAAATATGGGTTGAAATTAGGACTGACTTTCCCATTTCAGTAGCAAGTAAACGAATTCGATTTAAAAGCGCGTCACGCTCTTCCGGATCTAAGCCGGAAGTTGGTTCATCGAGAATTAGAAATTCGGGGTCGTGCACGATTGCCGAAGCGAATTTTATTTTTTGACGCATGCCTGTGGAGTAGGTGTCCACTATTCGATAACGCTCTTGCTTCATGTCACAGAAATCTAAGATTTCGTGGGCGCGACGGAGTGCTTCGGTTTTGGGAATTCCCGAGAGGCAGCCAGAAAACTGAACGGCGTTGACTCCAGAAAGTCCAGAAATATAACAGTCGTCTTCTGGCATGTATCCGATTCGATTGCGGATTTTGCGTCCGTCTTTGATGACGTCGTAACCAAGGAATGTCGCCGCGCCGCTGGTCGGTTTGACTAGGCCGAGCAGTAATTTAATGAGTGTCGATTTCCCAGCTCCGTTGGGCCCCAGTAGTCCGGTAATACCTGAGCGAATTTCCAAGTCAATTCCGTCAAGCGCTGGCAACGACTTGAAGGTTTTCGTGATTTGCTTTAATGAGACCAAGCTCGTCATGGCAAAGGATGGAGTTGAGGTTTTAGGAAAGAAGCAGTTTTCAGGAGGCGTTTGTCTAAATCACCAAACCCCTAAGATTGTCTTGATATGAAGTTAACCCTTCAATGGTGAGAGGGGTTGTGAGAGGTAAACCGAATACGTTTTTGCCCACCCATATCGAGAGTACTTCGAATTGCTGCTCGTGAGCTTGAGCGATCATGGGTCAATTGATCGATCCGCTTACCAACCCATGACCATGTTGGATTCAATCGATTTCCGAGCTTGTTCGAGATCAGCTCCCGTCTCCTGCATGTACAGCCGAATGGCGTGAACTTTGTCTCCGGCCGCTTTGGCAAGGCAATCGCGAGCGACGCCGCAGGGATCTGACTCGGCTGTAATGCCCAGCACTCCTTTGGAGATAACCCAACTGTTTCGTGGACGCTTGGTTAACCGGACAATGTTTTCTCCGGGGTAACAATCGGCAGCGACAGCGGTCGCTGTGCCTTCATCGTCAGCCCAAGTGATGATGATGTGTGCGTCGGTTTCAACTTCAAAAAGCGGCATGGTTGTTATTCCTGCGTTGTTGTTCCAGCGTTCAGTGAATGGCTTGGTTTCAACCGTATCAGTTCTTTGACTGACGTGATTTGATGTGCGCGAAACCAACCCTTCGATTCGGTTTCGATGCCCTCATCCTCATTTTGACACCGGACTTAAAAATATTCCAGTATTGGCACAGAAATAAAAATTGCTCAATTCGAGAATAAGCGGCAATCGCTTTCTCATTGAGGTGTTTTTACCCTGAAGAATCGAATTTCTGAACGGATCCGCTGTGGATGATCTCAATTTGATTTTCAGTTTTTATTCGCAATCCTCCATCGGAGGTTATTCCAAGGCAGGTGCCTGTAACTGTTGCCCCCAAGGGTGGGGTGAGGCGAATAGCTTGCTCGCGCCACATTAGCACTCGATTGAATTGATCGACAACTTGCTGAGGGTCTTCATTCACGAGTGAGATTTGTTTTTTTAGTTCACTTAAGATTTTGATCAGTACTTCGGAAAGAGGGGTGGAGTTTCCGGATGCTTGAGCGAGACTGGTTGCCGCACTTGTTTCCACGCATTCTCGGCGATGGTCCATGTCCTGCAACGTTGGCATATTTAAGTTGTTGATATTTGCACCGATCCCAATAACTGAAAATAATTCGGTGTCGGTGGAAATGGATTCGACCAAAATGCCCGCTATTTTGCGTTGGTTCAGCATCACGTCATTTGGCCATTTTATCTCAAACTTTGGGGTCGATTCGATTGACGCCAAGGCATTGGTGACGGCCACAGCGGATGCTAACGAGATCAGCCCCGAGGGAATCGGGAGACGGTTGTCCGCGGTGTTTTTCGCAAGAGGCAGAGGAACGTAAGAAAACGTCAAACTGCCTGAACCGGACCACCATTTGCGATCACGTTGTCCCCGTCCCTTTGTTTGGGATTCTGCAACAATCAGCGCCGGTGACTTGAGCGCTGAATGACGGAGCAATTCAATGGCTCGGTCGTTGGTGGAGTGAATTTGAGAATGAACCTCGATGTGTGCGAAAGGAAATGCGTCGCAAATTTTTTCTTCATCGAAGGTGGTCATGCTACCAAAAGTCAAAATAAGGTGAAATTGTCAATTCTCGGCTTCCGCCACGACAACTTATCTCTTGGTGATGTTCGCAGCTTATTTCGGGATTAGCATTTTCGTACTGCCGGGAGCGTAGGAGCTCTTCCCGTACAAAATGGAGGGAGGAAGGTCCACTTCGTTGCTTGTATTTCGAACCCCAGATTTGTCATCGAAGCTATTGATCGCATCGGGGATTTGCTGAGCTTTTGGGAACTGCAAGGCTTTAGGGCGAAATGGTGCTTGGGCGGTGTCGCTTACTGTCGCTTCCGGAATTTTTTGACTAGGACGGATTCCTTGGAAATCTTGCTGGGGCAGTTTTTGGGCAAATGAATCAAAATTGGTTGAAGGATAGTCTGGTTTTGGTGCCGGTTTAGGAACCGTCGGTTGAACGAGCGGTCGGATTTGATTCTGGAAATCTTGGTTGGGGGAGGCGGGACGTATGAATGCGGATTTGTCGGAAGCTAATGGTCCCGCTGTTTTATAATCCTGGCGACCGTTATTTTGAAGATCTTTCAGTTGCCTCTGTGCTTCTGCGATTTCTGTTTGCAGTTGATTGGCTTCGGGTGATTTTAAGGGCGTCTCAATTTCCGAAGAATTGTTCGAGTTGTTAAATTGGATTGCTTGATTCTTTTTAAGTGAACCGCCATAAGCAAGCAGCGATTGATTCGCTCCTTCAGCAGCAGGGTTGGTACCGTTGATTCCAGAGTTTGCTAGTGGGGTATTTTGGCTCGTTCCGCGAGGCGTAGAGAAGTCATTGCTTTTAAATTGTCCGACGCCTCCGCTTGGGTTGACCGCCGGTAATTCACGGCCGGCGAAATTCTTCGGTGGATTGTTCGTGTTGGTTAGCTGGTTTTCTGACGAAGCGTCCAGTTCGTAAGGTTTGCGAATTGGGTTGGAGGCGTTTTTTGAGATGGTGGTTATTTCTCTTCGCAAATCATTAATGCCACCCTTGGGTTGCCTTTCGGCGGAAGGGGAATTCATATCCATAACAATATCTTGCTGAGGTGAATCCATAGGCATGGGAGAGAAATGGCGAGCTGGTGGTGGTGGTGAGTTTTCATTTGAGCTGAGTTTGTCTTCTGTTTCCCAAAACTTAAAATTTTTCGGTTGGGGTTTGGTCAACGAAGTCATCTTGCAGCCTGTTGAAATTGAAAACGCGCTGAAAATAATGCAGCACATCAGCAAACTGGATTTTGTTGTTTGAAGGGTTTTCATATCACTCAACTCAAATTTACTCGTTCAGGAACTCGCATTACGGGTTTTCGCGTGGCGAATCTTAGAGAGGGTGGCAAATTTCGTCAATGTCGACGCAATTGGTCAACCAGTAAGAGTTTTCTTTGAACCACACCGGACGAAAAGACGACACGCGTGGAGGAAGGTATTTGCTAGCATGCAAAAAGGGCCATGCAATTGCAGGCCCTTTGGTTTGTTACTCGGCGTTTAAATACCTAATCGAGGTCACTCGATTATTTGGCGGCGGCATATCTTGCAGCGACGGCATTCCAATCAATGACATTGAAAAATGCGCCGACATAGTCGGGACGCCGGTTTTGGTAATGGAGATAATAGGCATGTTCCCAAACGTCGAGACCGAGAATCGGGGTGCGGCCTTCCATCAGTGGATTGTCTTGATTGGGAGTGCTTTCGACAGCCAGTTTTCCGTTATCGACGCTCAGCCAAGCCCATCCGCTTCCAAAGCGAGTCCCTGCCGCGGCTGCGAATTTTTCCTTGAAGCTGTCGAAGCTTCCGAATTCGGCGTTAATTGCGTCGGCAAGTTCGCCGGTCGGTTCGCCACCGCCGTTGGGGCTCATGACTGACCAGAAGAGTGAGTGGTTCGCATGACCGCCACCGTTGTTGCGAACTGCCCCGCGAGCTGCTTCAGGAACGCTGTCGAGATCCGAGACTAAATCTTCGATCGATTTTTCGCTTAAATCAGAGCCTTCGATCGCGGCGTTAACTTTGGTAACGTAACCGTTGTGATGTTTACCATGGTGGATTTCCATTGTTCTTGCGTCGATGTGTGGTTCCAACGCATCGTAAGCAAATGGTAATTCCGGGAGTGAGTAAGCCATGTTTTCCTCTGTGCAAATATTTAATCGTCAATTGGTTTTACTAATTTCACGACCGGACAGAATACCCAATACGTGACCTGCTGACAATACACTGAGAACGGGTGAGTCTCGGTTGAGTCTCGGTTGAGTCTCGGTTGAGAACAGCCAAAACCGTGTT
>JAPKBL010000058.1 GCA_028823415.1 Mariniblastus sp.
ACTTCAATCTATTCCCAACTTCAATCTATTCCCAACTTCAATCTATTCCCAACCAAGTCGCAATCACGTCTGCAATCATCCTGAATGTATTGGAATTGATTGCGGGTCAACTCGCAACGTGAGGCTTCAGCTGAATCTTTTTGGCCGCAGAACGGCAAGTCTCAGCAATGCCTTGGGTGTCAAGCCCCAACGCCGCTAGAATTTCAGGCCGGGATTGATGCTCGACAAATTCATCCGGAACACCAATTCGGTGAACATTACTTGCGTTGAGCCCCAACTCATTCGCAGCCTCAAGAAATGCACTACCAAATCCACCCATCAGGTTCGCCTCTTCGACAGTGACAACAAATTTAGAATTTGAGAGCGTGTGACGGATCATTTCTTTATCGATTGGCTTCACAAACCGAGCGTTAACAACACCGATATCAAGCCCTTCAGATTGAAGAATTTCAGCTGCCTCAATCGCGTTCGCAAGAGCGACTCCACAAACAACAATCGTTCCGTCGCCGCCTGCCTTGAGCGTTTCCGATTTACCAAGCTCAATCGGTTTTAATTCTCGCGTAATTTCTGCCGCTGCAGTTTTTGGATACCGTATCGAGCAGGCCACATCCTGTGTCAGCGAGAAATCGAGCATCGCGCCAATGTCATTAGCATCGCCAGGTGCCATCACGACCATGTTCGGGAACAACCGCATGTAACCAAAATCAAAAGTCCCATGGTGAGTCGGCCCGTCATCGGCTGTCAATCCACCGCGATCGAGCATAAACGTCACCGGCAATTTTTGCAGACAAACCTCTTGAAACACCTGATCAAAACTGCGCTGTAGAAAAGTACTGTAGATATCAACGATCGGACGAAGCCCTACTTTCGCTTGCCCCGCTGCAAAAGCGACAGCATGCGATTCGCAAATCCCAACATCAAAAAATCTATCTGGGAATTCTTCGCGAATCGGTTCCAATTTGTTTCCTTGACACATTGCCGCCGTGATCACGGTGACGCGATCATTGTTCCGCATTTGATCGACAATCGCGTCGCGGGCATGGTTCGTATACGCCTTGGTGCTCGTCTTCGATTTAGGTACCGCCGTACCGTCGTCGATCGTTTCAAACGGGGCAGGGGTGTGGAAATAAACCGGATCTTCGGCAGCCGGCTGAAATCCGTGTCCTTTATTGGTGATCACGTGCAGCAATACTGGCCCGTCAATTTCCCTCACCATTTTCAGATACTTCTTCACCACGCCGATGTCATGCCCGTCAATTGGCCCGAAGTATTTAAACCCAAGCTCCTCGAACATCATTCCACCATGAAGACCGGCCTTCACTCCCTCTTTAATCTGAAACAACAGACGCTCGGTTGGATCTCCCAGCACCGGCACCTTGTTCAGCATATTGACGACTTCATTTTTGACGCCAGTGTAGAACTTTGTCGAACGAAGCCGGTCCAGGTAACTCGCCATCCCTCCAACTCTTGGACAAATCGACATCTCGTTGTCATTCAGAATGACCAACATCTTACTTTTTAATTCAGAGGCGTTATTGATCGCCTCCATCACAATGCCTGAAGGAAAGGCACCGTCACCAATCACGGCGACGGAGTAATTTTTTTCACCGAGGATATCAGAGCCGCTCCGCAATCCAACCGCTGTCGAGACACTCGCTCCCGCGTGCCCGGTCATGAATAAGTCATAATCACTTTCAGCTGGATTGGGGTACCCCATCAATCCGCCTTTGGTCCGGATCGTGTGAAATTCGTCAAACCGACCGGTAATTAGCTTTTGAGGATAAATTTGATGGCCAGTGTCCCAAATCAAATGGTCATTTAGAAAGTCGTAGGTGCTGTGCAAGGCTAAGGTCAACTCGACGACGCCCAGATTCGATGCAAAGTGGGCAGCTCGCATGCTTAACAAATTACAAAGTGTTTCACGTATCTCAGACGCGACCTGATTCAACTCCCCCAGATTCATTTCATGAAGCTGCATCGGAGATTGAATTGTAGGTAATATCTTTGTCATTCTTACTGAGTCCTATTCACCACAAAGTTTGCAAGTAACTCCAAGGCTTTCGCCTGTTCACCGAAAGGCTGCAATGCATCAATCGCGGCCTCAACCATCTGGTGAGCCCTCTCTTCACTAGCCGCCTCGCCGAGAACGGCCGGGTAAGTCTGTTTACCCAATGCAGCATCCTTCCCAATCCGCTTTCCCATTTTGGCTTGCGAACCTCTGAGATCCAACAGATCATCGACGATTTGAAACGCTAATCCAAGATTTCTTCCGTATTTTATCAAGCTCTCTAACAATTCGGCGTCCGCTGAGGCTGTAATCGCCCCCATTTCAAGCGAGACCGTTAGCAGTGCACCCGTTTTGCGACGGTGAATATGCTCCAGCGATTCAACGCTGGATGCGGCAAACTGAAGATTCAAATCGTCTGCTTGTCCACCCACAAGTCTAGTCGGGCCCGACGCCAAAGCCAGTCTCGTAATACACTGATTCGCGATTTCCGCAGGTTGAATATCGTGGGCGAGAATGCCGAAAGCCATCGGGATCAATGAGTCCCCAGCTAAAATCGCCGTAGCTTCTCCGAATTTCACGTGACACGTTGCCCGACCGCGGCGAAGTTCATCATCATCCATCGCCGGTAGATCATCGTGAATCAGCGAATAATTGTGAATCATCTCAACCGCACAGGCCGCCGGCATCGCGTTAGCAAGATCGCCGCCGCACATTTTCGCCGCCGTTAAAACAAGCAACGGCCTGATTCGCTTGCCGGGAGCAAGGAGGCAGTAACGAATCGCCTCGCGGAGATGCTCAGGGCAATCCGCGTCAAGCCGAGAATAGATCTCGAGTTGAGCGTCAATCTGATGCCGAAAGGACTCAATTTCCGGCGGGAACAAGGTCGTATCCGAAGCAGTCATCCACATGGTTCCAGACGGGCAATTTGACATTGGAGCGAACGATTAAACATTGAAAGGCTGCCCCGGTTTAACCGATATTCGCGTTAAATTCTAACCAATTTTAAAACAAACTATCCTGATCGTCCACGTCCTCAGAATCGCCATTGGCGGGGTGCTGCTCATTATTTTCACCAGCCACGGACGCCCCGGATCCTCGCCGCGTCCCCTCACGCAACTGCTCAGAGGCTGTATTGTCAAAGGAAGCTGTCACTAGATTCCCGTCTTCATCGAGATCGACGAGCAATTCGATGCGCTGTTGAACCGCGTTGAGCGCCGCATAACATGCCTTCAAGCTCTTGATGCCCGACTCGTATTTCTCGAGCGACTCTCCGAGGCTTAGATTTCCTGCCTCAAGCTCGCCGACGACAGTCCTCAACTGTTCTAACGATGCTTCGAATGGAACTTCCTTCGAAGTCCTCTTTCCTGTTTTCTTTTTCGCCAAAACGATCCTTCAAATACTTCTTGTCCGCGTCGTTAATACTCCTTCGACCCGATTCCAGTTTATCACCGATCGAACAAAAAACACAGGCTCCTAACCCAACGAAACCAAGGAAAACCCCGGCGGCGGCCCACCAACAATGTCATCCTTCATCGGAACTGGGTTCATCATTCTGATCCAAAGAATTTTCGACTTCTTTCCCCGTCGAATCAACTGTGCTTTCCACCGTTCCTCCAGACAATCGTGTATACAACCGATCGCCAGTCTGCAGTTTTGAAGGATCCAGCAACGGTGCCCCCTCTGAATCCATGGTCAAACTGTAACCTCGTGAAAGAACTGCTAATGGACTAATGGCATCCAACCGTGCCGTCATCGCGGCAAGTTCTCGATCCGCATCCGTCAGATACCCCCGTACCGAGCGTGACATCGAGTTTTCGAGAAAATCAAGTTGCATCGCCGACTCACGCAAATGCTCAAGCGGTTGGGTCAGGACTGGGCGAGAGCCCCAAACCGCTAACTCGCGACGGGCGCGATCTACTCGTCCCAACACCAACTTCGTCATCCGCTCCGAAGCGACGTCGAGGCCACTTGTGACTTCGCCAAAAATCGGAACCAACCTCTCAGCAGCCTCACTAGGAGTGAGCGCTCGAACGTCCGATACTAAATCAGCTAACGTGACATCTATTTCATGACCGACGCCAGAGATTACCGGAATCTCACTTTGATAGATCGCACGGACAACGACCTCTTCATTAAAGCTCCAAAGATCTTCAACACTGCCGCCGCCTCGGGTAACCGCAATTACATCCACAGGATCGGCCATCCGGTTACAGAGTTCAATCGCATTCGCAATCTCCGCGGCAGCCCCGGGCCCCTGAACTTTTACAGGAACAACCGTCACACGTATTCGAGCCCATCTGCGGGTCAGTACTTGTAAAAAATCTCGGACGGCAGCACTCGTAGGACTGGTGACCACGCAGATATGCCTCGGGATCGATGGCAATTCTTTTTTTGCAGATGCCTCAAATAAGCCCTCCGCAGCAAGCTTTTCATGAAGCTGACGAAAAGCCAATTCCAACGCCCCAATCCCCTGAGGACGGATTCCACGAATGATAATTTGATAGGTGCCTCTTTGGGCATAGACATCGATTCCACCGCGACACTCTACCGCCAGGCCATTCTGCAGATCAAACTTGAGCTTCGCTGCATCGCTCCGCCAGATAATCCCATTAATCGACGATTGCTCGTCCTTGAGCGTAAGATAGATGTGCCCTGAACCGGCTTTGGTTACTCCCGATATTTCACCTGAGACCAAGACCGATCTAAAGTCATCGTTCAACCGCCGCTTGATAGACTGCGTTAGTTCAGAAACTGACTGGGCTTTGTTCGAGGGTGTTCTAGGTGACAACGACGGTACCGATCTGCTGAAGTGGATTGATCACCAGATTGTGCCATATTTACCAGCCTAAACGAACCCGCCTAGCGGATCTTAGATACCCCAGTTGCACTCTTTGCTGATTTCGCCTGATTCTCATAGACCCACGATTGGAAGCGCAAACCGCCGCAACGTGAGATAGATTTTGGTTAACCCACCTAAATTTGACCTGCCCACCAAAACCGCCAATTGGAGCCGACAAGATTCAGTGATTCCCTAGCTAGGCTGATTGTCAATTGGTCAAATTAACGCCATAATTCAGTGCTTCAATCAATCCAAACTTTGGGTAATCTGAGGCTCACAATGCAAGACAAAATTCGACACACCGCAATCACGTTCGATGACGTTCTAATTGAGCCGCGCTACAGCGAAGTTGTCCCCTCAGAGGTCGAAACGGCGACCCGATTGACCAAACGAATTGGCATCAAAATCCCGCTTATCAGCTCTCCCATGGACACCGTGACCGAGAGCTCAATGGCGATCGGTTTGGCCAAAGTCGGCGGGCTCGGCGTTATCCACAAAAACATGGCCCCCGAAACCCAGGCCGAAGAAGTTTACAAGGTCAAGCGCAGCGCTAACGGGATTATCGTCGACCCAGTAACCCTCCCACCAGAAGCCAGCGTCGGTTACGCCAAAGAGATTATGGCTCAAAACAACGTCTCGGGTGTCCCAATCGTGCATGCTGACGGGACGCTAGCGGGGATCTTGACCCGACGCGATTTGAAATTCCTCGAAAGCACCGAAGTAGCCGTTTCGGAGGTTATGACCGTCGAACACTTAGTAACGGCGACGGGGAATGTAACGCTTGAGGAAGCTGAGAAAGTTTTAACGGCAAAAAAGGTGGAGAAGCTTCTACTGATTGACGAAGATAAGAAACTAAAGGGACTTATTACGATCCGTGATATCGACATGATGCGTCAATATCCCGACGCTTGCAAAGACAAGCAGGGACGTTTGCGAGTCGGTGCTGCGATTGGTGTGCACGATCTCGATCGGGCTCAGCGACTCATCGACAAGGATGTTGATGTTCTGATCGTTGATAGTGCCCATGGTCACTCGAAAAATGTAATTGACACGGTTCGAGCGATCAAAGAGCGATGGGATATCGACGTCATTGCTGGAAATGTCGCCACAGCCGAAGGCTGTGAGGCATTAATAAAAGCGGGCGCCGATGCCGTCAAAGTAGGAATTGGGCCTGGGTCGATTTGTACGACTCGCGTTGTCAGTGGAATTGGAGTTCCACAGATTACTGCGATCTACGAAGCGGCAAAGGTAGGTGACAAATACAACATACCGATCATTGCCGACGGAGGAGTTCGCTACTCCGGCGACATCACCAAAGCAATTGCCGCGGGTGCAAGCGTTGTGATGATCGGAGGATTGTTTGCTGGGCTGGCCGAAAGCCCGGGCCGAACGATTCTTTACCAGGGACGCTCCTTTAAGGCGTACCGGGGTATGGGATCGATTGGTGCGATGGTCAAAGGATCAAGTGAACGCTACCGACAATCCGAAACCGGGCCAGGAAAACTGGTTCCCGAAGGGGTTGAAGGACGCGTGCCGTTTAAGGGGGCGTTAAGCGATTTCGTTTACCAATTGGTGGGCGGATTGCGTGCCGGTATGGGTTATTGTGGCACGCAAACCATCGACCAACTACGTACCGATGCAAGATTTATTCAAGTATCAGCTGCGAGTGTTAGAGAAAGCCACCCTCATGATATTGCAATTACTCAAGAAGCTCCGAATTACTCTTCGGAAGCACCCTCGAGCGAATCCCACTGACAACGATCCCTCGTACGAAGGTACCGTTGGCTTTTCCCGCAATGTCTTCCGCTCAAAACATCGATTAGAAAAAACAAACATTGCCCCCCTTCATCCCACCGTGATGTTGGCAATGGTAACTGCGATCGCCTGCATCTCGGCTCAGCAAGCCAATGCCCAGCAATTCCAAACGCCGGTTTTACCCGGAGAAACGGCAACGATCGCAACCCAGAATGCCCTGCGATCTCAGAACAGACTGCTAAACACCACTCTGTTGACCAACCAATCGCAAGCGCCCAGCGCCCTTGATGCTTCAACAGCGTCCCCACGACCGGCAACCGCGTCATCGATTCCCGCCACCGATTTGCCTTCCGGGAAAACCTCAACGACTCAAGCCGACTCCAAACAGATCAGCTACAACACCTTTGCACCTCCGGTCCACATTCAACCGAACTCAACCAATACACCCAAGGTTGAATATCGCAATTTCAGCGACCAAGTCGAACAAGCCGCAGCCAATCGAATTGCGACGTCCCCGCGACGCCCCGCAGTCGATTCAATCTATAACTCACCAATTCAATCGCTAAAAAACAGTGTCAACACCGGCAACCGCACGCCTCAACGAATGCTGATGGCGAAATCGGTTCCCACCCCCGATGCCTCGCGTTCTGGAATGCCTCGGCGGCGCCCGCGGGTCACTCCATCTCAAAAACCGGAACGCGAAAACGCGATCGCGAAATTACAAAACCAGTTCACCAAATTCCTCTACACCCCAGCCGTTCCGTCGCAGCGTTTCAACAACGATCCGTCCGCCAAATCGCGTTCGCGTTATTCTCAGCGGCCGACTCGATCCAACGTGAGCCCAGCTTCAAGGCGAACGCCAAGTTCAACGACAGCATTGCCGCAACGTCCTCTCGTGAGTTCAACGCAACAACGGAATCGGACCGAACAAGCGGTGCAATATGCATACTCCAATGAGAGTACTTTGGATTCAAGCGAATCGGTACAGAATGCCGTTCAACAGGTCGTCCTGGTCGAACCAAGCCAGGACCCGTTCAACGACGAAACTGTCGAACTGCCACCCTCAGAACGCAACACACCAATTCAATCTCTGACCAACTTCGAGCAAGACTTTGAACCATCAATTGCTCTCCAACCGCCAAGTGTCTCTGAACCGAAGGCCGACCCATCCACGATGTCGCAGATTTCTGTCCTGAATAAGGCTTTCAATCCAGATTCCGCCACATCTCCAAAATTGATTGGTACTCAAGAAGATCAAGACCTCGGGCGGTTTAAAAAGCCAATTCAGGATCCAACTCTAGAGGATCTTCCGTTTCCGAATTCCGACTTCGAATTTGGAACAAATCAACGGCCCACCATTTCGTCGTTTCGAAACTGTGATGACTTTCGTGCCGAATTGCTAGACGGCTCAATCAAAGATATCGCTTTGGACTTGAGCCCGCTTCCCGGTCGCAACCGACGTCTCTACGTAACAGAATCAAGAGACTGGATCGATCGCGATGGCGACATCGTGGCAACGGGAACCATGATTGACCTACGTCGCGGTTATGTCATTATCGAATCCGCACTGGGAACTGAAAAAATACCATACGCTAAACTTAGCGATGCCGATTGGGCGACCATTTCCCAATTCTGGCAAATCCCTGAACTCTGCAGTGCCGGTAATCAAGGAACCGCGGCGCGGAACTGGGCGCCTCAGACCTACGCTTGGCAGGCTTCGGCGCTCTGCCACAAACCACTCTATTTTGAAAATGTGCAACTCGAACGTTACGGCCACACTTACGGTCCGATTCGGCAACCGATTCACTCAGTGGCACACTTTTTTGTAAGTCTTGTTACCGTTCCCTATCAATCAGGAATCCACCCCGTCAGTGAGTGCCAATACGCACTCGGATTTTATCGCCCCGGCGACTGTGCCCCCTGGTTAAAAGACCCGGTCCCCTTCAGCCTCAACGGGGCCGTGCGACAAGCACTCGTCACAACGGGAGTCGCCGTCATCCCATAATCGCTTCCCCGCCCGGCGGCCTCTGGAATCGTGAACCAAGCCTTAAAGCCGGATTTACCGAGCATTCCTCTAGCCATGCTTGACCTTCCAAAATCAATTTTTGTTGGACAAAAACGGCCACAAGAGGGCGATTGGACCGACCGCAGGAATCATCCCCTGCGGTCGTTTTTTTACAAAATTAATCTAATTTTTGCTCGAATCGAGCGAATAGCTTGCAAATCGAGTGATTCAAGGAACCCTAGAGCGCAAGAACACGTTTCCAGTCCTGACGTCGACCTCGGGAATATATAGTTAAAAAACTTCTAATCCTACGGGAAAACCTACTGCCGAACTGTATAAATTGAGTTCTGGAAATGTAATTTTGCGAGACCACCGAATCTTGTCGCAGTGCCCCCTTCGTTAACATGGCGGGGGATAAAAACCAACTTCTCGAAACTTATGCCGAGTCGAAATATGCAAATTCAAAAAAGCAACGTCCGAACGACTGTAATGTGCCTGGTAATAGGTGCGTGTCTGTTTGCGTGCGTCAGTCAAACGCGGGCACAGACCGATGAGGTCACAGCTCAGGAAAACGCCGAAGTTCAAAAATTTTTCGAACAGGCCCATAGCGCCCTCGATGATGCCCTGAACCTATTTGATGATGCCCAAACTCGCCCCGAAGAAGACGACCTGAGGTTTTACGATTTCCTTAGTCGAACAAAAGAATCGCAAGAACGAAAAGTCGAATCTTACCTTGATGTTGCCGGTGAGGCACTCGGCATCTCAAGCATCAGCAATCGCCGACAACTTATTCTGGACCTTCGTGATTCGATCGCCGAAAGTCAAAGTAACATTTCTACGTTCAAACGCAAACGAATTTCCGCTCCAGCATCCACCTTCAATCCCCTGGGAGTCACCAAATCAGGGTACGATAAAAAGATTGAAGTGGCAAAGGACGCAATCGTTCAGGCTGAAAATGCAATCGAGGTTGAAAAAGAGAAACTCGTCGAAGACCTCAACCGCATCGGCATGGAACTTGATGCCGAAAGCATCGACAACCTCCTGGAGTCAATCACCGGTGATGAGTTCGTGCGGGTCTCGATAATTTTCGACAATGCAAAAACATTCGCGGCAGAACTTGAGAGACTTACCAACGAAACCGGCGAGGATCTCGAAGCTGCCAAGAAATATTATGGAGTTTATCTGATGCTCCTCAAAACGGTTTCGCGGCTTCAGGAACAATTTGTTGACAGCGTGGACAACGAGTACTATCCCAAACTCGACGAGTTTGCGACTAAGGCTCGAAAAAACATCAACGAAGCGAAACGCGCGATTTCTTTAGGCGGAGACGAAACCGTGCTTCGTAACAACATCGTAAGCAATCAACTGACTTATGATGCGGCCATGTTTTACAAGGAAGGTCTCGCTCATCAAAAGCATCAAATGATGATGGCCAACCTCGAGTGCAAAAAGAATATCCTGACCGCGGCAAACACCTACAAAACGGTGGCTCTGAGCAAAGACGTTGCCGCTTTAATGGCGGTCAGTCGCAGGGCCTTTGATGCAATTTCAGGACTGTCGGTTCCCGATCTTCGCCCCTTTAAAAATGAGAAAATGAAAGATGCATACAGCCAATTGACGCGGGAGCTTCGCAAATAAGCTGCCGCCAAACGCCAAGGCCTTCGGTGTTCCAATCTCCCTTAGTACGGTCGAGAAAGATCTACGACCGACAATTGCTGTTGAACTAACTGGCCAGCCTTCTCAAAGTCGACCTCCGCGATGTCCTCAATACCTGCAACGAGTTCCGAAAGGATGGCCTGCTGAACTTTACCCCGCTGCATCGCCACCGCGTAGGGCAAACGATGGAACATCACCATGGAATATCGCGGAACAAATCTTTCCGGATAACGCTGCTCTAACTGAAACCCCAACTCTTTCTTCAATTGGAACTTGGGGTCCGCCACACTCTCTCTCATCGTGACGTAATTTTCTAATGCCATATCGGCAATTGCATCTGCGTTAGGCCGCCTTATTTGGTCAAACTCGGGCAACACCTCATTCCAATTGTCTTCGTGTTTATCCAACAAGCGTATCAACTCAGAACAATCTTCAAATCCAGAGTTCATCCCCTGGCCATGAAACGGCACAATCGCATGAGATGCGTCTCCCAAAATCAATGCGTTGTTTTGAAAATACCATTTTGAGCATCGGACTGTTCCCAAACGCCCTTGGGCATTGGAGAAGAAGTCGGACTCAAGATCAGGAATCAGTCGCTTGGCCGATGGAAATTCCACTTCAAAAAACGCGTTGAGTTGATCTGAGTTTTTCAATTGTTCGAAACTATTTTCGCCATGTTTCGGCATAAACAAAGTAACTGTAAAACTGCCATTCTGATTAGGGAGAGCGATCAGCATGTAACCGCCACGAGGCCAAATATGCAAAGCCTCACGCTCAATTTGATAAAACCCGCCTCCCTCAGAATCCGGCGATTTGCCCGCCGGAATTTCGAGTTCCTTGTAATCATGATCCAAAAATTCGACGCGACTCTCTCCACCATTCTCGGCCAACATTGCTTCACGCGTCGGGGATCCGGCACCATCCGCTCCGATTAACAAATCAAAGGACTGCCGATGGGATTCGTTTTCCGTTAGATCAACAACCTTTAACTCACCGGCGTTAAAATCTACATCCTCGACCGATTGATTGAACCTAATTTTAACCGCCTCCGCTTCCTCGGCTGCAGACATCATTAGACAATTTAAATCACGACGGGATACCGAATAGATCAGTTCTTCTTCGCGCTGACCGTATGAATAAAACTCCTCAGCACCATTGCTTAAGTGTAATGCGCGACCTCGCATCGGAATGAGCAAGTCACGAACATCGTCAAGTAACCCAGCCATCTCAAGGGCGTGGATACCACGCGACGAAAGTGCGAGATTTATAGATCGACCACTGTCGACCTCAACTCCCCGCATGTCGGCCCTTCGTTCGAAAATGGTAACTTCATAGCCCCGACGCCCGAGCAGGACTGATAATAAAGACCCCACTAAACCTGCACCGGAAATAAGGATTTTTTTTGGCTTGCTCACAAATTCGGAACCCGTAAAAATATAAAAATCGAAGCTGAATTCTTCCCTGGATCTTGTGACTTAGCCTTTCAGACAGCTAACCATCAAATCGACGAATTCCCAAATCTCTTCAAAGCGGTTGTAGAGCGGTGTCGGTGCGGCGCGAATCACGTTTGGCTCCCGCCAATCGGTACGCACCCCTCTCTCCTCTAACGCCTCGTAAACGTGCCGACCTTCCCTCGCGTCCAAACTGACCTCCAGTGACAACTGGCAGCCAGACACCGCCACAGGTGCGATCGCCTGCACTTGATCGCCCAATCGGTTCGCGAGACATCGCCGAAAAAACTCGCCCTGCTTATTTGACTTCTCTACCAAAACACTCATTCCGCCCGCTTCACCAAAAACGTCCAGCGAGGCTCGGATTGCCGCCAATGATAGAATGGGAGGATTGCTTATTTGCCAGCCCTCGGCCGTCGGAATTGGCTTGAACTCACCGGTCATCTGAAAACGGGTGTCTTTTTGATGCCCCCACCATCCTGCCAACCGAGGCAAGGAAGTGTCGCGGGCATGTTTTTCGTGGATAAAACAGCCTGCTAACGAGCCCGGTCCAGAATTGAGATACTTATACGTACACCAACACGCAAAATCGACTCCCCAGTCATGTAGCTCCATCGCAACATTTCCAACCGCATGGGCCAAATCGAACCCAATCACAACTTGATTTCGTTTCGCGCACTCGGCAATCGTCTCCATGTCGAGGACCTGGCCGGTATAGTATTGAACGCCCGGTAGCAGGATCAGGGCAAGAGAATCGGCGTGCTCGTCAATCATTTTGCAAATCGTCTCGGTCTCCAATAGACCGCGATCGTTCGCGGGTACTTCAAGTAACGATTCACTAGCCGAAAATCCATGTAATTGGATCTGCGATTCCACCGCATTCTTGTCCGACGGAAATGCGTGCGACTCAATCAGTATTTTTGCGCGCCCCTTCGAAGGGCGATAAAAGGTGGCCATCATCAAATGGAGATTTACGGTCAGTGTATTCATCGTGATCACTTCCGACTCCGTCGCCCCAACCAACTCTGCCATCGGTCCGGCAAGGCATTCGTGGTAGGACGCCCAATTAGGAGAACCCGTGAAATGCCCCCTCACCCCCAAGTTCGCCCAGCGACTTAACTCCTCCTGAACGTAGTCCGCTGTCCTGCGAGGTACGAGGCCAAGCGAATTTCCGACGAGATACAAATCTTCGACATCGTTGACATGCGGAATATGAAACTGGCTGCGAAATTTAGAAAGCGAATCTGTTCGGTCAAGCTCTCTTGCCTCTTCCAACAGTGTGTTTGAATCAATCATAGAAGTCATCATTATCCCGAGTCACGTTTAGCAAATAACTCATCCAACAGCTTTGGCAGGAAAAACCACAGGTCGCGACGGGGCCGCGTCGCTTCCGAAAGCAGGCACCTGTAAGTTTAAACCGAAGATCCCGTCATTAATTTCGTCAGCTACAAAAATCATCTCCGTAATCGTCTTTTCCTGTCGCGTATCCTCCGACAACTCATGTGTTTTCTCACGCACGTTCCAGAAAATATGATGATTCGTCAACAATCCGTCATCATCCATTCGGTCAACCGAAGGGATGTCGACGAGCAAATGTCGGACGCCAGTTTCGTTGATAAACTCACAAGCTTCGACAGTAAAAAATGGCGGTTGATTCTCCGACGAATAGGCCCGTGCACACTTATCACTAGAATTCGGTAGCGTACGGACAATTAATGCGCCCGGCTTTGTCGCCTGAATCGCCCCGACTTTGACGATTGCCTTTTCGAGCATCTCACGCGTGATCACCCAATCCTCGGCGTCGAGCTCAGGGCGATAAGTGTCGCCGGTGCCTTTCGCTAACTCTGGTCCAACGGTAACTAAAAAAGCCAATGACACCACATCGAGCGCCGCGTGGCCAACCCAAATATCCTCGTTGACGATATGGCCTACGGTTTCTGTGTGAGTGCCATTGCAATGGGGAATCATTTCCAGACTATCGACATTGCAGCTTCCACCGACTCGCGTGTCTCCGGTAAAACCGCCCAACTTCAACACCTCGTTGGATGCTTTTTCAGTTCCGAAATGGTTCGGCTGAAGGCCTTCAAAGTCAAGCACAATCGCAAGTGACTTTGCTTCTGCGACAGAACAACTGTATTCGACATTTTGGTGTTTAAAATTGATCTGCATGGTTCACCTTTTCTGATAGTTGCTCTAATTAGAAGGGGTTCTGCAGCAGACTCAAAGGGGGCCCCGGATGCAAACCCATGCCCTTTCAACTAAATTACCCTTTCACACTTCAACACTCTATTTTTCACGAAGGAAACCCATGATAACTGTTGTTGCCTCAGTCGAACTAATGCCGAATGTCAAAGACCAATTCCTCCAACACTTTCTGGAAATTGTACCCGCGGTTCACCAGGAAGAGGGTTGCCGGGAATACTATCCGGCCGTCGACATTGATTCAGGAATTGCCAGCCAATCGCAGGATGAAAACCTGGTGACCATCCTCGAAAAGTGGGATTCTCTAGATGCGCTCCGTGACCATCTGGTCGCCCCTCACATGAATGATTACCGCAAAAAAATCCAAGGTTTGGTAGTGTCGGTGTCTCTCAAAATCCTCCAGCCAGTTTCATAATCTTAGTCTTGTTTCCACAGTCATTTCTTTATTCAGGCTTAGATTGCTGGTAGGATGGGAGTCGTAACTTAACAACCCGGGGATATTCGATGCAAATCATAGACGTGCTGCCTGTCAAATTCTTCTTGACCAAACCACACTTGAAAGTCCTGCTCCTCTTCTTCGTGGCGCTGAACTGGCAGAATTCCCCCAGTGTTTGCCACGGGCAAACGACCTCGGACTCTATCTTTAAAATTAAAATCGATGCGGGCGATCTAAATCGCTCCAATGATATCGTCCGCACGCTGCTTTGGCTTGAAAATGCCAAAGCCCGGCCGGTGGCGCTAACCGACGAATCCAATAACACGTTAACTGGCCAGATTTCGACTCCCAATTACGCAGACGTTTTAGCGTCAGCCGATCAATCGAAGGCAACCGGCAATAAAAAACTAGTCGAATTGACGTTCGTACTACCCAGTCTTGCTGCCGGCAAGTCAATCACTTTAGCTGGCACCGAAACCATCCTCAACGCCACCCACCAATACAAGTGGCACGATGACGGCTCAACCCGTGCGGAACTTCAACATGATGGCAATCCCGTCATGGCGTATATGTACGAAGAAGTTGACGATGGCTCACCGGAAAGACGTAAGGCGACCTACAAAGTTTTCCATCACATTTATTCGCCCAATGGAGATCGCCTGCTGACCAAGGGCCCCGGTGGGTTGTTCCCACATCACCGTGGAATCTTTTTTGGATTCAATCGAATTTCCTACGGCGAAAACCAACAGGCCGATGTTTGGCATTGCAATCAAGGCGAATCTCAAATCAACCGGAAGCTCGTCGTAACCTCCAATCCAGTTTTCGGTCAATCGCGCAGCTTAATCGACTGGAACGGAAGAGATGGCAAACCATTTGCGAAGGAAAGTCGCGAATTAACGGCGATCAAACTGGACAACGCGACTGTGATTGATTTCAGAACAAGCCTCGTTTCCTTAGTCGACCATTTGAAACTGGATGGTGATCCACAACACGCCGGTGTCCAGTTTCGCGCGTCTCAGTTAGTTCCCGACAAAACGAAACACTTGACTTACTACAATCGCCCCGATGGTCAATCCGCCCCCGGAAAATTCCGCAATTGGTCGAATAAAAAAAATGAAAGCGACATCAACAAATCCCACATTAATCTGCCCTTTCTCGCGATGACGATCGCCGTTCCCAATTCAAAAACTGATGGCCAAAAATCCGAAAATTCGGTCTACACGATCGCCTACCTCAGTGATGATGCCAACCCTAAACCCAGTCGATTTAGCGAACGTGACTATGGCAGGTTCGGATCCTACTTCGAGGCCACCGTCGTGCCAGAGGCTCCCTTAAATCTTCATTATCGATACTGGGTAGTTGATGGGGCATCCAAGACCAACACGATCCAAAACTTAAGCGACCAATTCGCTAACCCTGTGAAAGTTGAGGTCGTAAAATAGTCCTCCATGGAATCCACGGTCACCATTCCCCTCCTCAAAGACCATCACTCCCACCCGCTATTTTACTCCGCTTTCAACCATGCAATCTCCCTGAACGCGGTTGATGACAAGCAAGCGGCCGAGAACATCCTCAGCCAATCGTTTGAACAAGAGAACGGCGGACTAACCGTCGCCCACGGCTGGCGAAGCAATCACTACCAATGGGCTCAAGCGGAACTCGAATTGATGCCCCCGCTGGCGGTTTTCAATGTCTCTCTTCATTCCTTGATCATCAATCGCGGCGGAATGAATTGCTTGAGACAAAAATATGGTGACATTGTCAATCAGATAGCGGACCCGGTTTGGTACGAAAACAACCTGCGCGTTGTTCTGAACTGGTTTGCCAATCTCTATGCGTCTCGAGAAAACCTCTCTCATTTTTTTGCAAAACTGAGAGACCTTGGCATTCACTATCTTGAAGAAATGCTCCTCGTCGACGAGAACGAGATACAGATTTTCGAAGATTGCAACCTCCTTAATCGAACTCGTTTCTGGTCTGCACCGGATACGTTTCAATCTTTATCACCTCAAGCAAAAACGCAGGTGCACGGTCTAAAATTATTTACCGATGGAGCCATTGGATCGGAATCGGCAGCGCTCCACCGCCCCTTCCTGAATGGGAAAGGAAACAACCGGGGCATCTTGATTTACACCGACTCCGAACTCACCCACATTATCAACCAGTCCCTTGAGACAGAAAAATCACTCGCCATCCACGCCATCGGCGATCGCGCCATCGAACAAACCATCTCCGCCTTAAAACAACTAGAGCCGCGATTGAAACGGGCTCCTGAAATTAGGATTGAACACGCTCAATTAATTTCCGAAGAGCAAGCAAACATGGCTATCGATCTCGGCATCAAACTTTGCATGCAGCCCAATTTCAGCAGCGACTCCCATGACTACTCCGACAGACTCGATCAAGCGTACTGTTCTGGGAACAATCCATTCCGGATGCTAATCGACAAAGTCGGATATACCCCCGGAGAAAACTTGCTATTGGGAAGCGACGGAATGCCCCATGGGATTGAATCGGCGGCCCACCATTCATTCTTCCCAAACATCCCTTCCCAACAAATCTCAATCGCCGAATTTACTGCCGGCTATTGCCTCGATGATTTTTCAAAGGGCGCAATCGAATTGAAAATCAATGATTTGACGAACACAGTGATTTGCGATGTACTACCACCACAGCCGGGCCGGTAGCCAGTCCGGCCATCAAGAGTAACCACTGAATCAAAACATCGCCTGAGAAAGACAATTTTCAAGCCGACTCGTCACCTACCAAGGCGTGGATTAGTCCATTGGTTTCTTCACGTTTCTTCAATCGCATCTGTTTTCGCATCTCCCGATCTCGAAACACTGCCACCTCTTCGCGCGAATGCGGCTCAACGGCGGGAACGGGAGTCGGCTTGCCTGCCTCATCGAGTGCAACAAACGTCAGAAAAGAAATCGCGGCAACGTTCCGATCGGAATTCCGACTCGCATTTTCCGTCATTATTTTGACAAAAATCTCCATCGAACTCCGCCCTACCGAACACACATAGGACTCTAACACCACGATGTCGTCGCGTTGAATCGGACGATGGAAATGGACACCATCATTCGAAGCCGTGACCACCGATCCCCGACAATGCCGACGGGCAGAAATCGCTGCCGTTTCATCAATCCGTTTCATCAAAAGACCGCCGAACATCGTATCGTGCGCGTTTGTATCGCCCGGCAGAACAATGTTTTCCTGTACAGCTAACGATTGGTTCATCGGGACCGTCATGCGATTTTCCATACTATTATTTTTTCAGATAAACGAGTCTAGTCAGCCAACCCCGAAAAACAGTTACATCAACCACGAGCGATCAGCCAGTCACCGCTTCCAATTCAAACGCTTAGCTTTCTTTTGATTCTAGAACCCTCAGGCGTCTGCTGTACCTCAAAACCAGCCGCGTGTATCTTGTCGCGAAAAGCGTCTGAGGTCGGCCAGTCTTTATCTTTCCGAGCCGTATCCATTTCATTGGCCCATTGCTGAGCCTGTTCGAATTCAGCGACATCGGATTCCGACTCCAGCTCTTCCGCAGCGTTGACGATACCTTCGTTAATCGGAGCCACCGACAAAACCGAATTCATTTTTTTCAAAACAGCGAGCGACATGCGAGGGTCCCGATGGTCACCTTTTATCCACGGAAGCATCACCCCTAATGCACCCGAAACATTTAGGTCATCGGCTAACATAGCGGTGAATTCTCCCAGCACTGGATGCGACAAATCAACCTCAACGGTACCGCCGTCGTCAGCGATTTTGTCTTCCAGTGATTGACGAAATTCAACCATCCGGTCAATGGTTTGGGCAGAATCAATTAGCCCCTTCGCGGTGAAGTTCATATTGGTTCGGTAGTGTGATTTAATTAATTCGAATCGCAGAACCGCCGGATGTACACTTCGCCCCATTTCAATTAGCCCGCCTGTGTTTTCGTCAGCGACTTTTACCTTTCCATCAAATACATCCCGCGCCGTATAAAAATTACCCAACGACTTTGACATCTTCTCATTTTCGACGAAAAGAAATCTCGCATGAATCCAGAAATTTGCAAACCGATCCTGCCCCGTCGCCCCGCAGGATTGGGCAATTTCACACTCGTGGTGTGGGAAAATAAGATCTTCTCCCCCGGTGTGTATGTCGATCACATCCCGCCCAATAATCGACCGCGCCATCACGCTACACTCAATGTGCCACCCCGGATATCCGACACCCCATGGTGAATCCCATTTCATAATGTGATGCTGATCCGGTTTCCAGAGCATGAAGTCTCCCGGGTGCTTCTTTCGAGATTGATTTTCCTCGGAAACACGACCACCGGCATTGCTCTGAATTTTCTCCAACGAGTTTCCACTTAGCTTCCCGTATTCAGGAAAACTCTCAACGCTGTAGTAAACGACACCGTCATCGGCAATGTAGGCATGGCCTCGCTCGAGCAATTTTTGAATCATTCCGATCATGCCGTCGGCACCCTCGACATGATCCGTCGCTTTGGGAACGTTCTGAGGATACTCGTAAGCTACCTTGTAGCCCAACCGCCGAGCATCTTCCAGAAAAGCCTGCGTGTAGAAATCGGCGATTTGGTAGGGATCTTCCGGATTTTCAATTGCCCCCTCAGGGACCCGACCCGACTTTTTATTGACTTTGACACGGTTAGCGGCCTCCATCATTTTATCCGCCTCACCCTCGACCATGTGGCCGACATCGGTGATGTTCATCACATGATGAACGTCATGCCCCGTCAGCTCGAAAAATCTTCGGAGTAAGTCACCAAACAAAAACGATCGAAAATTACCAATGTGTGCGAAGTCATAAACAGTTGGCCCGCAACTGTACATCGAAACTTTACCTGGCTCTAACGGAGTAAACTCTTCGTGCCGGTTCGTCAAAGAATTGTAAAATTGAATTTTCATTGCGTTAGTTCGCTGCGAGGTAGAGAGCACATTTAAAAGCATTAGGTCTGCACAAATTTACACGCTAACCATGATTTAGCTCAAGCCAGATGCAGGGGGAACCCAGGCTTTTCAAGAGAACAAACGCCGCGAAACTGCGTCTTCTAACCAAAGAAACGACCATTCAGCGAAAACTTCCATCATTCAGCCGGCCTCAATGACGACTGCTATCGCGGCAGCCCCGTAATTTCCCATATTTCATACAGCCACGGATGAACCCAAGGGTTCATCACCGAATAGCAAGCTGAAATCGCGCTGACAGCAAACAAAAAGTAACAAATTGCCTTTCCAGTTTTGGTTCTTGCCAACCCATCCACCACTGGCAACATGCAAACCAGCCACAAAGGCGCCAACCAAAACAGCCACCTCAACGCACTCGTTACACCGCCATAATTTCGATCCATCTCAGGCCGAACTAAATAAAAACCGATGACAACCACCGACAGCACCACCGTCATAAATCCGAGCCAACGCATTTGAAATTGCCCCGCCATTTTCGCACCGATTAACAGTGAAAACATCCCGGCAAAACTCATCACCCACATTGGCGTCAATGAAAATACACCATGGTGACCGAACAGCACATGAAATGCATACAAGATTCCCGACGGCTGTCCGCGATCGACGAGCGATTTCGAATCTGCGTTAACATCCAGCCAGTAACTACCTGAGTAGTCGTACCAGTTATCCCACTCGCGTATCTCATATTCAAAACCGGGTTGCCCAACTCCTCCAAGTTTGACGATCGAAAACTGTTTCGCTGATAACGAGTCCCTCACAACCCACCGAGTCTCGTTGCTAGGCGAACTAGGCCAAGATCCTTTGGTAACCTCAGGAGAACCAATCTCGAGGTGGTTCATTTCCCTCGGCAGCTGTCCCTTTTCTAAGTCTATGTCAAAATTTCCTGCAATTGTCTTAACCACCGCACCATCGCCCCGATGAGCGTAGGCCGGTCGATATTCCCCATGAGCAAGATAATTGGTCCCGAAAAATCCGATCGCGATTAACAAACAGCCGGGAGCAAACCCAGTCGCCATTCTGCGAGGCGAACGAACGATACAATACAACGCAGCGAAACTAAAAAATGAGAGGGCAGGTAACTCATTGGCGGCGGCAAAGGCGGAAAATAAGCCTGCCGCAAAAAAATAACGCCAGCCGGCATGCTGTTTTCGCCAGATCACCGATAAACAGTAAAGAGCAATCATGACGCTGATCGCCGCGGGCAAATGATTATTCAGAGTGTTGACGTAGGTCGAAAGGTAAGTCCCAAAACCGGCGCAAGCCAAAACGTAATACCGAGCCCAGTCACGAACTGGAATTGAATTGATAGTCAGCGCCATGAAAAAAAGGTAGATCGCCCAGCCGCCGACATTGACAAACAACAACATAAAACGCGTCACAAAAATCGGATCGTTTTCCAGATCCTTCCCCGTAATTGATTTGACACCGCGATAGACTCCGGCGAGGAGCGTTGGCAACAGCGTGGGCTTGCTAGAGTAAAAATGAAGACGTCCGTCTTCACCGACATGCTGAACTTTGTCAATCGAATCCCAATCGATTGGCTGCCCGCCTCGGATCACGTCATCAATTTCATAGGTACCGTTATCACCGACCGACCGAATGGTGCACCACCGACTTCGATCGTTCGCACTAAAAAACGGCGACTCACCACGGGCTTGGAAATTTTGCACCGTCAAAACACGCCCAGCAACAACCGATAGCGAGCATAAGATTAAGATCCAAAAAATCGCCCAATGCCGTTGTGCGCAAAAATTCGGCAACTCGGCCGGGCAAGTTTCATTTTGATTTTTGGAATTTGAAGACGCATTCATACTGATTGAGCTACCGCCTGAAACCGCCAATTAGAGGATTTCAACGATGAAATTAAGGGTTATGTTCCACATTCCAAGATATTTTACGCTTGTTCTCTTTCAGGTCCACCAAGCTGGCTTCGAATTGAATAAGGCTCTCGACTTTCCTGACCGCGAGCAACAATCAACTCCGCCAGGAATCCCATACACAACAACTGGGTGCCAAGCAAAAAAGCCCCCAGTGAATAAATAAGCAACGGTCGCTGATGAACGGGATCCCAACCACTAAAGGCTTCGACCGTTATCCGTAGCATCCAGTAAGCCGTCATGTATGCGATTCCAGCAGAACCAAGCACCAACGAAAACAACCCCAGCGCGCCAATCACATGCTGAGGACGCTGATTAAATCCCGTTAAAAAACTGACAGTCAATAAATCCAAAAAACCTTTTGGCAATCGCGACCATCCATATTTAGAAACTCCGTGCTCGCGGGCTCGGTGATTGACCGCTATCTCACCAACCCGAAAACCTTTTGCGTGGGCCAAGACCGGAACGAACCGATGCATTTCTCCGTAGAGTTTGACTTCGTCAAATATCTCACGACGATATAATTTAAACCCGCAATTGTGATCGTGGAGCTTCACGCCGGTAAGAAAACCTACCAGCCAATTGAAAACCTTAGACGGAATTGTCTTTCCGATCGGATCATGCCGCACCTGTTTCCAACCACTAATCAAGTCATAATCGTCGCTTAGTTTTTCCAGCATACTCGGCAATTCGGCTGGGTCATCTTGCAAATCCGCATCCATCGTCACAAACAATGAACCCGTGGCGGATTCCGCCCCGGCGCGTAAAGCGGCAGCCTTACCAAAATTTCGACGAAACCGGATGCACTGGACGCGTGAATCAGAATCCGCCAACTCAGATAAAACAACCCAACTGCGGTCGGTTGATCCGTCATCAACAAAAACGTACTCAAGCTGATACTGATTTGCCTCGGCAACTTCACTAATTTCACGATGTAATTCTTTGAGCGAATCTTCTTCGTTAAAAACCGGAATGATGACTGAGATTTTTGGCATATTTCTTTCGCTCCAGAGAACAACTCTCTACGGTACTTTACCGATTGCACGACGGCACCCGTAAATTATACCAGACGTAGCGAGTTCCGCCGTTAACCAGATCACCCGAATCACGATCGCCGCTACAATCGCCGTGACCGCACCAAACTGAGAACCGAGAAGTGGAATCATGACCAATTCCCGAACACCCAACCCGCCCGGAAGCAACGAGACAAAACCTGCCACCGTCGCCAAGGAAACACATACCATCGCCAACGAAAAATCGGAAACAGCCACGGTCGTACCAGGAATACCTTTTAATACCATCCACAAACTCAAGCCATTTAAACACCATCCCATGGTCATCAACAGCCAACCGAAACTCATCGTCTGAAGATTCAAGCCATTCAATAGCTTTTTCGCTTTGCGACCTTTCACAACCCCCAATTTCAAGGCAATCCGACGAAAGATCGACGGCCAAGTTAATACTCCCGCAATGATCGTCAGCGCAACACCAATCAATTTCAGAATTAGCTGACCTTCAAATTGCATCACCAATAATAGACTGCCGATCGCTGAACCTACAAAAATCCAGGTTAACGTTTCTACGAAAACGCTCGCCGCGGCCGGGGCAGTGCTCACCTCATCTCCGCGAATCATATCGGTTCTGATCACGACAACCATTGCTTTACCTGGCACGTATTTACCAAGCTGACTTGCAAAAAATGCCAACAATGCCGCTCCGAATTTTGGCTTTTGTCCCAATGCAATCAGAACGCGAAACCAAAAACAACACGATAAAAACATCGTTCCGATGTAAACTCCGACCGCGCCCAACCACCAACCGTACTTGACTGCTGAAAAATCAATTCCCTCTTGCCGTAACTGCTGAAAAGAAGTGATAGCAGTGTAGACAACCGCAAGCCCAACGGAGATCACCATGACGAAACGGAAACAACGGATTAATTCAGCCTTTCCCCAACGTTTAAGCTCTACGCCGTCAGTTTTTCGATCTGATTGGGGAACATCCGAATTTTGAGCCAAGAGATCGTCGGTTTGTTTAGGCACGATAATAATTTCTGTCTTTTGAGCAGGCCACGAGTACCGAGGCTTGGTCTCAATTCAAGTTTCCTGGGTTCCTCGAAGATTTCGCTATTTACCCGCATGTTACCGAATCATTAACATAGACCGCTACCCAAAAAATATTTTGATTGTTGGAGCTGTCCATGAAGGGACTTATCACCCTACTTTTCGCCGCTGCTATTGCAGGAATCATTAGCCCGTGCCCGTATTGCACAGCCGGTGAGCAAATACCGACCTCAGAACCTTCGGTCGCCCAGAACCTCATAAAACCCATGATACTCACACTGGACGAATTCACTGTAAATTCGTTTCGCCAGCAAGGGTTACTGATCGCCGACATTGATCCCCGCGATAGAAATCAAAGAGCATTGGATTTGAAGTGCGTAAACGGCTTCATCCTCGTTCAAGAGAACAATCCAAACCCAAATCTACAATTAAGAAAATTGAATCGCCAAGATTCATGGGAGAAGGATGGAGTAATCAGATTTCAATTAAAAGAATCCGACATTCAATCACTCCAAACTTGCCGCCTGGCCTATGAATTAGCAGAAGAAGATCGAGGGCGTTTCACCAAAGTTCAATTCGCCTATCAGAATGACCTACCTCCTGCGTCAAAAACCGAAGTCCTTTTGAACCAACAAGCGGGAAATATAAACAACATTCGCGATACGGAAAAAAAAGCGGCTTACGAGCTTAGCCCAGTCCTCCCTGACTACGCACTCGACGACACGGCAGTCAGAGGATCTACCCAAAGGCAGGACCTTAAGTCCCCCAATCAACAAGAGCCAATGAGCCCCCCAGTTCCAAGAAATTTCACCAAACTTTCCCAGCCTCAATGGGGCAATCGGACAGCAGCTGGGATTCCCAATCGAAATTCGAGAACCGAATTGCCCCCTCCCAGCACCAGACTCGCTAGCCACACCGATGACATACCTGCAGAAAACCCGCTTGGTACTAAGAACCTACCTTCTACCACCAAAACCGCATTGAATATGGCCGAGCAAAAATTCGTCAACGACGTCTCAGCCAGCGTTGCCACTCCCGACGCTTCAGGAGAAAAAAACACATCAACATCCCAAGGAAGCTCCACCTTTTTCATTTACGTTATGCTGTTGATTTCACTGGGACTCAATGTCTATTTAGTCATGATTTCCCGAAGTTTTTACGTTCGATACGGGGAATTAGCAACTGAGCTTCGCGAGACATTTACCGCAAATTTTTAAAAATCAGCCATTTGAAAAATGCTGGCAGATATTTTCCGAGCAAATCTCCCTTTACGAAAAACCCATTCGGCGACACAATGCCGAACACGAGACATTTTGATAACTCGAACCGGCTAGTTTCGGCAAATGGATTTCCGAAACCGAATCGAGTACCCCTCACGACAGCAAGGAGTGCTGAAAGTGAAAATTAAGCGACGGATCGCAACTTTTCTTACCGTAATCGCGGTAACCGTCTTGATGAACCTATCTACCGTTTCGGCTCAACAAAAAGTCGCTATTGTGGATATCGGTTTGATTTTCAAGAGCCATGTCAATTTTGAGCGACAACTCAATGGCTTGAAAACAGAAGCGGAAGCATTCAAGACAAGATCTATGCAAGCTCAACAGAGTTTGATGGAAAAAGCTCAGCTTTTGCAAACAAGCGGTATTAAACCAGGCACGATCGAATTCAAAAATGAAGAAACGAGCATTGCTCAAGAATCGGCCGCAATGGAAGTTGACCAAAAAGACACAATGCGAGCATTGATGCAACGCGAAGCTCAACTTCATTTCCGAACTTATCAAGCAGTGAATCAAGAGGTTAAGCAATATTGCGACCGAAACGGTATCCAGCTGGTGCTCAAGTACGACAGCAGCAAGATTGATTCGGGTAACCCAAGATCAGTGATGCAAAAAGTAAATGGTAACGTGATCTATCATGTTCCACAAAACGACATCACAGATCAAATCATTGCGAGAGTCAATCAACTCGCTACGGCTCAGCCCCCCAGTGGTACTTTGCAAAAGTAAGCCCAACGCCGGCAAACCGAAATCGCTGCCTCGCATGATCCCTGAAAGTAAAACATTGGCTCCTCTCAGAAAGCAAACTACGATCTCCCAAAGCGTCTCAGTCTCCGGTTACGGATTCTGGAGTGGTCAGGATATCGAATTGAAATTTCAACCTGCCTCTGCCAATAGTGGAATCGTGTTCGTCCGAACCGATCTTCCAGGTCACCCAAGGATTCCAGCAATTATCCAAAACCGAATTAACGGGCCTCGGCGAACGACGTTAGTTGCAGAAGGTTGTCCCGTTGAGATGGTGGAACATGTTCTCGCAGCGTTGGCGGGCTTGAAAATCGATAACTGCGAAATCCATGCCAACCGCGCAGAAATGCCGGGAGATGACGGATCCAGCAAAGCTTTCTCCGATGCCCTGAATCAAACTGAAGTCATCGAGTTGGATGCCGAGCGGGAAACCATCCGCGTCACCTCTCCCATTCGCGTAGGCGACGAAAATTCTTGGATTCAAGCGGAGCCAGTCGAACAAGATGAATATGAACTCGCGTACCATCTGCAATACGCGTGCCCATCCATCGGAACCCAGACCTACCAAACTCACGTTACCCCCGAGATTTTCGCAACGGAAATCGCCCCGGCAAGAACTTTTGTACTTCTCGAGGAAGCCCAAGAACTCCAGAAAAAAGGGCTGGGACGACGAGTCAGCTATCAGGACATCCTCGTTTTTGGGCCCCAAGGGCCAATCGACAACCAAGTTCGATTCGAAAACGAATGTGCCCGGCACAAATTACTAGACATGATTGGTGATTTTTCACTATCAGGAACTGACCTAATTGGAAAATTCACCGCCTCGAAAAGCGGCCACCGCTTGAACTCCCAATTGGTATTCGCGCTGCTACAGCAAATAGGCCATACTAACTCCATTCGAAAATCAGCTTGAAACGAACTACTGTGGATATATATTCCCCCAACCAAGGCACGCAGCAAGTGGACACAAACGAACCAGCAGCCAAAGTGTCAAATCTGGCCTGCGTCGACCCCCAGGCATCCCTCGCACCGGGTGTAGAAATCGGACCGTTTTGCGTAATCGGTCCCAAAGCGAAGATCGGTAGGAACACAAAATTAATTAACAACGTGACGATCCTTGGCGACGTCACGTTAGGCGAGGACAACGTCGTCTCTCCGGGAGCAGTTCTAGGGGGAGAGCCTCAGGATCTTAGTTATCGCGGAACGGCCACCAAAGTCGTCATTGGTGACCGAAATGTTATCCGGGAATGTGTCACCATTAACCGGGCCACCGAAAAAGAAGACCATTACACGCGCGTCGGTAGTGACTGCTATTTCATGGGGAATGTCCATATCGCCCACGATTGCGTCATCGGCGATCGGGTGATCATTGGACATGGCTCGATGCTCGGCGGTCACGTTCATGTTGACCACCACGCAACCCTCTCGGGTTCGGTCGCCGTTACGCACTACGGTGCCATTGGCTGCTACACATTCGTAGGTGCCGCGAGTCGAGTACTACAGGATATCGCGCCCTATATGTTGGCCGACGGTAGCCCGGCTCGACCTCGTTGTATCAACATCGTCGCCCTGCGAAGAAATAATTTCGAGCAGCCAGTCATCGACGCGGTCAATGAAGCCTATCGACTGATGTATCGAGCCCGTGTTGGGCTGAGCAATTGCGAAGAAATCCTAAAATCCAAAGGCCATTTCCTTCCAGAGATCAGTCACTTTCTCGAAAAAGTTGCCCAATCGCAAGCAGGCCGCCATGGACGCGGCCGCGAGCTAAGGAGAAGAGCAGCGTGACAAAACTACGAGTTGCCGTCATTGGAGCAGGACACCTGGGACGGATCCACACACGCCTTCTCAAGACCCAATCCGAAGTCGATTTGGTCGCCGTGGCAGACCCCAGTCCCTCGGCTCAACAACAGATCATCGATGAATTCGAAGTCAACGTAGTTAGCGACTATCGTAAGCTGATCGATCAAATCGATGCAGCCGTAGTTGCCACGCCAACGCGAATGCATTTTGAAATCGCTAACGAATTACTCAATGCAAACATTCACACACTCATTGAAAAACCGCTTACCGACTCGGTTTCTGACGCCAGAGAACTGGCTCATGCTGCCGAAGAAAATGGCTGCGTGGTCCAAGTCGGGCACGTAGAACAATTTAACCCAGCGATTCAATCCGCACTTGGCTTAGTTGGTCAACCCAAATTCATTCAGGCTACCCGGATGAGCGGATACACTTTCCGCTCAACCGATATCGGAGTGGTTCATGACTTGATGATCCATGACATTGATCTAATTAATTCCATGTTCGAAGGCGAGCTCGTAGAAACTCGCGCCACTGGCGTTTCGATGTTCGGCCACAACGAAGATATCGCTCACGCCCGATTGCAATTCAGCTGCGGGGGTGTCGCCAACCTGACCGCTTCACGCTGCAGCTTTCAAGCGGAAAGAACCTTTCAAATTTTTGGAACCGACGGGTTTGCCAATGCTGACCTCGCCACCAACAAAGTGACGTTTGTGAAGGTCCCCAAGTGGATTCAAAACAAAAAGTACGACCTACTCGATACCACACCCGAACAACAAGCCTTCATCCGCGAAAATCTTTTTTCTAAAATACTGCCAAAGTCGGAAATTGAAGTCCCTCAAATCAACGCGATTCTGGCAGAGCAACAGGATTGGCTGGAAGCAATCCGGACATCCCAAACTCCGCGAGTGAGTGTTCAACAGGGAGCGAAAGCAGTTGAGATCGCGGACGCCGTGATCAATTCAATCAATGCCCACCGCTGGAGCGAGGCATCATCGGATCAACTTTCACCCGAAGGGATGTCCGTTGCGCCTCCAACGCTGTTGCCTTTCCCGCTCAACGTTCAAGACGAACAACAGCGAAAAGTTGCTTAGCGCACTTTCGCCCTACTTTCGCCCTACTTTCGCCGCACTTTCGCCTAAGTGTGGCCATTCGAAAAGTACCCTTGAAAGCATCACCGCCTGATCCCACCCATGGGCATCCAGAACGGCAAGCTCTTCATTTGGCGACTTCTAATCCAGCCGTCGACATGGGCGGCCTCGCGTTTCCATGATTCGCTGACGGGAACTTCCTCGCTTGCCAATCATCTCACCACCTCATCTCACTACCAACGGGCTTAATAACTAGGCAAGATCTCGATCTTCGAAAAGCACCAAGGCCAGCAGCATCGCCATCGAACCATAAAGAAAGGTGTAGATGATCGACCAGCCCATATAGGAGTAAGGCACCGAAGAGTTCGTGTTGATCGCGGCCTGAATGTCGAAGTGGTTCAGGACAGGAAAAACAACAGCGATCAAGTTACCGAACACCACGACCGGCTCAAATTCCGCGAGCGATGACTGAACCAATAGCGGCGTCAGATGGCCCAACACGTAAATTGAAAAACAGATTAGGAAATTTGCGAGAATCCCCAATCGTGTTGAAATCGCAACGCTGATCGTTACAAAAATCAACACCTCAAGAAAACACAGAAACACGCCTGGGATGACGTTAACAGCCTCCAGGAAACACTCGGGCCACTCGCAAAGCCCTTTTGAAGCTTCTTGATAATCATAAATGGGTTTGTACGAGGTCCAAATCACAAACCATAATCCGAGCAGGATAAACATCACGGCAATCGCCAGTGATATCCCGGTAACCTTCCCAAAAATAAACTGCCGCCGACCGACTGGCTTGGAAAGCACCGTCAGCGCCGTTCGACCTTCGATCTCTTCGGCGACCGACTTACTGGCTGCCCAAATGGCTAGAAAAATAGCGAGAACTCGGATCAGGGTTAGCCCAGAGTCCTTATACATTTTGATGTCTTCACCGAAGGTGTTGTAAGGGACATAGATGGAGCCAACTGTAAACAAGGCTCCAATCACCAAAACGAGTAGATACAGCGGCTGATTCACTTCCGTCTTAAAAGTTGAATGAGCGATCGCAAAAACCTTGGGACACATCGTCGCAAAAACTAAGTAAAGCAAGTAGATCGCAAATACGAAAACGGCCACGCTGGGAATAATCCCCACCTCTTGATAGATGGGAGCAACTAGCCAAGAAATGTTGACACTTGTCTCGGTTCCTTCTTTACCTATGTATCGAAAATAGAGTTGGTCGATTTGATCAAGAGGGATCGGGCCGCGTCCATCAATTCGCTGCCTCAGAATCATTTCTTCAGAGCTTGGCTGAATCTCTACAATTCCAGTGGTCGCAGTCTCGTCAATCGGAAAAACGGCCATCTCCAATCGCTCATTGGATTGAATCCCAAAGATTTTCAACTCGGCGCCAATAAAACCAACATCCACGGCAGTACCACCATCGGTCGTTGTCGACGCAGGCACGGTAAACGACTTTTCAAACCTGCCGGTAAACGGGAGCCGTTTTAAAGACTGGACTAGTTCGACGGGCTGATCAACAAATTTGATAAAACCAAATCCGTTATTTGAGGCGAGGAAAAAACCAAGAATCGTAAACACGACCATCGTGATACAGACCTTGTTTACCCATCCAAGAAATCCCTCACGAAAGAGCCCGGATGTCTCACCAATCATTCGCCTGGCAACTAGTCGCCACACTCCAAAGCCAACAAACATCGATATCGGGAACGCAAAACAGAGTGGCATCACCGATTCTGCAGAAAGCAAGCTACCGGTTTTCCAAGACAAATACCAAGTAAAGAGGCCAAAATAAACACCTGCCGTGAGCAAACCGAAAATTGTATATTTTCGAGAATTTTCACTGACAGTGTTAAAAAACTTGACGCGTTGGAAAATCAAAATCTTGGCCATCATCAAGAGTACAAAGATGAAGCCAATCGTGATGCCCAAGGAAACCAGCCAAACAGGCGTCAACCAGTTTGTGACTTTGATATTCTGAGCAATTAGAAAGGGGACGCTAGTCATGCTGTTGTCGTCTTATGAGTGAAACCAAATGGGAAATTACGGCGCAGCTACACGGGATTGAGATATATCCTTGAGCTTACGGATATTATGCTCACATTGTTCAGATTCTTCAAAGGGAGAGTGGAAGCAATTGCCAGAGTAGGGCAAAGGGAGGTTCAGTGGTTCCGAATACGCTGATTCAACCGATGATTTCGAAGCCAGAAAACTCACCCCTATAGGGTTTACCGATTCTTTCCGAATCCATCACCGTGCCATGGTTGTCCTCCAACAAAGCCTCCAGATACCCCTCGATTTCAGTGAATTCCCCCTCAATCAACAATTTGACTCGGCCATCGGATAAATTCTCAACCGTTCCAAGTACGCTAAATCGACGGGACAACTGCTTGGCCGCGTACCTGAATCCAACCCCCTGAACTCGACCTGAAAACAGTATTTCCGCTCCTCTTAACATTCGCTCACTCCACTTCGAAACCAATCGGCAGGGTATCGATACGTCTTCAATCTACTTACCTTGAGCCCAGATTCAAGCTACAAACGCAGCGGAAATCTCAGCTTGGTGGTATTTCAACTTACCTCAACAAAATTCTCGATAGCGTCTCCATCGGCAACCCGAGGGAGGTGCTGGGCCAGCAACCGCACTCCATTCACATCCCAGCCCAATACTCGAAACAACTCCATGGAATTCAGCCAAAACGAATTAGAAATCTACTCGGCTGCCAGCCGAGAAGCAGCCCGACGTGGCGGACAAATTCTTTTGAAGTGGCTTGGTAAAACAACGACCCAAGAAAAAGGATTTCGTGATCTGGTAACTCAGGCGGATTATGAATCGCAACAGGTGATTCAAGATTTCTTAAAATGTGAATTTCCCAATCATCATTTTATCGGGGAAGAATCGACAAGCGAATCCCATGAATCTTCCCAATCTGATTTCTGTTGGATTGTCGACCCCCTCGACGGAACGACGAATTACGTTCATGGCTTGAGGTCTTTTGCCGTCTCGATTGCGTTGTATCACCATCAAACCCCACTCGTCGGGACCGTTCTGGATCCTGTCCTCGAGGAATGCTATTGGGCATCTCAAGGGTTGGGGGCAAAATTAAATGGCGAGCTGATTCGGGCAAGTGGATGCAACGAAATTGATAAGTCTCTATTTGTGTTTAGTTTTCCGCGCGGCATGACCAGAACCAACCCGGAGGTCATTCGGTTTTTGAACATGCTGGAGAATGTTGGCAGCATTCGCCGACTCGGCTCGGCGGCGCTCAACCTCTGCTATGTCGCCTGTGGCCGTGCTGATGGCTACTGGGCGACCAGTCTCGCTAAATGGGATGTTGCCGCCGGATGGCTGATCGCCCGCGAGGCTGGCGCGTCGATAGAAGATTTCAGAGGACATCAACTCGATTTGGAAAAACCGTTTTTCTGCGCCGCAGCGACTTCAGATTTACTCGAGCAAGTAAAACCGCTCCTGAATGTTTAATTTCGCGCGCGCTCGCTCAAGCGCTCAAAAAAATTCACTCATTGAGCTACCGTGATTTAAACAATCCGCACCTGCGGGAATTTTTATTCAATCATCAACGGCCAGCTCAATGAGTAACGACTGCTACTTGTCCTTGCGGTTGGTCAACGCGACGCGAATTTTTTCGAGCCGTTGCTCGTCTGAAGATGATGACGATTGAATCATCGTCACGAAATGATCAATTTCAGCAGGCTGCACGGGACAACCAACATTGCCTTCAGGGCCAACGGACGTAATCATCTCTTTCCCGTCACCATCGAGAATCACCATCCACGGCATCCCACCTGAACGCCCCCCTTTGATCTGATCAAACATGACTTGGCCACCCTCCATCTTGTCAGTGGCGATAGCAATAACCTGATAATTATCTTCGAATAACGGACCATTGGTTACGAGGAACTCCTCGAGTTTATGACACCAGCCTCACCAATCAGCGGTGAAATGAACCAACACCGCCTTATTTTCCGCTTTCGCAGATTTCAATGCCGCTTCAAGTACCTGAGCTGCGACCAGCGGCGCTTCTAAATCTTCAGGTTCCGTCGACTCCGTTGCATTCTCTGTCGTT
>JAPKBL010000253.1 GCA_028823415.1 Mariniblastus sp.
TGGTTTGGATTTTCCAGTTATGGAAATCAGTGGAACGCCCAGTTTCTAAAAAGTTGGAAGTAACCGAATCAATTCTCCAGTTTCTCCATTGTTGGAGAACGCCAACACGATGTCGCGTTCTCCCACGCGGACGAGTTCCCCGTGAAAGGCTTTGGCGGGGTGGAGGAAATGATTGCGGGGTCCAGTCATTTAGTCACGAAATGGTTGAAATCTCTGGAATGGGTGGTCAAATCGGTGACGCGACGTTGTTTAACCACGCAATTCGAGATTTTCCAAAAAAACGTTCTAATGATGTTTTCATCGGTTCGTAGTTCCTAATTAACCGCGAGTTAATTTTGATTACTTAAACCGTTTTCCTCACGCAATTCGTCCTTTCATCTTTTGAGGTATCCAAATGTTCACCAGGAATCTGCTCTTCGTCGCTTTGATTGTGTCATTCGCCTGTGGGTCGATTTTGGCGCATGCTGACGAACCGATCAGGCGTCTCGCAGACGCAACGCCAAATGCGGGTATCTTCAAAAACGCGAGCAGGAACAAACCGCTTGTCCTTCGGTCCAACGCTGATGCGGCAATGCATTTCGACAAACAAGAACTGGTCCAATTGCGACAAAGCGTTGATTTCGAAAAACAGATCGTGCTCGTATTTGCGTGGAAAGGCTCGGGGCAAGACCGATTGACTTTTGATGTGCTGGAATCTTTTCCCGAACAGGTCAGGTTCAACTACCAACGGGGGCGGACCAAAGATCTTCGCACCCACGTTTATGTTTTCGCGCTGCGGTCCAATGTCGTTTGGCGGTCGCCCGACGGGGCAGTCGGAGGAGAAGCAGCAGGGGCGGACAACGAGTACATCAAGGTGGAAGTGCAAGGGAAATTGAACAGCCAGGTCATGGCCATTGGCGGCGAAACGACGGGAATCACGATAACAGCCAACGGGGTATCTTGGGAATTGGAACTCGGTGGCCAACGCGACTTGCGACAAGCAGCAGAAAAGTTACACGGCAAATCCGTCGTCGTCAAAGGTGGTTTGTCTCGCAAGCAGGGCGTCGAAATTCGCCAGCGCTGGATCGTTAAAGTCAACTCGTTGGTCGATGCCAACGCAAAAACCGATTCGAACTAAAATCCGCGAAGACGTAGAGAGCGCTCTTCAGGATGGTTGTCTCGCCGTTGTCCCGATTCATCATTGGGATAGGAGCAGTCACAAATTTATGGTGAGTTATTTGATCTGGTAAATTCGATATCCATCAAGCTCCGAGAGAAAGAAACAAGAAGGCTAAACGATTGCCTTTGATAGGAAGATTAAAATGAATATTGATCCGCAAGATTGTTGCTTGCTCGGCGTCCAAAGATAGGGGTGCGGGATCTGTTACCCCACGAGGGAATCTATCCGCATAAATTATTTTTTTTGGTAGCTCGTCTCTTTTATTTTCGTGGCTGTCTTAATTTTTTTTTTGGCTTTCTTTACCTGTGCGGGGGCCACTGTGTGGCTTATTTATGAGTATTAAAAGAACATCTTAATCGGTTAATAGTCATTCCAATTGGTCCGCGATTTCAGGATGTGTTGCGACCCTATCTAATCTCAAAAACAGAATCATTTACTTTCCGACCGGTGGACGTGGTTAACAGATGGCGCGGGGCGCGACATAAAATACGAAAAACTAAACTGTCGTATAGGAAAGCACCTGGGACGAACCCAAAGCGAAACCCGCAGAGACTGGCTGGAAAGACTCTCCGATGACGAGCGTTCTGAAGTTCGTCATTGGCAGTCCGGGGATCGCTGGTCGCCGAATCAGTTGCGTCATTCAGACTTGCACCACCAGAATGCTTTCGTCTCAAAATGAGTATTTGTCTCAAATTGATTCAAATTTGATTTGGTTTGGA
>JAPKBL010000059.1 GCA_028823415.1 Mariniblastus sp.
TCCCGATTAATTGAAATCTTGAAGACGAGGCGACTGGCGTGGATTCGAGCGGCCGGGAGCCTGCGAGTTAGTGCGCGTTGCCCTATCCAACTCGCTATTGCTTGCATTTGGTAATTTGGCTATGAAAACAGCTTCAACGGAAGCTGTTTTTAAGAGATGTCGTTAGTCATGGATGATCAACAAAGGTGGCGGTTGGACTTGAAGGATTCCAACGTGAAAGTTCGCGCATCTGCGGCAGAGAATCTATGTCTTGCCGGTTCTGCTTCAGTGGCTGCTGCGGTCGATCTTGTCGTGGCTTGTGGTGATGTCGAGGATGTTCAAAATTGGGCAGCTGCGGCGTTAGAAGACCTGGGGCCTCCCTCGGTGGATTCGGTTGTCTTTCTTGAGCCACTTATAGGTTCTTCTAGTCCTTTAGTGGGTTACTGGGCGGTGACTCTTCTGGGAAGACTTGGGGAGGATGCGAATTGTTCACAGTCGATTTTGGGTCAGGCCGTTTCTGACTCGCCTCATCTTTCGGTTCAAGAACGAGCTGCTTGGGCGCTTGGCAAGATTGGGGTAACGGAAGCTTCCGCAGTTGTGTCCTTAAAAAGCGCGGCTGCGTCAGATTCTCCGCGTCTGGCAAGTTTGGCGAACCGGGCGTTGGCGTAATTTTTTTGTCGAAGAGGGCCACCTTGGCGAGATTCAGTTGAAGTAGAGATTAAGGAACGCCTTTGCGAGGCGGAATTAAACAGACTTCGGGTCTGATTAAAAATACCATTGAGAGTGTTGAAGAGAATAAATGCAGTGGGTCAAGTAGGAAACTTGGCCGGTAAGAAGACAGGCAGGAGGCCAACCAGTGGCGAATCGGAATTCCAAATATGGTCGAAAACGAGGATCGTTTAAGATTTTCTGGCTGATGATAGCGTTGGTTGCCGGTGGCGGTATCAGTGGTTTTTTAAACCCAGATTGGCCGGTGGTGGGTCCACTGGTTACGTCGGTAAAAACAAAGGCGACCGACTTTAGTAGCCGGACTGCTTCCGGGTTAGGTAATTCTGGCGTCAGTGACGCGCAGACGAATTCAGGGGCGTACGCTGGGACGCCAGTTCAGTCGGCTTCCGCGCTTGGGCCTAATGACAAAATCTTGGTTGCATCATTTAATATACAAGTCTTCGGCGAGAGTAAACTTGGAAAACCTGATGCGATGGCTGTCATTGTTGAAGTGATTCGAAAGTTTGATGTTATTGCGATTCAAGAAGTGCGGGCGAAGGCGGATGATATTCTGCCGAGGTTAATCGCCATGCTAAATGCGGACGGCAGTCGCTATGATTTTATTATTGGCCCCCGTCTTGGGCGTTCGGTTAGTAAAGAGCAATACGCATTTGTGTATGATACGAATCGGATCGAGCTTGATTCTGCCTCTGTCGGCACGATTGGAGATCCAGGAGATTTGCTTCACCGGGCACCCTTCATCGCTCGCTTTCGACCGCGGACGAGCGATCCAGATCGGGCGTTTACTTTTTGGTTGGTAGACACGCACACCGATCCTGATGATGTGCCCGAGGAAGTCGATGCATTGGCACAGGTCTTTCAAGTAATGCAAACCGCCCGGCCGGATGAAGACGATGTTATTTTATTAGGCGATTTAAATGCCAGTGAAAAACAGCTTGGGAATATTAAAAAAATCCCTGGTATTCAGTGGGCGGTGGGCGGTGGTGTGATGACCAATACGCGGCAAAATAAGGCCTACGACAATATCATTTTCCATGGCCCCTCAACTCAAGAATTTACTGGCAAGTGGAATGTGCTGAATTTTGAGCAGGAGTTTAATCTGTCCCGGGAAGAGGCGCTCCGTGTTTCGGATCATTTTCCAGTTTGGGCAGAATTCGATGTATGGGAAAGTGCCAATACCGTTCACTAACGGGGCATACCAACAGAGCATTTTTTCGAACGTGGCGCGTCGAGGGCGGTACTCGGGCCATGCTCGCCGGATTCAAATATCGAGTGTGCAATCTCTCAATTGCTTGTTTTGGTAACACTTATCTGGTGGATTCAAGGGTCAAACCCCTGTTGATTCCTTATTGGTTGCCAATTCGCGCAAAGGATCGTACGATGAATCTTCACCGTGATCGATTCGATCGGATTCTAGGCGGTGAGTTTTGAACAAACGTGCCAGTGTTGGGAGGAGTCCACGGAGGGTGGAATTTCCAATGCCGATTTAGCATACCCCGTTAAAATAGTTTTTTTTAATGACAATCGAGAGTAAACGATGATTGAAGAACTTAACTCAGAAGTGCCCAACGTTTTGGCATTTAAACTGTCCGGCAAATTGCATGACGAAGACTATAAAACCTTTGTCCCCAAAGTTGATGAAGCGATCTCTGAGCAGGGGAAATTAAAAATGCTCGTCTGGTTCCATGATTTTCACGGTTGGGACATGCACGCTTTGTGGGACGATACAAAATTCGCGACAACGCATTGCAGCAAGATCGAAAAGATTGCAATGGTTGGCGAGAGCAAGTGGGAGGAGTGGATGGCAAAAGTCTGTAAGCCGTTCACGATGGCCAAAATTGAGTATTTTGACGTCAGTCAAGTCGAGGACGCCTGGAAGTCGCTTGAGGATACCGAGTCGTAGAATTGAAATGGATTCAGCGATCGGTACCGGTTGCCGGTTACCGATAGGCTGAACCCACGCATTGGTCGTCAACTGGCTTTAAGACCGCGGCCGGTCTACCGGAGGTGGATGGTTCTTTTACCCCTTTGGCAGAAAGACTACTTTGCGGTCGTTGGAAATTGGTTTGCCCGGAGAGCATCTTCCTGCCGCAACTTCTTTTTCCAGAATTTCAAGTAGTTCCTGAGCCTTATCCGGATTCTGCTCGATGAGATTTTGAGTCTCCGCCCGGTCCTGACTCAAATTGAATAATTGCATAGATGGGAGTCCCTGTTTTCGAGCGTCGGGCTCGCGTGGGGCACTCCACCCACCACTCCCTCTGGAGATACAGAGTTTCCAAGGGCCTTTGCGAATTGCAAACGAACCGCCGATCGAGTGACTGATCAGCGTCTCACGGCCGGATGATGTGGCTCCGTTAAAAACAGGACTTAAATCAAATCCGTCTTCGCCTCCAACATCGGCCTTGGTTTGGCCGGTTATCGACTCGAGCGTTGGGAAAATATCTGTCAGGCAAGCCATCGCTTGGGAGGTCGTGCCTTCGTTCAAATGGCCTGGCCACCGAATGATAAGTGGTACCCGATGCCCACCTTCGTAAATGTCTGCTTTGTGACCACGAAAACCCGCGCTCGGATCATGTCCATGTTCTTTGAGTACTTGGAAGTTTCCCTGAGGGGAACAACCGTTGTCGCTTGTGAATATCAAAAGGGTCTCATTTTCAATTCCACACTGCTCGAGAGTTTCCATTAGCTGACCGATGTGGAAATCCACCTGCATGACGAAATCTGCGTAAGGATTAATGCCACTGGCGTCTTTGAATGGGGGAACGGGAACGATCGGTGTGTGCGGCGCTGGCAAGGCTAAGTAAAGAAAAAATGGACTCTCTGAATTCTTGGCGGTCGAACGCTCCTTGACAAATTTCATGGATTGATCGAATAAATGAGGTAAGACTTGGTCGATGTGAAAGTCTGAACCGATGGGTCCTTTTCGGTACCAGCCGTACGGATCCTGTGCTGAGGTTACGCCTTCCTCGCGATCAGGAACGGCTGTGACTTTACCCGTGTCGACCCAAACGTAGGGAGGCATGTCCAGCGACCCACAGTGCGCGTAGTATTGATCGAAACCGTTGATGTCAGGGCCATTCTTTACCGGCTTGGTGAAGTCAATTTTTCCATCGACTTTGTGCCAGTCCCAACCGAGGTGCCATTTCCCAATCATTGCCGTATGGTAACCGGCCGATTTCATGAGATGTCCAAGTGTCTTGCGTTCCGCGGGGATTAAATGTTCGCTGCGCCCGCTAAGTACACCTTTTGCGAGTCGGGACCGCCAGTTGTAACGACCCGTTAACAGCCCATAACGCGTTGGTGTGCAGACGGAACTGGGAGTGTGTGCATCGAGAAACGTAAGGCCTGTGTCTGCCATGGATTGCAAATTTGGTGTTTTGATTTTGCAATCCGCATTGGTGGGAGAAACATCCCCCAATCCAAGGTCGTCTGCCATCACGACAATCACGTTGGGTAGTGCTGCAGAGGGTTGATGATTGTCATTAACACCAGCGCAGGCACCTCGGAGGTTTAGCGCCGTGAGAAAACAAGCGCCCAAGATAACAATTGCGATGTTGGAATTAATTTTTTTCATGTTCAGGTACTTGGTAAGTCAAAATAAAGTTGATTAAAACCCGATGCAGCTTACCAGTTTCCGCTACGGAAACAAATGAAATTAGACGGCTCCTACTTACACTTTAAATAATGGTTGTGGAGTTGATGGCAATATGTCATTTGATTGCTACCATGGGCGGGATCTATTTCAGACGAGCGAAAGAATCCCAAGGCAATCTATGAAAACTGAGACGATGGTAGCCACGAATCAACGTTCCACAAAAGCTCTCGTTGGCGGATTTATAGTTTCTCTAATGGTCTGCTATACCGCGGCGGCGATTGGAGGGTTGTCGACCGCCGAAGCCGTCGCCACATGGTATCCGAATGTCGCGAAGCCATCGTGGAATCCGCCGAATTGGATCTTTGCACCCGTGTGGAGTCTTCTTTATTTTACGATGGCGGTTGCTTCGTGGTTGGTATGGAAGGCAGATCGTATCTTAGCGACCCGCCCTGCCCTCGCATGGTTTGGCTTTCATCTCATGCTGAACGCACTCTGGTCGCTGTTGTTCTTTGGAATGAAGCGATTCGATCTGGCAATGATCGAAATCGTATTGCTGTGGTTATCAATCGTGATTTCCATTTTTTTGTATTATCGTTTTTCCAAACTCGCGGCGATGTTACTGATCCCTTATTGCGCGTGGGTGACGTTTGCGTCTTGCTTAAATTACGCCATTTGGTCACTCAATCGGGTCGGCTGAAATTCGAGTTGGCAGACCGAGCTTCAGGTATTTCAACCCCTTTGGGCACCTGTCTGGAGCGAGTAAAGGTGCATGATCCAATGCCAAGTGACCGCAAGTAGAATGGCGGTCATGCCAACATGCAAAACCTGGATGACTTGATAAACGGAAATGTGAGCGAGGATGATTCCCATCAACATCATCGAGACCACCATTGCCAACATGAGTTTGGGTTCGCGGAGTTGGAGTTGGGTTTTCTTTTTCACCCAGTAAAAAATCAAGCCGGCCGTGATCAAAAGGCTCCACGAAAAACTGCGGTGAGCTTTGTAAATCCATGTTTCATTTAATTTGTCGGCCCATTGGTTGCGAGAAAGCCCGTCTGCTACTTTTGCGAATTCGTCAGTTTGCTCCCGCAGTTGGCTGCCCATGAGGCCTTCACAAAAAAGAAAGGCAAAGAATAGTAAAGAAAAAATCATCAACTGTGTTTTTATTTTCGGATCGAATTTGCGATTTGGTTTTGGGCCATCGTTGGGCCGAGACAGAAAAACGACGGCGACCATCATGCAGATCAGTAAAAATGCCAGTCCCATGTGGAGCGTGATGATTCCCGGTTGCAATCCACTTCTCACAACCAGTGCTCCCATGAGCGCGTTACCAATCACATCGATGAGCCCAAGCCAACTGAGAAGGATGATCCACCGGCGATGACGTTTCGCAGTGAATGAAAAAAATGCGAGGAGAAGTGACGCAAGTCCAAGCGGCAGCGAGGTGAGGCGATTGCCAAATTCAATCCATGTGTGAACGGGGTCGAAACTATCGAGTACTGTATCACGCGTGATCGTGTCGGGATCGATGCCTTTCTTGACAGCATGGCGTTTGAATTTTTCAATGTCCAGTTTGTCTACGTCAATTTGATCGACGTGCGTTGGCGGAATCAAGCAACCCCAACAGGTTGGCCAATCCGGGCAGCCCAGGCCGGAGCCCGTGACGCGTACGGTTGCGCCAACGATGACAAGGACGATTAGGCATACGAGTGTGATCCAGGCGAGGCGGTTTACAATCATCGCGAGAGAAATCCTCTCTCGCGTTGAGCACTGATTTTTGACATTTTAATCGTGATGAAATTTCGTTGACTTGGTTTTTCTAAATGGGCGGCAAGGCGGTGGGCTAAACTCCCGAAAACTCTCTGCCTTGCACTAAGATAACCGGTTAAGCTTGCTTTGGGTAACGCGGTTGCTCCGAACTGACTGAACGTTCGTTATTTTAGGTGCGAAAAATTGGATCTGCTCGTATTTCCACATCAATTGTTCGACAATCATCCTGGATTCCAATGGAAGCCTTCCAGAATCGTATTGATCGAGGACAGCCTTTTTTTTGGCGACGCTGAAAATTTCGTCAAGTTTCACAAACAGAAACTCTGGTTGCACCGGGCCACGATGAAGCGGTACCAGCGGAGACTCGAACAACTGGGTTTCGAGACCGTCTATCTTAGCTATCGATCGGAACCGAATGCGTTGCAGGCCCACCTTGAAAGCCTGCTCGGCGGTTCGAACAAATCCAAAGATTCGATGCTGGTCGTCGAACCAGACGATTATTTATTGAACCGAAGACTACAGCGTTACTCCAGGAACTCAGGTATTGAGCTGAGGTATTTGCCATCCCCCGGTTTTCTAAATGGATTGGGTGAAAATGCCGAGTATCGCGCGGGCAAAAAACGTTGGTTTATGGCTGATTTCTATAAATGGCAGCGCCGGCGAATGAATCTATTGATGGAGAAAGACGAACCCATTGGTGGTAAATGGAGTTTTGACGAGGAAAACAGGAAAAAGGTACCTAAGAAATTGTTGCCTGAAATCCCTGAGTTGCTGGAGTTGCAATTTGATGAAATCGACGAAGAAGCAAGGGAATACGTAGAGAATCGTTTTGCAGAGAACTTCGGTGAAATCGAGACGTTTTTTTATCCGACCTCGCATAGTGACGCGGAGGCTTGGCTAAAACACTTTCTAACGCATCGCTTTGAAAAATTCGGCACTTACGAAGACGCGATCGTCGAGGGCGAATCATGGCTCTGGCATAGCATGCTCACCCCCGCCCTTAACGTCGGGTTGCTCACGCCGGATCAGGTAGTCAAGGCAGCGATCGATCATTTCGAACAACATGATGTTCCCCTTAATTCCGTGGAGGGGTTTATTCGTCAGATAATTGGATGGCGAGAGTTCATGCGGGCGACCTATCACGATCTTGGCGTGAAAATGAGGACTACGAATCATTGGGGGCATCATCGTAAAATCCCTCAATCTTTTTATGACGGGACGACGGGGATTGTTCCACTCGATGATACGATCCAACGCCTCCTCAAGACGGGCTATTGCCATCACATCGAACGATTGATGGTCTTGGGCGGGTTCATGTTTTTATGTGAATTCGATCCGGACGAAATTTATCGATGGTTTATGGAGTTATTTGTTGACAGTTACGACTGGGTGATGGTTCCCAATGCGTATGCAATGAGTCAAAACGCAGACGGTGGGTCGATTACCACCAAGCCTTATTTTTCTGGCTCGTCCTACATTCGAAAAATGAGTCATCACAAAAAGGGCGAGTGGTGCGATATTTGGGATGGACTGTACTGGAGGTGGATTTGGAATCATACTGATGAACTGGGGAAAAATCCGCGTTGGGCGATGATGTGTAGCATGGTCAAAAAGATGGACGAGGGTAAAAGGCAAACACATCTCGAGAACGCGGAAGCGTTTTTGCACCAGTTGGATTCTTAATCAAAGCGGTTGCACTGTCTACTGAGGTGCGTTGGGTTCACTTGCGTTGCCGAGGAAATTTCCTGCCTGAAGATTTGCGAAGGCCGACCTGCCGCACCGTCGTTTTTGTCTCCTGAGTGAAGGCAGAACTGAGCAAAGGCTTGCATGTGCATCCGAATGCGGATCACTGGACCTTTCCAATTTCCTGCTTCGTTGTCATGGCAGGTTGCGGCCTCGAGCTATTCTTCGAATGTTGAAAAGAAATCGATCGCATCATCGGCGCTGGCACGAAACGTCTTGTAAATTTGCGGTGAGGAGTACCACGGGATGGCAACCACTTCGATGGTCACAAGGATTTTCTCCTGGCAACTTTCTACTGTTCCGGTTGGTTTGCCCGGTGGGGCCTCGTTAAATCCGTGGTCGCGGTTCAATAAACCCCGAGGATCCAACCTTCTTTTGCAGCCACTTGTTTCGTTTGCGGATCGATCGGCGGCCTGAAGAACGGCTCTAGCTGTTCGGATTGGTCCATTTCAAAGAGCCACCGGCAAACAGAATAGGCGTCTTGCTGGTCGACGGTTCGCGAGGCACGTGGAAATCGATTGCGAAATATTGAAGGATAGATTTCGGCCAGCACAGAGATGCCAGTCGGGATTTCCCATCCGTCATAGGGCCAGAAATGAATCTCGGGTAATGACTTTCGAAGGCGGTGGGCAAACGGTAGCCCAGCGTGCGTCGATTTGGCGACGGAACCTTGGACGTCGAATTGAAAAACGCTCTTCGCAGAGGACGTCCACTGTTCGGTGATTCGAAGCTCATGGTTGGCCCCAACCCGGTCCGAGATGCCCCTGAATTGTTCAACGGTAACGTCGAGGTGGTCAGTTGGCCAATGGTTTGCGAAATCTTCCAGAAAATGGTCCCACGATTTTATTCGATATCGTTCAAAGTAAGAAATCGGAAGTGATAGCCCATGGTCGATCCCGACGATGATCGGGTCAGATCGATCAAATTGATCAACCATCCATTCGAAGAGTTCAATTCGATTCCAGTTTCTTTTTCGACTGTCCGATGATGCCGGTGAATCGACGCATCGGGGTGTATCAATCGATTGGCTTTGATACACCTGAATTGTTGCAGAGCGAGATTTCGGTGTCGCTGCGCCGCTATAGTCAATGCCGATATGGTTTTTAAACTGCATTGATCGGGTGTTGGCGTTCGGCCTGGGAGTCATTCGACGGTAGATTGAAATGGCCGTGGTTTAGAAAGTTGTCAACCAACTGAATCGTGTTGGAATACCAAGTTAAGATTCCGTGGTGCCCACAAACTTTCGCATAGTCTCGGTAGCCATCGAGCAAGACGTTGCCTTGCTCGATGACTCGGTCTTTTTCGGCTTCTACAATGCCGAAATCGATTTCGTTATTTTCAAACGGGTTAGGTAAGTTGCGAACGAAGCTATTGGGTTCATCGGAGAGTTGTTTAAGACTTGGAGTCAGCCAGCCGAAAAATGGGGATAGTTTTCTCGCAGCATGGGATCCTTGATGCGGAGGAGCGAGCATCACGACGCGCTCAAGGTTCTCTAGCTGAATTTGAGAAAGCATCGTTCGCGTAATGATCCCGCCCATGCTGTGAGTTACCAAATGGATCTTGCGATGCGGTTGGGTAGATTCCATTTTTTTGAGAAAAACGCCGAGCCGAGTTGCATGGGTTTCAATTCGGTTCCCGATACTTCGGTAGCCCCATCGTCGAGTTTGGAATCCCGATTTATTTAATTTCCTGGCAATCGGCAACATGTCAATTCGAGTGCCACAGAGACCGTGGATCAAAACCACAAGTTCTTTATTTTTTTTTGGCGTTTCCAATCTTACGTACTCGCTAAATGTCAGGTTGGGTTTGTTAGAGCAATGAACGACGAGGTAAAAAATACAAAAAAGTTTAGTCGACGGTGAGTGAGGCGATTACCAATATTAACATCCAGGCGACCAAAGCCCCACGTGTCGTCCATGCCGCCGTCCGGAACCAATTCGAGTATACCAGCCAACGGTGCGTTTTTTCTCTGAAACCCTCCGATAGCTTTTCGTGGCAAGGCACTTGCACCGCAGCGGTCGATATCCAAATTGAGATGACGATCAAAATCCCGGCGATCACCATTGGCGATGAGATTCCCGGTGGAAGATACCACGCTAGAAGAATCGCGCTGAGTGCCTCTGCCAGCATTGGCGGACCAACAACAATCGAGGTCAGAAATTGATGTTTCCGTGCATACTGCGGGAAGTGCTCTAGCCCAACCTCTGAAAACAGCGGGTAGTGCACGATTTGCACCATCCAAATGAGCCCAGTCATGTAGAGAGTTGCGATTGCATTAATCAATAAAAGTAAAACTGAAAATTCCATTGTTTAAATCGATGCGATGTTATCTTGGTAACAGAGTTTAGTTCTTTATCGTTTGGCAATTTTCGCAAGCGTACATTTTTCGATTCCCCAACTCCCAGGTGCGAATGCCACCATTGCAGTGTGGGCAGTGGGAACGTTTGTAAACGTTGAGCCTTTCCCGTGCGTTGAGGCGACTCAGCGGTTTGCCATTTTTTTCACGCTCCACCGTGATGATGCGGTTGTATTTGACGCCCGTTTTTAAAAGGTCTGATGTTAGTTTCCAGAGTTGATCAAATGTTTCTCGGTCGATCTGGTTTGTCGGAGTTTCAGGATGAATGCCCAAAAGATAAAGAATTTCGGCGCGATACACATTTCCAACACCAGCAATCACAGATTGATTTAGCAGCAGTGTGCCAATGCAGGAACGGGATCGTGAGAATCTCTCCCACACGATTTCGGGTGAGGCGTCACCGCGCAGTGGGTCTTGTCCGAGCCGCTTTAACAAAGTTTCTAAACTATCGGGCGTCAGCAACTCGCAACAATTTGGCCCATTGAGATCAACTGTCCGTTCTCTACCGATCATTCTGACCCGAACGGCGCCCCGTGGTTCAGGTGCTGGGTTTTTGTGGACTCGGAACTTTCCGTATAAGCCAAGGTGAACATGCATCGTTTGCCCGGTTGCCCAGTGGTAGAAAAGATGTTTCCCATGGGCAGAGGTTGATAGTAAATTCAGTCCCGAAATTTGACTTGCCCCCTCGGAAAATCTTCCCTGCGGGGAGAGCGCGCCGATGCTCTGTCCGGCAAACCACTTTTGATGGTCTTTTGCGAGTCGGTGAATCGTGTGTCCTTCCGGCATTTCTCAAATATCTCAAAGGTTATTGGGGCAAGCGTTGCGGTAATTCTGATGGTCGAGTTACGGAGAACCGTAATCTGGTTGTGAATGCAACTCATCAGGATGGCGAGAGAGATCCCTCATGGTCTGTATTGTTGTGAATTGCCGGGGTGAGCGTTCCTAAAATTCGCCCGGCCGCAGACATCCCACTCAGAAACGCTCCTTCGACTCTGGATCCGTTAGCCCAATCACCGCAGGCGGCGATGCCGTAGTCAACATCGAAGTAGCTTTCGAGTTTTGTTGGGTTAACTGGGATGGCGTACTTCCAACGATGGGCGACTAAGTGCGAGGGGTTTTGTGAAGCGACCGGAGCGGCTTGCCATAGCTCATCCAACAAAAGCGCCGCAACTTGATCTGGATCCTCGTCCCAGTGGGAGGTACTCCATTGCGGGTTGGCGTGAATGATCAATTGCTCACGTGGCGATTGTCTCCCCGGCTTGGTTTGGTTTCTGGAAACCCAGGAAATAGGCGAATCGTGAACGAAAGCAGCCGCCCAATGTTCGGTCAGAGGTTGAGGGAACTCTGCCATCACAGCCCAGCATGGGTTCATGATGATTTTCGAAATGGGATCTCGGAGTGTGGGAAACTCAGAAAGTAATTCTGCTGTTTGAGCGGCGGGTGCCGAGATCACAAGGCGGTCAAAATTTCCAAGTAGATTTTGTGCGGAATCTTTGAGGATTAGCCGGTTCTCTCTTTGAGCGATCGAGTCAATTTGTGTGTTGAGCCGGATGTCGAGGCCGTTTGCAAGGTGTTTTCCGATGGAGTTCATGCCGGGAGTGCCGACGAACCGTTGTTCCGAGTTAGAATAAGACTCAATTTGACCATTCTTGATGACCGCGATTTGATTGTCGGCGCCTTGGGTGGGGTCAGGCCAATTTGCAACAACGCCCAGTTCTTCCCAGGAACGGACGTATCTGAGAAATCGCTCATCTCTCGCTGTAAAATACTGTGCACCATGATCGAACTTTTGATGGGCGGGAGTGCGACGCGTGGCCATTCGCCCGCCAACGCCTCGGCTTTTTTCAAATAGGACAACCTCCATGCCATGATCCGCGAGCGTTCTCGCGGCGAAAAGACCAGAGATCCCTGCGCCAATTACAGCAATGCGGGAAGGGGGATTCATTCTCGGCGGAACGAACCGTTTCCGATAATCCGAGACTGGTAGACGGCTCGCATGGGTTTGAATGGGGCGCTCCCTGACTGTTCCCAAAATCGGGCGATCTGGTTTGAACGGGCGATCAAATTGTCCGAAACACCAAAGGATTCCGCCTACTGAGGAAGGGTCGCGTCCGTCGAGTGCGTATCGATGATTCAGATCGAAAATTAAATCCAAGGCTTCCTGCGGAGTTTTCGTCCAGTTGATGATCGCTTTACCCCAGGTCATTCGGATGTTGTTATGAAGTTCACCGTGCCTTAAGAGGGTCAGTTGGGTGGCGTTCCAAAACTCGTCCTTCGTTTGAGCTCTTGCCAGTGATTCCCAGGGGTAACAGGCTGGGCGGCCATCGTTTTTGTGAGCCTCAAGCGTTTTCCTGGCCCAATCAGGAATGGCGGTCCAATGGTCGTGATCCTTTTTATGGAAGCAAAAAACAAACGCCAATTCTCTCCAGAACAATAACTCGTCGAGATACTTTTCGGCTCCAGCCAACCCCGATTCCGAGGACTCGCGTGCCAATCGCATGGGTGAAACCATGCCGTAGTGCACGTACGCCGACATTCGGCTGACCCCGTGGCGCAGAGGTTCGTTTCGATGAAGGGCGTACTGGCTGAGTTGTTTCGATTTAAAGGAGGCCCAACGTTGGTAGCCCGCCGTCGTACCACCTTGCGTATCGGCAACGGGAGCCACGGAATGGTCAATTTCGCAAACTGCAACCAGTTCGGAGATCTTTGTAGTTCGGAAATCGACGGGCGCTAAAGGTAATGAATCAACGGGGAATGGAATCGGTGAGTGTTTGATCGGTGGCCACGTAAGGGAGACTCGTTTTTTATATTCGTTTTTGGTTGCGTTGCGGTACTCAAATGCCCGAGTGAACGCAGCGTCGGTCAACCGCATTGGCAGAACACATGACGTGTCAACACACAAAAACGAAGTCTTAACCGAGGCATTTAACGAATCCAAATCTTTTCGGGCGAACGTCGTGGGCATATCCTCGGTGATTACCAACTCGGCTTGGTGGGCGAGCGATGGCAGAGGGGAGGATTGGTCTTTGTGTTGGGTGAGGTAGAAAGCATAGCTGATTCCCTTTTCTTCCAACTGGTGGTTGACGTCTGCGGCGCCTTCTAACGCGAAGGTATAATGACGATCGGAGGAAAATTCATCGCGGCAATCTAACCCCTGATAGACAAGTAACCGGCATCCGTGAAGGCTCGCGATTGTGCTCGCAACGTCGAGCGCTGGATTTTCCTCAGCGCGGATCGCATAACGCATCCAGTAAAGAACAAAACCATCTGCTTTTAAGGTTCCTAAATCGATCTCTCTATCGAGCCAGCGACATCGTTCTTCGAGATGATCTTCAAATGACAACATGGAGGCACGGCGTGGTAATAAATAGTTGAAAGACAGGCGTTATTTGGGGCTTGGTTCTTACGGTACTCAGGAGGACAACCGTTCACTTCGAAGCGAAATCACGGCCATAAGGCTGGGATTTACTGTTCTTGTGAAAAAGGGTGGGTCTTGCCGATTTCGAGGCCCCCAACGGTCGGCACTGCGGAACGCATTCATTCTGCCTTGCCACGGCGGGGATCGAATCCCAGCAAATTGCCAAACTGGTTGGTCTGAATCGGTAGAAAATATTGTAGGCCAACGAGCGGATTCAACTAGAACATTTTTTTTCGGCAACGAAGAGGGCTAATGACGATGGGCGGAAACTTTGTAATTGCGGGTGGTAGTAAGGGAATTGGCCTTGAATTGGTCAACCAGTTAATGCCCATTGCCGATCGAATCGACGTCATTTCTCGATCCCATGGACAACTTGTTGATCACGAAAAAGTGGTTCGGCACACCATGGATTTTACGGCGCCGAATCTTGATTTCTCAGAAATACCTGATGTCGTCCACGGAGTCGTGTATTGCCCAGGCACAATTAACTTGAGGTCTTTTCGAGCGTTGAAGCCAGCTGACTTTGTGGCTGATTTTGAGGTCAATCTGGTTGGCGCCGTTAAGTTCTTACAAGGCTGCTTGCCGGCGTTGAAAAAGGGGGCAACGGAGCAGACGTCGAGCGTGGTAATGTTCAGTACCGTTGCCGCCTCTCAAGGGCTTTCTATGCATGCTTCGGTCGCTGCTGCCAAGGGTGCTGTTGAGGGTTTGACACGATCGCTCGCCGCCGAATGGGCGCCAAAGATTCGCGTGAATTGTATCGCTCCTGCATTAACCGACACGCCACTGGCTTCGCGGTTTTTTAGCTCGCCGGAAAATTGTGAAGCGATGGCTGCGAAATATCCACTTGGCAGAACTGGATTGCCAACTGACCTAGCCTCAACCGCACGATTTCTACTAACTAGCGAATCGAGTTGGATGACTGGTCAAGTGCTTGCAGTCGATGGCGGGATGTCTACGGTGAGAAAATAAAGGGCGGAAAGTGGCATGCTAGTGCATCCCACCTGCTCAATTCTCGCGATTTTTTTTTATTGCCAGGACTGGAGGATCTGCCACCGATTGATCCAGTGCACTGCAATCGGATCGATGGGAACGCCCGAGTCTGTCCATCCGTTACAGATCTCCGCTGCTGTAATCCATTGTGTTGTGGTGAGTTGGCCGACCTTGATACGTGCAGTCTTGCCATACAGGTGGACGAGGTAAAAAGCGACAGCGATCGAGCGCTCTTGCGACGTTCCCGGCAAAGTGCCAGAGTATTCCATCGACAGTTGTGCCATATTCGAAACGAGAAAATCTGCATTTCGATCCAGTCCCAATTGCCAGCTTACTTCGCGAGTGATTGCTTCTCGGAAACTCTCTTTCTCCAAGCGTTCTCCGATGACAAAGTTCAATTGCGTCCTTTCGGGTTGCCATTTCAAAAGGAATTTGGGGTGACCCTTTTCGAATTTTTGAATTAATCCAACAGATCGAAGAACTTTTTCCATGACGATGCTAGGGGGGTGCTGGTTGGAGACGACTCTTGTCTTAACCGCTATCGGGAGGATTCAAACAACGGTCGCTGAGATTGTTGCCAGTGATTGGTTTAAGATCGATTAATTCACTACCGGGGACTTCTTCTTCGAAGGCGATGGCAGTGACTCCGCAGCTTTGCAGATATTTCGCAGCATCCCTTCGAACACGAACTGATGGAGCGGGTACAGCGCATACCAATAAGCGATCCCAAATAAACCGACTGGATCGAACAGTGCAGTTTGGCGGACAACGCTCTTTCCATTTTCCTCGGTTACTTCGAACTCCAGCCAAGCCCGGCCCGGGACTTTCATTTCTGCCGCCAAGCGAAGCAATTTACCTTCGACGATTTTCTCTACTCGCCAAAAATCGAGAGTGTCGCCGACCCGCAAATGTTCTGGATCGCGCCGTCCACGGCGGACGCCCACGCCTCCCACAAGCAAATCCATGAAACCTCTGATTTGCCACAGCCAAGTTCCATAATACCATCCGGTTTCTCCCCCAATTCGACGGATGGGAAGAAACGCAGCATCGGTCGTCGTTGAGAGTTGCCTGGTTCGCGAATCAACGAGTCTCGAACCGAATCGAACACCGCCCCAAAACTTGGGCTGACCACCGGATGAGAGCGCGTCTGTCCAACGAGTTTCCGCAAACTCTCTGTCTTCATTGACGAGAGCACGGGCGATTGATTTTTCTGCGGATCGGGGCCGAACTTTGAAGTGCCGATCCGCGACATTGCTGGAAATTAACGTCGGATTTTTCAGACTGTCGACGAGTTTGCGTCCCACTCGGGAATATAAAGGCGTTACCAGACCAAGCCAAAGACTCGAAAGATAAGGCGTCAGCAGCGGTACTGGAATCATCCATCGTTTGAGTCCCCTCTGCCGAGCGTAAGACTGCATAATTTCGCCGTAGGAAATTTGATCGGGGCCGCCAATTTCGAAAATCTGTGTTTCGTCTTCAGGCTGATCCAAGGCTGCAACGAGGTACGCTAATACGTCTTCGATCGCGATTGGCTGCGCTAATACACGAACCCACTTCGGGCAGATCATTACTGGGAGACGTTCTACGAGCGCTCGAATCATCTCAAATGATAAACTGCCTGAGCCGATGATGATTGAGGCTCGAAACTCGATCACACTGGCGGTCGATGTTCTTAGAATATCTCCAATTTCCTGACGGCTTCGAAGGTGTTTCGAAAGTTTGTGATCCGGGTTGCCGAGACCGCCGAGGTAAACGATTCTTTTTACGTTTTGACGCGTACATTCCGCTGCAAAATTTTCCGCCGCCCGTCGGTCCATTGTTTCGAAATCATCGGTCGAACCCATCGAGTGGACAAGGTAAAAAGCAGTGTGAACGTCCTTGAGAGCAGCCTTCAGCGACTGCGGTTCAAGTAGATTGCCGATCGCGATTTCGGTCTGCCCAGACTCGATTTTTAAACCGTCTGGACGTCGCGTTAGGCATCTGACGTCGCTACTTCGGTCGAGCAGTAAAGGCAGGAGGCGGCCTCCGACATAGCCCGTGGCACCCGTCAGTAATATTTTCATTTGAGATTTTTCGGAGGACAAATTCTATCCCGTTGGGATATCAGACCGGAGAGTTAATTTCAGGAGCGAACATGTTGCGGTTTTTCAGGGGCAAAATCTGAAACTTAATTTCGAGACGGAGCCGGAGAGAAGATCAATCGAAATTTCCTCGGTTTGAGAATGCGAAGCGCCGGGTCGCTCAAATTTTAACGCCCGAGAAGCACTTTAACAAACTTTGAAATCATTGGGGTAGCTACCGAATTCAAAAAGCTGTTGTCGCGCCTTTGATGTGGCTGTGTGATGAAATTAAATAAAAGTACGTTGAGTTTTGGGCCGTCAATAGATCGTGTTCGACGGCCCTTATCAGTTCCCAGCGTAGACCGTCCTAATCTCAACGGGTTAACTAACTGAGTGCGATAAAGTTGCTTTTTTTGTCAATGAGCTTGCGCTGGATGAAGAATCAGCGTAAATCCCTCGCTTTTAAGAGGTTAACGTCAGTATCCTCAAAACGGTCGAAAAGCCAGGAGCTCAGAGTCTTTTATCTCAACAATACGGAGAACGCGGTTACGATTGAGCCGCGTTTTTCGGTATTTTTAAAAGAAGAGCAAGTCCCACTAAGAAAGCTACCCAAGATGATCAGTACACCAATGACTTACGCCCGTGCGAGGCTGTGGTTAGGCATCTTCGGTGTCGGCTCGCTAGTGACGATTTGCACGGTCGCCCTCCTTTGCGGACTGGCCCCTCGATGGCTGTCGAGCTCGACACAATTTTCCGGCTCCGACCTGCTGCAACTCTCCGGGATTGCCTTGGTATTCATCGTTTGGCTTGCTCCCTTTGACTTCCTCGGTGGTTACCGACTTCCCCAGAAATATCTCAGGTCGGACGAGTCGTTTGGTAAATGGCTCTCAAGCTACTTGGGAGCAGCGATTGCTCAGTCATTATTATTTATCGCATTTGCATGGTTGATCCTTTTGTTTGGTCGCTGGCTCGGTCTAAGAGGGGCGGTTTCGGTTGTCGTTTTGGCGATTGGCTTCTGTTTTGTTCTTAGAAACCGATCAATGAGGTTTCGACGCGTTAAGTCGCTCGCTGGATCTGACAAGTTATTGGATTCTTTGACGCTCATCCAGTCATGGCAAATATTCGTACCCAACATCATTGTTGTCCGGCACCAAGATGTTGGATTCACTGGAGGCATCATCGGGTTTGGTAACAGCGCGACGATCGTCATTCCGCAGGCTTGGTTGGGTGTAATGTCTAAAGCAGAATTGGCAACGGTAATTGCGAGGCGTGCTATCGCATTTAACAGTGGTAGTTATTATCGCGGCCTTACGTATGCTTGCGGTTGGAATTTATTAGGATTCGTCATTTGCTCGCAGCTTCCCAATGCGGGAGTCGAGTCGGTTGCAGCGTTAGCGAACACGATTTGCGGATTTACACTTTGGTCTTTTCTTGGATTGCTTACATTACCAACACTCAGCCGCAACGCGTCGCTCCAGATCGATCATTTGCTTAGTGAACGTGGGACGCCCAAAGATTTAATTTACAAGACGGCTGATTCGTTTGATCGGATGCAGGATGGAGAGCATTCACGGCCTCGTTGGGTCGAGACGATTTTCCATCCCGTACCAAGCGTCGGTCGTCGAAATGCACGGCCTCATCAAGGCCCGGCAGCCTGGAACGTAGCCCGCACTGCATTGTTTTTTTCTTGGGCGTGTTTCGGAGTTTTGTCTCGCGCCGTGCATTGTAATGTCGGCCGCCCTGAACTCTGGACGATGCTGCCAATTGACTAGTCGTGAAGTGGATCACCAGCCTGTTCCGGTTCACAAAACTCGGAGCGGATTTCAAATTTAACCTCGGTATTAACGATGTGGCCTCAATCTCCTCAAACTGAACAGCTAATTGCGAACGCCAAAGCGGGTGACGATTCCGCCGTCAATCAACTGATGGATCGCCATCGAAAGTCATTAAACCATTTGGTTCGAATGCGGCTGGACAAAAAAGTGCAGAATCGAGTCGACGTGAGCGACGTGGTTCAGGATGTGCTTGTAGAGGCGAATCGACGACTGCAACGATATCTTGAAACACCTGTCATGCCGTTTCATCTTTGGCTGCGTCAGATCGCCAAAGACAGGATCATTGATGCTCACAGGAGACACCGGGTGTCGGCGAAGCGATCGGTCGACCGAGAGCAACAATTATTTGCCCCACGTGGTCATGATCAATCGTCCATCCAACTTGCCTCACTTTTGGGAGACAAAAAAATAACGCCGGCTGCTGCGGCACTGCAAAAGGAGCTCGCGAAAAGAATCGAAAACTCGATTTCCCAACTCGAGGAGAAAGACTCAGAAATTATTATCATGAGGCATTACGAACATCTGACAAATCAGGAGATTAGCAAGATCTTGAATCTGTCAGAACCAGCGGCGTCGATGCGTTATTTGCGGGCCATTCGACGACTGAGAGAGATCATGCAACCCGAGCAGTTATCTCAGGTTTAACTGGATTGGAATAACAGATCGTCCACTCTTGTTTGGTGGCTAAACGAAGCCAGGCGTTCTTGAAAATTTGTTGACCTTTGAAATCATCTCCCTCTTCAATTACAGAGTAAAATGTTGTCTCCGCAAGTTGTCATTATTGGAGGTGGAGTCTCAGGTCTTTCTTGCGCATGGCATCTTCACCAGCACGGCGTTTCTAGTGTCATCCTAGAGGCCTCTGACGAGGTTGGCGGACGGATTAGGACTGACCGAGTGGATGGTTTTTCACTCGACAGAGGGTTCCAGATTTTGCTGACAGCGTACCCGGAGGCCCGTCGGATTCTGGACTTCGAGGCTTTGCAATTACGGACCTATGAGCCCGGAGCATTGGTTCGTTATCAAGGGGAATTCCACCAATTTGTCGATCCGGTGCGACGTCCGAGGAAGTTGTTTGGGACGTTGGGGTCTCCGATTGCAACGTTCGGAGACAAGTGGCGGCTAGGGCGACTGAAGATGCGTTCCTGTAGAGGAGATCTCAAAGCAATGTACGCCCGTCCGGAAACTTCGACCCTTCAGAGATTGAAATCCGAGGGGTTTTCGGAAGGGTTTATCGATCGTTTTTTCCGTCCTTTTCTGGGTGGCGTTTTCTTAGAACGGGAGTTAGCGACATCTTCACGGAAGTTCGATTTGGTTTTTCGAATGTTCTCCAGTGGGAATGCGGCGGTGCCCGCTGGGGGGATGGCAGCTATTCCGAGACAACTGGCTTCGGGATTGCCGGATGGGGCGATTCGAGTTGATGCTAAAGTCAACCAGGTGGACGTAACGGCGAATACCGTTGAACTGGTCGGTGGTGAAAAAATTTCAGCATCACGCGTCGTGATAGCTTGTAATGAACGTGTGGTTAGCGATCTGCTTGGGTTGCCGGTTGAAACGAAAAAGGCACATGGAGTCACGTGTTTCTATTTTGCTTCGGATGCCTCCCCGGTGGATCAATCCATGCTCATTTTAAATGGCGAAGCTGATGGCCCAATCAATAACATGTGCGTGCCGAGTTTAGTTGACCCGGATTGCGCACCTGCAGGAAAATCGTTAATCTCGATCACGTGTCTCGGAGTCACCGAAGATGGCCAAAAGAAGACGCTTCGAGCAGAGGTGCTTCGACAAGCACGCGATTGGTTTGGTGGCACCGTTGATCATTGGCGTCACCTAAAAACCTACTCCATCGCCCATGCTTTGCCTGAGGCAAATCCAGCGTTCTTCAACCGCGGCGAGTTGCTCCCCACGCGTCACAAAAATATCTACTTGTGCGGCGATTACTTAGAAACCGCTTCGCTTGAAGGCGCGATGGTCACTGGCAGGATGACTGCAGAATCGCTCGTTGCCTCGCTCGCCGTCTGACCCGCCTTGTTCGGTTTTCCGGCGTGATCGAGCCTCTGCCGTTACAACCAGTGCCCATTGCCTGCCGCGATTCTAGTCTGCCAAATAGCCGTTGGTTTGTTCCGCACCTGCTGTTTCAATTATTACCCATTGACTGAGGGAATGTCTGAGGGCTAGGCGGTTGCACCGCACAAGGTCATCATGAGCCTCTTCGTAACTCGCTACGGGTTGCCTCGAAAGAATGACGGCCTGTCTCGGTTTCTCGAAATAGTTACGTGGTTTCCATCCCATTGGTTTTTCGACGAGAGTCAAGATGTAATCGGGGCGGTTGAGCGGGAAGCGATTGTTGGAAGACATGATAGATGGGTGCCAAACTCGGAAATTCAAATGAAGTTTCTTCCTTAAGTAGACTGATTTTCAGCGAGTTGATTAACTGTTTTCTTGACCCAGAATCAGAGTGACCGATTTGGAAGCAGTTAGGGCACAGAGCAACCTTAGGAAATCGGCCGCGAGAGTTAATCCCTCTCATGGGATTTTACTGCGTTTCTTTTAACGCTTCGAGTTGAACGCGTATCTTCTCAGCTTCGGCGGTCTTTTCATCGCTTTTAGAACGACTAGATTTAGACAGCTGGTAAGCTTCTTCTAAAAGCTGTTGGTACTTTTTTTCAAGTTTCTTTGTTTTGTTACCGAATCCGAACATGGTGTTTTCTCTTCAGGTTTAGACGTTACAGGACGAGCCTTGAGAGTACCGATTATCCACGAGCGGCATAACTGACTGATTTTCGAATTCGAGTGGATCACAGACTACCCCGTCGCTTCGGGGAATATATCAGCCACCGGGAGAGCGCGATTGCAGATGTCGCAATCGAGAGCGCCCCAATTGACTTGACCAAATTGACTTGACCAAATTGACTTGACCAAATTGACTTAACCAAATTGACTTAACCAAATTGACTTAACCAAATTGACTTAACCGGGGGCTACCGAGGCTTATTTATTTGAGGCGGATTAATGTCTCATTTCGCCGAAAAATTCTCGGTGTCCAAGGAGGATCGTACCCCGCAAATTCAGTCTTTTCTTCGCGTTCCCAACCTTGCAGCTTAATCCATTCTATTAATTTCGCCTCGCTGTCGGTTTGAGAGCGTTCATTTAACCGGCCATTGAAACGCATGACAGCGTATCTGCCGGCAGTTCTTTTCTCGATCTCCACGCGGGAACCTGTTGGATTTGGAATGCTCGATTCCACGACCTTTTGAGGAATGACGAAGCCCATTGTTCCAGTCGGCTCGGTTGGGTCGGATTCCATGAAAACCGGCGTTGTCATTTTCACTTTCTGGCCACGTTCATTGCTGCCACTGATGTACTGAAACAGTCGCCCAAAGCTTCCGTCGTTTCCATTGGAAGCGGTTGCCATGTCGGTAGTGACCAGCATGATTTCAGGATAGTCCCGAAGTTCGAAGGGACCTTCCGAATCGAGCAATTGGTAGGCTGCTGTCTCGTAGTTCCCTCTGGCTGTCAGTTTCCACCCCACGAATAGCAATGCTCCAATTGCTACAGTCGTTATCCAGAAAGTCATTTTGGTTCCAAACATGATGCCTAAACGAGGGTTGAGTTTATTGTCGGGTGAGTGGGAGGCGAGTGGCGAATCGTTCGCAGTTATTTTGGTCGCAAGAGATTTCTCCGAGGCAAGCGTTTGGAAGGTGCACCGCAAATTTGCGTCGTGGAAATGGCTACTGACCGTCGCCCCCTACCTGCATAAAGTAGGCCCTGACAACCTGCGATTTTGAGAAGTCTGTCTAAATTGTTGGTTTTTTCGAATTTAAAGCAATGCGGTGCGTGGGTTGCACTCGCCAAGCCTAGGCAAACCTAGGGCTTTGCTACGAAGTTCTGGCTATATAATTGCGAAGTTATTTTTAGCGAGAATTGCTCAATAAAGAATCGAATTGAATGAATCAAATCGAAGAGAGACTGTTTTGTTGACGTTGGAAAGTCTGCCGACGGCAGACGGTCGGGTTAGCGTCAGCCGCTGCCTGATGAGCAACGTTTGCGATAGGCGTTGGCTGCCGCCTGTTGCTGTGATCGCCTAATGGCATTTTGGCGATTGATTTGTGCCTGCCGCCACTGTTGATATTCTGACTTTACTTTGGAAACATTTTCTTGTGCGGCATAGGCATCCGTTTCACGTGAGAAGATTTTCCATTGGCAACGGTTGTCGGTTTCTTCAAGAAATTCGACAACTCTACGAGCGACATCTTCTTCGCCTTGAAAGACATCGAAGTTTGCCTGGTTTCCGACTACACCGCCGACCACGAACCAATCGGTGTTCGAGCCATCGTTGCCATTGGTGAGTTTAAGGGTGCGAATGCCATTGAGGACGGACTCGTATTTTCGTTGTTGTTTTTCGTCTTCAAAGAGAGGCGATGAAGAGTTAGTCGAGACGGATGCTTGGGCGTTGGAAGGGCTCAGGCGAGTCGTCGGAAGAATGACAGGTTGTGAAAATTGCGAAGGCGGAGAAACCGTCATGCCAATATCGGGGGCAGTCAGTGTGCTTGTTTTCTGACGAGTCACGCTCTCTGTTTTTGGAATCGCTACCGATGTTTTGGAATCGGTTTTATTGACTTCTACGTCTGCGAAAATTGATCCGCAAGCAAACGAAGCGACTAAGAAGCAAAGTAACGACACTTTCGAATTGCAGAGCATTCAACCTTCTCCCAAGAAAGTTTCTGGAAACGTCCAAGTATGTTAGAGAATTATCGCCTAAAAAACAACAAAAATCGATTTAAAAGCAAGGGGATCCGAGTTTTGGAGATTTTGAGGTCAATCGTGGTGGTGGTGGTTACAGTTTTAAAGTCCCTTTTCCCATGAAAAATCACCGAGAAGGCGATTGAGCGCGATTGTGCTGGCGTCGAATGATTCGCAAGATTTGGCCCTGCGCCCCCCCACCGGGGGAGGTGCTCCATCGCGACCGGCGTCAAAATCTTCCATTTGGGCTGCCACGTTTTTTGGGTTAGTCAATCATCTTGGGGGGCAGCGCGGCTCTCGGGCCATTGGTAGTACTCAGGGGCACCTGTCGATGTTGAGAGTTCCGCGTGACTTGCAGGTCCTGGTCCAGTTCGGTTGAGCCGCTGATTGTTTCCCGCGAGTATTTTTACAAGTTGGGATTCGCAAAGGGAATGTCACATCGCAGCATTCTTGAAGGCGAGTGAACAATTATGGTGTTTGTTGATTCGAGAATCGTTGTATTTATTTTAGCGATCGAATTCCCCAAAGCCAGACGATCTATTTCGAGTAACCCATGTCACCCCTGCCCGCGTTGCGGTTGCTGAGCGGTCAGGTTTGTTTGCTTTTGAGAGATCTCTTTAAGTGAGTGGGGCGGCGCTCTGTATGATTTTTGTTTCGATTAAGCCGGTTCTCCGATGCGTTATCGGATACTGATAGATTCTGCCAATTCAAATCCACCCTCAAGGTTTCGATTTCACTTAAAATGTGATAGCCTAAAAAATCCAGTCTGCTACCTAGCCAACGCGTTCTAGCTGTTTAGGATGCAAGAAAATTGCACGGAGAAAATAATGTCAGAAGCGAATAACCCTTTTCAAGAGTTTTGTTCCAACGCGTGGTTATTAATTTTATTAAGGGGGATCGGGCTCGTCATTCTAGGCGGTTTGTTTCTTTTTAAACCTGGCATTACTGGGATTGTATTGGTTCAGTTTTTAGGGGCTTATTTTCTTGTAGACGGTCTGTTCAGTACCGCCAAATCAATTCTTGGCCGGAAGTACATGCCGGGATGGGGCTGCGGTTTGATAATGGGCTTGTTGGAAATCTTTACCGGAGTTTTCGTTTTCGCTCATCCGCTTGCTGGCGCATTAATCACGGCTACAGTTTTGGCGTACATTGTCGGCTTCATGGCAATTTCTTTTGGCGTGTTGGGGATTTATACAGGTTTTCAAGTTCGCAAGGAATTAAGCGGGGAGTGGGCGATGATTGCCGGTGGATTTTTGGCCGTGATCGTGGGCCTGATTCTAATCATGGATCCGTTGGGAACTGCCAAAGCGTATCTCATGGTTTTGGGCGGTCTATCCTTAGTGGGTGGAATAATTCAAGTTGTCGCCGCTTTTCAAATTCGAAAGATCGGACAAGTCGGGCTTGAAGCGGTCATGGAAGACAGTCAATAGCCGTGGCATGAATTGGTTAAATTGGCCGATCGTTGGCAAGTTTCTGCGCGGTTCTTTTAGCGACGCTTTGGGAAGTCATGGGTACAAAAATTTTAAAAAGTAGAGGATGTTGGAATGCGTCTTCCGGGGCTAAGGTATCGTTTTTTTCGAGTAGTGATATTTACTGCGTTTGGCCTGCTTTTGATTGTGAGTTGCCGCAAGTCAATTGAAACCAGTTCTGTAAAGAAGCCCGTTGTTGAATCTGTGAAGCCGACTCCTCGGTCGTTGCTGGGGGCTTCGGCTGAACTGGCTTCGAAAAACCAATCGGGCGAGTCTGGTTTCCTCTTGCTTGACCGCGGCAATCAAGCACTTGCTTGGCGGACACGGTTAGCCGATGCGGCTGAGTCGAGTATTGATGCCCAATATTTTTTATGGAAGAACGATGACGCTGGAAAGATAATGATGCAGCGGTTGATCGCCGCTGCTGAGCGTGGTGTGCGTGTGAGAGTCCTCGTTGACGATTCGATGACGGAATCCAATCCGCGCTATCTAGCGACGTTCGGCGCCCACCCCAATGTGGCGGTTCGCCTTTACAAACCCTTTGGTCCTAAAGGGAAGTCGATGGTGATGCGATGGTTGGACTTTGCATCGGATTTGAAAATTCTTAATCGCCGCATGCACAACAAAGTGTTTGTTGTTGATGGAAGTTATTCGATCGTTGGCGGCCGAAATATCGGCAATGAATATTTTGAGTATATCGGTCCCTTCATCTTTCGATGTCGAGACTTAATGGCGGTCGGGCCAGTGGTGAGCTCAACCTCATCTGGCTTTGATCAATATTGGAATAGCGACTGGACGGTTCCAATCGAAGATGTCATTTCATCGGTCCCTAGTCAAGAAAAGTCTCAAAAAGCTTGGGACGAACTTGCGGAATTTGCAACGGAACAAGATCACTACCCGAGCGGTTTTTTCGATCTTCCTGCAGATTTTGGAGCTGCGTGGGAGAAGGTAAAGAACCAACTGTACTGGGGGAATGCACGATTGTTGGTTGACGCAGTTCCGCCGATCAAGGGGCAGTCAGAGAATCGACTGGGATTTGATCAAACTGGGAAAACACTTTTGAAGATCATGAATCAATCCGAACGCGAAGTTTACATTCAGAGCGCGTACTTGATATTACTTGATGGTGGATTTGAGGCATTAAGAGCTGCAAAACAGAGGAAGGTGAAGGTCGTGCTGTCGACTAACTCAAAGGCATCGGACAATCATCTATCGGCGTTTGTCGGTTATCGAAAGCAGCGAAAACAGATGATAGAAACAGGGGCGAATCTTTTCGAGATGCGACCAGATGATCGCTCGGAGGAAACGCTCTTCAGCCCAGCACTACTTAAGGAATATCATACTAAATTTGGATTGCACGCCAAAACAATGGTGTTCGACGGTCGCTATACATTCGTTGGGTCGTTTAATGTCGATCCTCGTTCGGTCAATTTAAATACTGAAATGGGATTGTTGGTCGACAGTCGGGGACTGGCGTCTGCGGTCGCATCGAGTATCGAAGATGATATTGCCCCTGGCAACAGCTGGCAGTTGGAATTGACGGCCAAAGAAGAGATCATTTGGGTGACTCGTCGAGAGGGTAAGATAACAGAAGAGTCAAAAGTGGAACCGATGACTAACGCGGCTGAACGAGCTGCAGCAGATTTGTTGTTGGTCGTTCCAGATAAATCCCAGCTTTGATCTTCAAGATGTCGCAGAGGCAGGATGTTTTATGAGCCGTAGGCAGCGGTTGAACGGCAACGCAGGAAAGATGGTTGAATATCGATGACAATAGCCCACCTGATGATGATTGGAATTGCTCTTCATTTGTTGGCAGAGTTGTGTTTGGTTTTCAGAGTAATGACGCGACCTCATCGAGATCCAGCTTCGCGAATTGCTTGGATGGCGGTGATCGTTTCAGTGCCAGGGCTGGGGATGGCGGCCTATCTATTTTTTGGTGAAGTGAATATCGGCCATCGTCGCGTTGATAGAATTCATGAAACTCTATCGAAGATTCCCCCGGTAGCGAAAGTTGTTGCGTGTGATTCAGAGAATGCAATTCCAGTCATTCCAGATCAATATCAGCACCTGTTTCATACTGGCAAATCGATCAGTGGATTTTTACCACTAGGTGGAAACACTGCAAAGTTACTTCAAGATTCCAACGCCGTCATTGATGCGATGATTGCGGATATCGACAAAGCGACCGACCACGTCCATGTGCTGTTTTACATCTGGTTGCCGGATAATAATGGCTTGCGAATGGTCGAAGCTTTAATCCGCGCAGCGAAACGGGGAGTGGCCTGTCGAGCGATGGTCGATGACCTTGGTTCGAGATCAATGATACGCTCGAAACACTGGAGCCGAATGGTATCGGCTGGAGTGAGTGTGGCGACGGCGTTACCGATTGGAAGTTTATTGATTCGTCCACTCGTTGGGCGTTTGGATTTACGCAATCACCGTAAAATTGTGGTGATTGATGGAGTGATTACTTATTGCGGTAGTCAGAATTGTGCCGATGCTGAGTTTTTGGTGAAGGCGAAGTATGCCCCATGGGTGGATGCGGTTCTTCGATTTGAGGGACCAATCGCGCGACAGAATCAGCAATTATTCATCGGTGATTGGATGAGTAGCGTCGACGAAGATTTGACGCGTTATTTGCGAGAACCAGTACCGGCGCCGAGGCCAGGGTTTCCAGCTCAGGTGATAGGCACGGGGCCGACCGAGCGAAACTCTGCGATGTCAGAAATGTTTGAGTCGCTATTTTTCGCGGCTCGACATGAGTTGATCGTAACCACCCCCTATTATGTTCCCGATTCATCGATCCAAAATGCGCTTTGCGCTGCCGCTTGGCGAGGGGTAAAAACCAAGATCATCGTTCCCGCGAGAAACGACTCGTTTATCGTGGCCGCGGTAAGCCGAAGTTACTACCAGGAATTACTCGATGCAGGCGTGGAGATTTATGAATATCAGCATGGAGTATTGCATACCAAGTCGTTAACGCTTGACGGTGAAATTACCTTGATTGGTTCTGCGAATATGGACCGCCGAAGTTTTGAACTCAATTATGAAAATAATATTTTGTTTTACGATCAGGAATTGACGGGGTGCGTGCGTCAGCGACAGCAGCAGTACCTCGATAATTCCAAACAAGTGACCAAGGAAATGGTGGAGGCCTGGTCATTTTCGATTCAGCTTTGGAATAATACACTGGCGACACTTGGGCCTATCCTCTAGCGAGGTTTCGCATTTCTGGAAATTAGCTGATTGGAATTTTGGTTTTTCGAGATGCGTGGTGACCGAGCGAGATTACGCTAGAATAGAGTAAGTTCTAGTGATTGAACTTTGGGCAATTTCGATCGAAATTGCCTTCTTTGCATTTCTTGAGGGACACCTTGTTGTGCTGAAGAAACGTAAAATCGATTGGTTGTTATTTAGACTTAAAAGGGAAATTCGCCATGAGCGAGCCGATAACTGTTGCGGCGTTTAATAAAATATCTGAGGCTGAGTCCGCGGTTGGGCAATTGATCGAGGGTGGAGTTCAGGCCGATAAAATTTCAATTTTGGCAAAGGATCTGCAATGCGAGAAACAGATTCATGGATTCGTCACTGCTTGTGATGTTGGTAAAAAAACTGCGACCGGGACGGCGTGGATGGGTGGTTTATTTGGCGTGCTGGCCGGCGCTGCGCTGGTTTGGGTGCCGGGTGCCGGCCCTTTGGTGGTTGCTGGATCACTGGCATCGACCCTGCTTGGGGGCGTCGAAGGTGCTGTTGCGGGGGCTGCCGCAGGCGGCGTGTTGGGATGGCTCAGTGCTTTGGGGATCGAGAAAAAGCACATTCTTAAATACGAAGATCACCTCAAAGCCGGAAGGTACCTCGTGGTTATCAATGCGGGTGTTGAGGAGTTGAAAACAGCGGATTCGATCTTGAGCGATTCCGATCACGCTGGGCTTCACCTCAGCAGTGCAGCAGCTTAACGCGTGATCGGAGTGGTGGGGGTTTCAACAGAGATGCAAGGTCCATTTAGTCGGTTCCTTGCAGCGCCGCCGATTTGATATTCATTAATTGAAACCCGTTCTTCATGATTGTTTTTCCATCAACCTTTACCACGGCCGAGAAATCAAACACCTCGCTTACTTGATCATTCAACGAGACGGTCGTGATTAATTCATCGCCGGGTCTCGCGAATCCTTTGTATCTGGCATGTTTGGTTTTTACGAGAACTCCTAACGCGTACTCGTTAAAAAACGGGTCTTCGGTGTTGAATTCTTCCATGGGGTTGTAATGGGAAGCGATTAGGATTCCTGCCGATTGCGTGGTCAATTCATGCATCATCGCCCCGGGGAAAATTGGGGCGCCGGGGAAATGGCCCTGGATAAATCCCTCCTCCCCGGTCACAGTTGTTAGGGTGACCGCTTCTGTAGGTGAAACCGAGACTACTTGGTCAACCAATAGATAGGGAGGCCGGTGGTGGAGGTATTTTTTTACGTCTTCAAAATGGTGCTGATAATACTTCATGAATTTTCCAGATACGTTGTCTTAAAATCCGCTGCCTGAAGGGTTCGGGTGGAGTTGCAAAGCAGCAGACTCTGAAGTTGAAACAACCGTTGAGTCAGCATTGGCTCGCTGTCAGTGAAAACTAACGAATGCAATAGAGTTTTTTGACACCCCTTAGTAATAGGGAATTACCGGCAACGGCAGGTGTTGACCAGAATAGGTCGTCTGCGATCTGATTGGTTGCGATGATATTCATGCTATCGGTGGCCTCGAAAACGACCGTCTTGCCTGTCTCGTCCATCATGAAAATTCGGTCACCTGCTGCCCAAAGAGAAGCGGCCATCGAACCTAAGCTCATGCGTTCTTTAAAGCTGACCGAACCATCCGCCGTCGAATAGCAGGTCAATTTCCCTCGGCCTGGGATGTAGACATTTCCGCTCACGGCGACAGGAGAAGCAAGTCCCGGGCCGGCCTGCATCACCATCCATTCCAGTCCCTCGGCTTTCAAGTCCGGTGCAAAGGCGTTGGTACCGGACATCGAATTGTTGATGGCAACGAGAGGTCCATTACTTCTTGGCCCGCTATTGCCAAAATAAATCTTTTGGTCGTCAGCCGCCGGTGACGCACTAAACGACATTCCGACATCTGTCATGCTCCATAATTCAGCTCCGGTTGCAGGATCATAGGACCGCACGAAACCGGATCCGCAGGCAATTAATTCGTTTCGTTTTTTATTTTTCCAAAACAGAGGAGTTGACCACGAAGTCCGGCCTTCCCGCTCTTTTCGCCAGCGGAGTTCTCCTGTAGCTCCGTCAAAGGCCACGATAAAAGATTTCTCGTCGTTGTCGCATTGAATAAATACGTTGCCATCTCCCAAGGTCAGCGAGCTTCCCGTTCCAAAACCGTTACCCGTTGGGTAGGCTCCAATCTCTTGACGCCACACTTCTTTGCCGTCGAAGTCAAAAGCAGTCACGATCCCGACCGCTGCGAAATAGACAAAAACGTGCTTCCCGTCGGTAGCTGGGGATTCTGTGGCGTAAGAGTTCGAGCCGTGAATCGGAAATTCGGGCTGCTGTTCGACAATGGTGGATTCCCAAAGTTTTTTGCCGTCTTCGAGGTTGTAAGAAACCACCTTGAATTTTACTTTAGTATCGGGTTTTTTGGGACGCATATCCCCGACCCCTTCCATGAAGCTCACCGGAGGTTTGGCTCCGACTGCGGTAGTGAGGAAAATTTTCCCTTGCGAGACAATCGGGGAGGATAAACCGCCACCGGGTAAATCGACGCTCCAGGCGACATTTTCGCTTTCACTCCACGTTTCAGGGAAATTCAGCGTGCTGACCACGCCGTTGCCGTTAGGCCCGCGAAACTGCGGCCAATCGGCCGACTGCCCGTAAATTGTCGAGTTGACCCCGAGGCCAAGAAAGCACAAAAAAACAAGGAGTTTGGTTTTCATCAGGTTCTTTTCTAACAGCGTGGACGTTTTCGATACTGTCCCATCCCGCAAAAACCCCACCGAGATAACTTCTCGGTGATAGGTTTTCAAATGAAGTTGGATTTGTGGAGCAAAATAGCGTTGTGGGGACATGCAGCGAGCAGAGGGGGACATGCTGCGAGAAGGATTTGTCGCCAATAAATTGTTTCGATTTTCTCTTCGCAAGTGGAAACCAAAGCCCGGAGAATTAAGCGATTTAGAGGGTCGCACGAAGTATCCTGATTCGTGTTCTTTGAATCATCACTTTGAGGCGGCATCCCCCTTTTGAGAGTCAAATCGGGAGTCCAATCATTCCGCCGAAAATTAGAATCGGGGATTTCCAATCGGAACTTATGCTTGGGGCTTCCTCTGTTCCGCGGAGAATGAAATTTATAATTCGACGCTTTTGATTTGCTCAAACTCTGTCTTGGAAACAAACTTGCCGTGCCAGTTCTCATTCATCCAGCGGTACCAAATGTAGACGTTTCCATCGTCGTCTTGATTGGCAGATGCCTGTTCGGCAGTGATTTCATTACCGACTTCCCATTGCAGCGTGTGGTAGGTTTTTTTCTTGTGAAACTGGCTGAACTCATCGTTTGCTAAATTCGCTGGTTTTCCAATGGAGTGAACCGTTACCAATTGCGGCTGCCCTGGTTTGGCCGACGAAAATTCGAATTGAAAGAATGCAGATGACAAGTCAATCGAATCGGAGTTTCGAGCGTCATCGACTTCGATATAGGACTCCATCAGTTGAGCTGCTTTTTGCGCAACTTTCTTGTGAAATTTAGGAATCCGTTTCTTCTCTTTAATATACTGGCTGCCAGTTTTAAGATTTTTTTCACTTAGGCATTCGTTAGAGAGTGCCATCGAAACAACGCGATCGCGATGATGGATCGGTTTCTTTTGACAGAATTCACATTTCGTCATCGGACCAGATTTGGGCGACCCACATTGAAAACAAACGGCAATCACATAACTCTCCCTGTTAACTGAGAATGAAATGTTCCACGCAAGCTTGGGGTAAAATATTTATTGAACCCTCTTTTGTCAGGTGTAGTTTGCATGGGGAATTTCAAGTAACCTTCGATTGTGTTAGATCGAGGGTTGAAAGACGTAATGGCTTTCCCGTTTGATTATTTGCAAATGAGCATTTCGCAAAAGGCACTAAGCGATCCTGTTTGAGCTGTTGCAACCTGAGCTCTTAGTATAACGGGTGGTGGATGAAATTGAAAACTAAAGTGAGATCAGTTTTCTTGATGGATTTGGCGGAGCGGAGGGCTCATTGGTGATCGAGGTCGGGTCATCTCTGCCGTCGTCGATCTACCACAGAAAAACCCGAACCCCACACTGTCTGTTGGTGCGATTCGGGTAAAAGTTAACTTGGTTTGTTGAGTTTGACGGATCTGGATCCGAATCGAAAATCAGCGTTCAATCGAAAATCAGCGTTCAATCGAA
>JAPKBL010000166.1 GCA_028823415.1 Mariniblastus sp.
AAACTGACGCAGAAAAAACTGACGCAGAAAAAACTGATAAAGAGATAAAACCCGAAGTAGTAAAGGACGAGGAGCCGGTAGAAAAAATCGTTCCCAAGTATGAATTCTCAATCGAACACAGCATCCCCTACACCAATGTTAAATCACAGGACTCAACTGGGACTTGCTGGAGCTTTGCAACGGCATCCTTTATTGAATCCGAATTGATTCGACAAGAAAAAGGACAACATGACCTGTCCGAGATGTTCATTGTTAAAAATATCTACAAAGACAAAGCTCAGAATTATGTTTTGAGGCAGGGAAAAGCAAATTTCTCCCAAGGCGCCTTGGCTCATGATTTCATTAACTCAGCCCATCATTTTGGATTAGTCCCCGAAGAGAATTACTCAGGTCGAGAAGACAATTCTAAACGTCATGACCACGCGGAAATGGAAGTGGTCATGAATGGTTTCCTGGAAGCCGTCGCCAAGCAAAAGAAACTTTCCCCAAAATGGAAAATCGCTTCCGATAAAATCCTTGACACTTATCTTGGTGATTCCCCTGCCCGCTTTACTTATCGCGACCACAGCTACTCACCAAAAGAATTCTCTGAAAGCCTTGGCTTCAATGGAAAAGACTACCAAAGCATTACCTCTTTCACGCACCACCCATTCGGTGAAGCATTTGTCCTCGAACTTCCGGACAATTACTCAAACGGCTCATTCCAAAACGTTCCAATTGATGAACTAATGGAAACGATTGACTTTGCGATCGAAAACGGATTTAGCGTCGCTTGGGATGGCGATGTCAGCGAAAAAGGGTTCTCAGCGACGCGTGGAATCGCCGTCTTGCCCTCCGACAGCAGTCGTCGCGATCTATTCACAACTCCTGGCGAAGAACAGGTCGTAACCCAAGAAATGCGACAAGACGCTTTCACCTCACTCGCGACGACAGATGACCACCTGATGCACCTCGTAGGTATCTCGCGAGATACCGAGGGAAACAAGTACTACGTGGTCAAAAATTCATGGGGCGAAATTGGTAAACACAAAGGCTTTATTCACTTGTCGGAAGCTTTCGTCCGCCTAAAAACGGTAGCAGTCATCGTTCACAAAGATGCGGTTACCGCAATGAAAGAAGCCAAGGAAGCATCCGCAGATGAGAAATCAGAGGTTTCTACAGCGACTCCCGGTAGTTAACGCTGGGTGAGCCAATACGGGAAAGGCCAGGGCTAAGCGTTCTCGCCAGGATCAAGCATAGACAGGTAGTTCGGAAATCGAACTGCCTGTTTTTTTATATCCGTGCGGAACCTCCCCCACGATTGTTTTGACCGAATAGACCAATCTGACACTCTTCCACCGTTGTACCGAGCCAATGATTGCGGATAATGAAGGGATAACTAATTTTCCACCAATCACTGCAAACGATCGCTCGTTCCACCGGTGACATTGGGTCGATCCCATTGCTATTTAGAGTCGCCCTAAGACTCCCGAAAGTACTCCATGAAAACCGCTCTCCTACTTTTGGCCTTTGCAATCTACTTTTGCGCCCCATGTGAAACTCAAGCTCAGGTAAACACACCAAGCAAGATTTCGAGCTACGCACCGGTTGCTAATCGAATCATTGAATCAGCAAAAAACGGGAATGACTCGTACCTGAAGCTCCAGGAATTATGCGATGACATTGGCCACCGTCTAAGCGGCAGCGCTGCGTTGGACAAGGCAATCGCGTGGGCTCAGGATTCCCTGAAAAAAGACGGACAGGAGAATGTCCAGGCAGAAGCGGTGACGATCCGAAAATGGACACGCGGCGAAGAAAGTTGCGAACTGCTGGAACCCCGCCCGATGAAAATTAACATGCTTGGCCTCGGCTGGTCCGTCGGGACGCCCCCGGAAGGCATTACGGCAGAAGTCATCGCGGTAAAAAATAAATCCGAACTAGACGCACTGACGGACGAACAAGTTGAGGGAAAAATCGTTCTATTCGATTACTCAATGGCGATGTACTCTGAAACGGACGGCGCCGGTTACGGCGACGCCGTGCAATATCGAAGCAACGGGGCTAGTTGGGCGGCAGAGCGAGGCGGCGTTGCCGCGTTAGTCCGTTCGGTCACCGCTTATTCACTCGACAGCCCCCACACGGGCGCGATGAGATATGATGCCGAAGTTAAAAAAATCCCAGCCGCTGCGATTTCGGTAGAATCCGCAATGATGATGAGCCGCCTTCAGAAACGCGGAAAAAAGTGCGTCGTAAAACTCATCATGAATGCGAAGGACATGGGCGAGGCGCCGTCAGCGAACGTCGTTGCAGAAATCGTGGGCAGCGAAAAACCGGAAGAAATTGTCTTAATTGGCGGCCATATTGATTCCTGGGATGTAGGACAAGGCGCCCAAGATGATGGTGCCGGGTGTGTCGCGGCCATGGAAGCAATCAACATCCTTAGAAAATTAAACCTCAAGCCGAAACGCACCATTCGCGTCGTTCTCTGGACGAACGAAGAAAACGGACTTGCCGGCGCTCGCAGCTATGCAGCCCGCCACCAAACCGACGACCACGTCGCCGGCATTGAATCCGACTCCGGTGGATTTAAGCCGCAAGGGCTGACAATCGACGCAGCGGATGAAAAGAAAGCCCAGATCGCACTGGATCAGCTCACTGAAATCCTCGCGCTTCTTGAACCGATCGGAGCAACGCGAGTGAAACCGGGATATTCCGGAGCAGATGTCGGCCAACTGAAACCTCTCGGCACCATGTGCATGGGACTGACCGTCGACGGTCGACTCTATTTTAATACGCACCACACCAACGCTGACACCGTGGACAAAGTCAATCCAAAAGAGCTGACTGCTTGCGCTATCACACTGGCCGTTGCGGCCTATGTGATTGCCGACATGCCCACTCGACTTGGAGAAGATTAGAGAACGGGCGCAACGCCGTCGCTCCTAAACAAAGGTCGCAGCCTTTGATAATTCGATCGCTGATGTCGCGATCTCAGGATCGGTGAGTTCGTCGATCGCCAGCGTCGGCATTATCTTTCGCGGCATTGCATTGGCGGCTTTCATGTAAGTCTTGTCATAGTAGGCCAAGACAATTTCAATGGCCCGCGCAACCTCTCCACCAGCCAGCGACGCCAAGGCTTCATCCGCATTCTGCGGCCCCAATCGCTTACGTATATTACTGATTGAGTCCGCGAGTTCGGTTAACGGAAGATCGCCATAATCCTCAATCAAATTTTTGACGCGCTGAACGGGGCTCGAGTCCATGAAAATCGCGGGGGAATGACGCATTAGATGATAGAAGGAAGGCGGAACCACTACCGTTCCGATCCGGTTCCCCTCATCCTCAACCCATACCGGTTGGTCCGGGTTAAGATTTTGCATTTGACCGAACAGATAATTTTCAAACTGTTCGGTGGTCGGTTGAGCTCGCTGCCCAATCCCTCCAAACGCCGAGCCACGATGATTAGCCAATCCTTCCAAATCGACCACCTGTTCACCCGCTTTGGCCAGCACTGCAAGAATCCGGGTCTTACCAGCTCCCGTTAGTCCGGAAACAACGTTAAGTCGGCACGGCGATTCCAGAGACTCATGCACATGGGTTCGGTAAGATTTGTAACCGCCTTCCAGCACTGTCGGGGATAGCCCAGCGGTGCTCAGAAGCCACCCCATCGACCGACTCCTCATTCCACCCCGCCAGCAATGAACCAGCACTTCCCCCTGCCCCAATGAACCCTGCCTCGCCTGAATCACCAGATCCGACATCTTGGAACCCGCAATTTTCAAACCCCGAAGAACAGCCGATTCCTTCCCGGAATTTTTATAGATCGTTCCGACTTCGGCTCTTTCCGCATCACTGAATAACGGAAGATTTAATGCACCCGGAATGTGCCCTTGAGCGAATTCACTCGGCGAGCGAACGTCAAACAAAACCGCTGATTCCGCCAGCGAAAGAAACTCCGCCGGATCAGCCAATTTATAAAAGCTATGAGAATTTGATGAACTCAATCGATTTCCACCGGTTAATCAACTTGGTTGAGCAGTCTAAACGCGTCAGACTTCAACAAGAAATGGGCAACAAAAAAAGCCAGACCGTAAAGTCTGGCTTTTTTTCTACTGTTTGTAAATGTCTAGCTTCCCCATTTTCTAGGTCGGCCGGACAAGGGCTCTTAGTTGGATGCAGCGTTCCACCACCACGAGCCACTCTGAGTCGCAGTTGCTTCCGCAATGCTTTCCATGTTTGGAACCACTTCTGTGTTAGAAGCAATGCCCCATGAATCTAGTTGAATACCACCCGAAGCGGATACCAACCAGCTTTGAGCAATTCTGACAAAACTGCACTGAGCCGGTACTACTTTCGGCACCGTGTAGCTAGGTGTTACAGCTGCGTTGGTTAAACCAAGAATCGCAGGCGTCTTTAGTCCAACCTTTTCGCTCAGTCGCTCACGACTAATGATCGCGGCGACAACCGAAAGATCCATCGCATTGCGAAGGTCACGGAAAACTGGCTCAGCGGCTGACAATTCGTCAAATCTCTCTGTCATCATCTCGGCCCACTTCACAGCAAATCGATTTGGCTTATTAGCGCCGCTACGTTTACCTTGGTTGTCAAATTTAGAATCCTCGGTGAGAGTTTTGACGCCCTTACCTCGAATTTGCCAGATGCTTCCATCAGCGTTTTTCGCGATTGGCTCGTAACTACACTCCATCCAGAATCGTGGAGCTGCCCTCATGTTTTTGACTTGAGCTTTTTGAGCCATTTCCATGAAACTAGGGAAATTGCTGATCGGAGCTGCTTCCAATCCCATTCCCAAACGCTTCATTTTGTAGTCTGCCGCAACGAGCACCTGAGAAAACCGACTGTCGGCCGGCACTCCGGTTATTCGAATCGTCTGCTCGCCCATCGCTTTTTCAACCAAAGGTTGCATCTCTGGGCGGAAAGGAGTTTTGGATCGCTTCAGCTGACCATAAAAGTTTTGCAATTGTTTAATGCCGATCTCGGTTGGGTCAATCGAAACCGAAACACCCTGTCCCGTTCGTGCATTCTCAACCGATCTCATCGCAACGAGAAAATCTTCAAGATGAATCACAGGGTTTCCTGATTTTTCGCCGACCACAACGCCTTCGTCATTCAATCGGTAACCTTCACCTGGACCCGCGATGATGATGTCGCTCTTATCTTCCAACGCGATCACATATTCAACACGCTGCAAACCAGCCATGTAAGTGATTTCGCTACTGAGTGGCTTACCTTCGTCCTTGGCTTTTGTAATCGCGTTCTCTAAGCCACGAAGAGAAACCATGCGAAGCGGAGTCACTTCCGCGATTTTTGCATCGGAAGCCTTCAATCCTGCTTCGATTCGAGCGAGAGCAGTTCGGTCAAGCTTAGCCTTTTCAGCGGTAAGAACGCCTCGTGTATCAATCTTGATACCGCCAACAATTCCACCGAAGTTGGGGTTGAAGCCATTGTTACCACCGTTGTTGTTTCCATTACCACCGTTGTTGTTTCCATTGTTACCACCGTTGTTCGCATTTTGTGCATTCGCTGCAGTTGGAATGACCAACAACGCTAAAATGACGAAAAAAGTGATTTTGGCGAAACGTGCCGACATGATTAAGCTCCTGAGAAAAAAGGCCTTGCCCCTTGGTATTTCGGTTATATCGTACTTGTAGCTCAGCATTCTTACCTCGCACCCGAGAACTTCTAATAAAGACTGGCGGATGCTGGTCGAATCGCAGTAAGATAACAGTTGTGAGACTCAGACTACTTCTAAGACTAACTTGGGTGCCTTCCGTTGGCAAGAAAAACCGATCTTTTGGCCAGATTAAACTACGGAAAACAAAAACCTACCCTAGCAATCATATCCCAAAGTATCGTATTGCACCCCTCAAATTCCCCAGATCCCTGGTTAAAACTTAATATCTGAACATGGCTGGCCCTAAGAAACCAAAAACTGGATCAAATATCGCCTATCTCGTCATCCGAGATGGGAAAAAATGGTCCGACGTTTTCCGATTAATGCCTGGTAGAACCGTCACAATCGGCCGCTCTCCGACAAACCAAATTGTTATCAAAGAGGATCAGGCCAGTCGCCAACATGCGGAAATATTTAGTTCTGACGGTAAGTGGACAGTTCGTGATCTCAACAGCCGCAACGGCACCGCTGTCGGTAATGAACGCGTGACCGAGGATTACACCCTCAAGCCTCAGGAGATCATCTGGATCGCCAGTACGCAAATGGCCTTCGTGACGGATCTCTCGTCCGCCTATAACCGCAAGGTCTTCTCTCGTGTCGAAATTGGCTCCGAAACAGTCACCGGCCTTGAGATCCATGACTCCGATGACCAAGCCACGATGGCTGATTTGCAGCTTTCAGAACCAACGCAAATCACCCACCGAAGACAAAAAACTCGCTATCTTCAAGCGGAAGATCCGGATGCCCTCGAGGAAGGGACTCCCAGCGACGACGCAAGATCCAAAGCTTCAAGAAACGCGACACGATTATGCCGGCTCGCGTTCGACCTCGCCAACGAAACGACGCCTCGCGCTATCGCAAGAATGTCCCTGGACTGCCTTCACGAAGAAACGAAACTCGATGCTGGCGCTGTCTTACTGGTACCCAAATCAAGACGAACAACGGTCGATCCCAACAAACTCGAAATCCTCGCATGGAGGAGCGATACCCGACCTGAATACCAACGCGTTTCTCAATTTCTAGCTGAAACCTGCCTGCGGGGTAGCGAAGCGATCCTCGCCCGTGACATCCAGGATGACAGCACACTTGGTTTGAGAGACAGCGCCGGAACCATTCACGCCACCAGCGTGATCACGGCGCCGATCAGAATGAACAATCGCACGATTGGCTTGATCCATTTGTATTCTACCAACATGCAAGAAGGTCTCCGCCCCAACGACCTTGAGTTTACTCTGGCGGTTGCCGAGACTGTTGGCATGGCGCTGCGGACGAGATACCGAGAGCAAAAATTAGTCGAAGACCTCTCAAAGACCCGCAATCAAATTGACCAACTCCGAAATCAGCTTGGCGTCGAAAGTGAAATCGTCGGCGGTAGCAACGCAATGTTCCGCGTTCACGAACAAGTCGGCAAGGCAGCTCCGAGTCGAGCAACCGTGCTGATTCGCGGTGAGAGTGGAGTTGGAAAAGAGCTTGTCGCCCGAGCCGTGCATTTTTCCAGTGACCGCCGCAATAATCCGTTCATCTGCCTTAACTGCGCCGCACTCTCGGAATCCTTGCTTGAGAGTGAACTTTTTGGACACGAAAAAGGTGCCTTTACCGGCGCTACCGACCGCAAAGCTGGGAAGTTCGAGGCCGCCGATAAGGGAACTTTAATGCTTGATGAAATCGGCGAAATGAGCCAGAGCATTCAAGCGAAATTCTTGCGAGTACTCGAGGGGCACCCGTTTGAGCGCGTCGGTGGAAGCAAATCTATCAAAGCCAATGTCAGAGTCATCGCCGCGACCAACCGCGACCTCGAAGAAGAAGTTCGGCGAGGGAAGTTTCGGAAAGATCTCTTTTTCCGGCTCCACGTGGTTCAAATCGACGTTCCTCCGCTCCGACGGCGGCCAGAAGATATCATCGAATTGTCAGACTACTTCCTTCAAAAGTTCAACCTAGAAACCGGACGCAAAATAAACGGATTCTCACCGCAGGCTCTACACCAACTAAAACGATATCGCTGGCCGGGAAACGTGCGCGAATTAAAAAATGTCATCGAACGAGCCGTCGTTCTTGCCCGGGGCGATATCATTCAACTCGACGAACTGCTGCTGACAAATCTGTCCACGGCCAGCGAATCTCAATTTGACGTGGGTACGATTGTTCAGGAATACCAACCGGAGTCGCTGGAAATGATTGAGCAACGTCATATCGCTGCCACGCTTCAAGCGACCCTCTGGAACAAGAGTAAAACAGCTTCAATTCTTGGGATCGAAAGATCGACGCTCGATCGAAAAATTAAGAAATTTGGTATCCAAAAAGAGTCGCCTTAATCCGAGTCGCC
>JAPKBL010000167.1 GCA_028823415.1 Mariniblastus sp.
ATCTGTTTGTTATCTGTTTTTGGGATTTACTGGTGATGTTTCAGTCGAATTCGGATCAGCTGTGGGTGTCGCCATTTTTTCGAATTTCGGCCACGCAAAGGTTCTTGCAGCAAGCACAACCGCAAAGATCAAAAACCCAATTCCCATTGAAATTGGAAGCGACGCGTTTTCAACGCCGCTAAGGCCAAACAACAGAAACACTGCACCCAGCCCCCCCAAGAAAGCCGAGCCCAAATAACCACCACTCTTTTGTTTGCTGCTGATTTGCATGTTCCGATCAACAAGCGAATTGATGGAGTTTACGACGTCAACACAGGATCCGATGCAGGCCAAGCCTGCTCCAGTGTCAGTTGCGCATTGACTACACAAGCCTTTTTGGCAATGCTTACAAATCCCGATTGCAGGCGCTGAGTTGTGTATGAAACAATTCATGTTGAACAGATACCAATTAATTATCAGTCGGTCAGGTACGGATTATACCGCAAACAACGTGACTCACCCACGGAAGAAACCGTCTCCCCCCAACCGAGGCAATTTGCAACCATTTCTTGCGGGATAACGTCCGTGATCACCGGGCCGGAACAAGCGATCTTCTATTTCTAAACCACACGCAAATCCGGCTTCGTGTGCTTTACATTGTTATGCGACGTATTTTGCTCTTTTAAGAGTCTCTGTGTTTCACATAAGTGTTATACCATGCGAAAAGTGCTTCGGTGATGAATAGGATTGGAAGTAGTAGAACTCCTGCTCCTCCAGTCAGTAACAGAAGCACCAAGGTTTTGTCCTCAGCCATTCGTTTGACAAGCCCTATCCTGAGCAGGTCCCAGAACATATTTGAGGCTGCGAATGGCAAAGCAATCAAGGCAGACAGAAGAATCATGTTCGCCAAATCGAACTTCATTTGCCTAATCCCGTGCTGCCGATAAAGACGAGCGACAATCCAAGTCATTAGAAACGAACTCAAGATTGCATAACCGCAAAATGCAGTAATCCCATAAAGCGGCGGAATTGATTGTTCTCGAGACGCAGCCACGATGCCATAAACAACGAACCCAAGAATCAACGAAGACGCAATCACTCTTGAAATGCGTCGGTCCGCTACATTATCCGGGTTAAGGTCTTGCTGTTTCATTTTGCGAGACGCCGTAGAACGACCGAGTTGACCGAGTTGACCGAGCCGACCAGTCAGCGTGAATTACCATTAAATTCAAGGACCAACGCATAAGCGTTACCAGCTTTGATCCAACGCATTGTTATGTCGCGATCGCAAGTATTCCCTTGTATCGACTGCGATGCTAAACCATCGCGCTCAGGATCAATAACATTACCCACACGCACAGTATAAGCCCAAGTCTCGCCGCCCACCATGATCGAGAACCTGAGAACATATTCACAATGAACATCGGGAACGCAATCAGGCCAGCGAGAAGCGAAAGGCCGACTAGCATGCCTCCTGCATTGCCGCCACGAAAAAACTCGAACACCTCGTCGGGCAGCATGTGCTTATAAAAAAGAACGGCCAACTCCGTGCCAGTCCCGACAAATCCAAACGCCACGCAAAGAAGCTCAAGGATGGGTTTGCTCGGCGATTTCCTTACGCGACCTTGCTGCGCAGCAGTACCAACACTCTGCGTATCTTCTGGTGCTTGGTAGGAATTTGAATTCATGAACTGAGTACGATTAGCCTAAGCCGGATCACGTTTTCGGATAACTGGGCGGGGGTTTAGCATTTCCCAGCGGAGCGAATCAATGGTGTTTTACCGATTCGGTTCATCCGTCTGTGATGCCACGCCAAATTGTAAGAAATAACTTACCAGTGACCAACCACAACTCCTGCGGGTGAGCGCACTCCGTCCTGCTTGGTGACCATTATTGATTTTGACCAACCATAATTCAAGCAATTCATAAAAACAGAACGCCAAAAAACTACACAAATAACGACAAATCAAAAAAGAAAATCAGCTAAGTGCCATAACGCTGGCGATCACCGGGTCGGAACGAGCGATCTTCCATTTCTAAACCACGCGAAAGGTCGGCTTCGTGTGCATCATCTTGTTATTCCCCGTTTCGCGAGGATGTTGAAGTGAAACAACTCTTCAAAAAGTCTGAACAGCGCGTACTGGACGGCAACGCCAGCCTAATCAATGTGTGCAAAGTAGCGTATCCACCCAATCCGAACCCCAATGCGAAAAACAGAAACATTCCGATCGAGCCAATCCCTTTGTGATTAAAGATTTCACTAAACCATTCAAAATGAAAAAATCCGAAATAAACAATTACACCGCCGATTCCACAAAACACCCCAACTGCCAACGCCAGCGTACCAGTCAAACAATCTCGAGCAGAGGATCGGTAGGAAGCCCAGGGAATGACCGACAGAGCACCGACAACAGTCGAAATTGCAATCGCCCAGTCACGCGCCCTCATTGCTTGCAGGAAGAGAAATCCGAATGCCAGGAATCCGACAACGGCAAGACCAGCCAGCGCAATACGAATTACTGGCGTTGGTGCGCCGACGTCCTTCGATGGATTTTGGCTGGGATTAGTGTTCATCTAAGTGGGATAACAGGAAAGATCACCGAGCGGTGAGTTGACGTTTTTGAGCGAAGCGAAGCGAACGCGCGACTCAGCTTCCACGCCGATCCACCCGGTTGTTAGTTGCCTCTCGCTATTCGTTCTTTGACATTTTGCAAATATTCGCGACCATCATCATCAAGTTTGGAAGCGAATGAGTCAATCCATCCGTTGGGATCGAACGAGTCGCCCATGCCCCGAAACACATCAATTGCGACATCCATCGTGTGCGACAAAAAAGGGACGCCTCGAATATAGACGAAGGTATCATCTGTGATTTTTAATTGTTCGTAGATCGATCGGAGTTCTTCGATTTGTTCGAGGGCCTTGCCGAATTCGCCGCGGTCTCGCAGTGCACACGCATAGAATTGGCGCATGAATGGAACGCTCGGTTGTTGTGAATGACCGGCGGACTCTTGACATTTTAGGCATTGTTGGAAAGCGTGTTCGCCAAGATTGATGTCATCAGACAGCGTCGCCGACGTAACAACATTGAACCAATCAGCGACATCATTGGTAGAGTTTGCGATTTCTTGAAATAGCGGAGTAGCCACGGAATAGTGTTCTTTGCGGAATTGGGCAAGCGCGACGATCTTCTTTGATTCCAGAGCGAGTTCACCATCGGTAGCGTTGACGTGTTCTTGTCCGAGCATCGCGGCGGTATCGAAATCCTCGGTTTCGAGCGCACGCCATGCGTTGCGCAATTCTCGGCGGCGCAGCGGTTCCGCGTCGGGTTGAGCGTCGTCGGAATCCTTTCGGCTGCGACGAAATCGGAAGAAGTCACGAAGATTCATATGGCTCTCAGGGCATCTAACGTATACCGATAACCGAGCCGCGGGATTTGATTTTCCATTCCAAAGTCGCCCGGTTACGCAACTTCGGTTCATCGTATTGTTCAGCGACCTACTACCTTGGTAGCGACGTTTTATCTTTGACGTAGCTGGCAAGTTCCTCCGCGTGCGAATCGACGTCAGGATCTTCGTCTGTTTTGCACCGTTCAATTGCGGGAAGCATCCGAGCCGACGGTTGACGCTTAACCACCTGAAGATTGACGAGCGCGCGTTAAGTAGACCAGAACGAGTTTTAACTGTCAAAAATCGTCGCATCATTAAGGTCGATCAAAGTCTAACGCTGGACGCCGTCGGCTTCGCGTGCATCGTTTTGTTAGCACGCGATAGCTGTTCGCATGAGATCCCATCGCAAGAGAAAACGTATGGCAATTATTTCTTTTTTGCCTTGCCCCACATCACCAAGCCTCCAATCAGAAAAACGATTGGCAATAGAAGCGATCCAGCAGCATAACCGACGAGATTCTCAATGCCCTCCGGTCGATTGGCGCCGCCAACCATATTGTTGATCGCCACAAACACGGCCAGTCCGCCGATAACAAAGCAAATGATCGCACCAGTTCGCATTCGTTTCTCCAATTTTTTTAGTGAGTTAAAGTGAGTAGCGTGCGACATTGTCGCAGAAACCGTGTTCTCAAAGTGCACTGTATGCAGAAGTCCCAGGAATTTAGTTGGCTCAAGCGACATAACGTTTATGATCACCCGGTTTCCGCAAGTGACATCGATTTCAAATTCCGCCCCGACCGCGACGCGGATGCTTCATTTTGTTAGCCAGCAATGTAACCCGCTGCGCTAAACATTGGCGCCCAATCCCAAATCGATCTTTCCACGTCTATTGAAAAATCCAATCTTAGTTTTGTGCTGACTCGAATTGAGATGCAATTGCCCAACATGGATGCCGCATTTCTACTTTTTCTTGTGTTTTAGTAAAAAATCTATGGCAAGTGAATCCGCAACATCCCGGAGATCCCTTCTGATGTGATGCCCTTCTCCTTTCACTTTGCAGAAGGTCACTTCAAGGCCGGACTGATTGGTATAGGTAGTCACGACCAACGCTTCCCCTTTGTTCACAACGACAGGTTCGAGGCGGCACTGATTGAACGTTCGCCAGACATCGATTCGCTTCGCTGCCGAGTACATCGTCACTTTCGGATTGGATGAGCCGTTGAAGCTCTTGTCTTTATCCCCAATGACTTGCATGATCGAAACTGGTTTTGTTTTTTCGTCTGGATCATGTGCTCCTTTTGCCATGCCGCAACTCATTGGAGACAACGCAGCGAACAGCGTGGTTTCCCTTGCCAGACGATAGCAAAAAAGACCTCCACTGGAATGTCCAGTTGCATAAATGGCCTTTGGATCAGCGATCCTGTTCGCAATCAAGACTTCAACCACTTTCGAGACGAATCCGACATCATCATGTTCTTCATCATGAAATTTGTCCTTAAAGTTCCACTTGGCAAGAGGTCGTAACGCTTCGGCGCTAATGACAATAAGGCCACGCTTATCTGCGTGAGAACTCCACCTTTTACTTTGATGGTCAGCTTTGCCGCCTGCGCCATGGAAGCAAAATAAGACTGGATGGGGACCTTGGCCATCAAATGTCTTCGGCGTCGTAACGATCAGTCGCCGTGATCGACCGTCGTGTTTGAACTGAACTTCATTCGTTCCTGGAGAAAGCGACGTGAAGTCAGTTGCCAAAGCGTCAAATGGTTCAACCATTAAGATGGTGGTTATAATCAAAAGAAATTTAATGTTGTATCGCAACGGGAATTATCTCCAAACTAGACAACGGCCAGCGTCGCCTCATCTAAGCAAGATTAAATAATTTAAAAACAGTCACATGGCCGCGAAGGAAATCCTGACGCACCAGAGTGATCAATGAACCCTCTAGCCCCATTAGGGCGTCAATCTTCTTCTATCTGAATGGGGCGCGCCAGTAGGCTATCAATCACAGCCTCCATTCGACTCATAGTTACGCTCCCACGTGACTGGGTGAAATACAGAACCATCAATTCTTGTTCAGGCCAAGCCCACGCATAGGTGGCATCCGATCCACTGTGGCCAAAAGCCACGACCTTCCCTTCTTTTTCATAAAGCTGCATTAGCTGGCCGTAGGAAGCGCCCAGACCCGCGAACCCAGTTGGCATGGTTGTCTGCGAAACCGGTGTAAGCATTCGAGCGATTGCGGCTTTTGAAAGTATTCGTTTCCCGTTCGTCACTCCACCGTCCATCACCAACTGCAAAAAACGAGCGTAATCGATGGTGGTCGAGTAAAAACCCTGCGCGAACATGGGAAAGGAAAAGTACGGAGTCCCTTGCCAGCGCCAGAACTGTCTCCAACGACCGCGTCCCCCAGCATTCTTCCCCGCCACACGCGCCACCCGCACGTCGCCCTTGCTAAGCAATGTGATCGAGTCATTCATCCCCAACGTCCGAAACAATCGACGCTCAATAATTCCCTCAGTGGATTCACCGACGGCTTGCTCAATGACTGCACCGAGAGTATCCACATTTGCATCCGCATAATGGTACTGCTCCCCCGGTGTGAAGAGCTGAGGCCCATGCTCGCCCCAATAGTCGGCGACCTCCCGAATATGTTTGTAACTGGAATAGTCCGACCAAAGCCTGCCTGCAGACTTCATCGGCAAGCCGCTACGGTGCGTCAACAGATGTTCGATGGTTATGTCGCGTGAGCGGTCGTTGTTGAAAGATTCGAGATACTTGGAAACCGGATCCGAAAGTTTCAACACGCCTTCATCAATCAATATCTGTGCCATAGCGCCCGCCAGCGGCTTGGTCATGGACCGAATACTAAAGATCGTGTTTTTAACTAACGCCCGATCACCGTTTGGAGCATCAAGACCGAAAACTTCGTGCATTACCGTGCGTTGGTTCTTGATGATAAGCAACTCCGCCCCAACAATCTCCTCAGCATCAACAAATCCGCTGACAAGCTCCGCCAGCCGGTCAAGCACACCCGATGAAATACCCTGACTCTCCGGCGTCGCTTTGGGAAAAGGGTTGCCATTGGGTTCGTTTGAAAGCTCCACAGATGTGCCATTCTCACCAACAATTTCTTGCTGCTGAAGGATTCCCAAACACTCCTTTGCGTCAATCGGTTCTTCAATGCATGCCAAGATGGGGATGACATTTAGAAAAAACACCAGGATAGTAATTTTCATTTTGAACCTTTGAAACGAGAGCTCCCGAGTTCCCACGTCAGGAAGTGACGAAGCAAGATTACTCTTCAAGAGCATCATAAAAACTAGGATAAACACCAACGCACCGAGAATTTTCCACCAATATAGTTTAAATAGGATTCACTGTCGCTGAAGGAAATTGAAATCCACAATTGTAAAACAATTTGAACGCTGTTGGGGCGCGAGTCAAACATTGGGCCACCATCATCACGCCCAGATTCATGTCGAGATGTTGTAGCGGTTCAGCAGTAGACCCCAAACTAGAAATGGGGGGGAAACGACGACGCTGTGCAACAGTACGACATCCATCTAGTTGCCTGAGGCGGTGATGTACACTTCGCCCATTTCTACGCCGAACAGAGGAGCACAATTGGTCATTGCGGTGGCAATTCCCTCCTCGATTAAAGCAAAACTGATTACAAATCCAACGAATACTGAAACCAGGCCACGGTGAATCGTAGCACCGAATCTGGCAACTCGTTTTCGAAGGTAGAGGGACAGCAAGCCGAATCCCACAATCCAAAAAAGCTTTATGCCCCATGCCATTTTGGCCACCGCGCCGAGTTTCGCGTTCTCGATGCCCGCGACCAACAGTAACGATGTCAATGCAAATTGCCAGACAACAAGGGCGGCAACGACAAGCCGCTTTGAAAGGGTTGAAATTCTGTCTGACATGGATCCGCCTCCCAATAATCCTGCTGCATAACGCTGGCCATCACCGGGATCGCGCCGTATGGCATGACTTCAGAAAACGCACGGCCGCGATCGCCGTGTGCATGGCATTGTTCTGTGCTGGATTTAGAAGACGTATTGAGCCGCCGAGCTTTCAATGCGAATCGGACCAGTACTGTAAATCGGCATCGAACATTCTTTGACCGAATCAGTGTCCCCCGTATCTACGAAGAAGTGAATGGTCCCGTCACGTATTTCCCATTTACCTTGGATTTCCGTTGCCGAAACATCTGGACCTAGCATGGCGGAAATCAAGTCCGTCGGAATAGCACTTCCTTCGATTACAAATGAAGTTGCATCAAATGACCACGTGAATTCAAAATCGTCTTGCCCAGTTCGGTGTGAAGAACTGGAACCAGCCAGTCTCTCAGGAGTTACGGGTGGATAGTTGCCGCCGACTTGTGCAGGACGATTGGCGCGCCCGCATCCCACACACAGGATTGCGACCACAGTAACCGGAAGTACGAATCGATGTCGAATGGCTGTCATGTCTAAAGTTTGTCGGAGGCACAGAACGTTTACGGATAACCGGGCGGATGTTTAACATTGCCGAGCGAAGCGAAACGGTGATGTATTACCGCTCCGGTTCATCCGATTGTTATGGCACGCCAAGTAATAAATTTAAATCTAC
>JAPKBL010000168.1 GCA_028823415.1 Mariniblastus sp.
TCGAAAATGCCGCAGATCTACTCTTGCCCTAACTTAACTCTCGACAAACAAACGGTCTATCTCGGGTTCCATCAGCGGGCATCTACCAAACTAGGTGCTTTTGCCCGCCCCTTGCTTAACCAGCTCTTCGAGCAGCTCGGTTGTACGTTGCAGCTCGTCCCTAATCTCCAACAGTACTGAATCGGAATCGCCTTCGCTCGTCGACTCGACCGCCGGAGTGGCAGTGCCACCCATTCGATCTCGCTGGTCGAGAACCTCGCGACGAAAACGCTCTGTGTCCTTTACACCGAGGAGACTGATCAGACTTCCAGGGCCGGACTGGCCTGCGGTTTCCACCGAAATATTACGCAGGTTAAAATAACGCATCACAAATCCCTGAGTCATCTGAAGGTCTGTGATCTTCTCCAAGGGCACCGTTTTTTCAATTTTGTTTAGCATCCCCTTTTTGACGTGCAACGCGCGTGTAGTCAGAGTGCACTCCCAATTGTCGATAACACGGTCGAGCACGATCTTGTAGACGACTGCGACGATCAGGGCGAGTGGAATGGTAACGATCGGAATGCACAAAAATATGAGCCCAGCCCAATGGTACTTAATGATTGCGTCTTTATCGAAAGACGCCTTTTCGACAATCTCTTCGTTCTTCCCGAATTCCATCTGGGCCCCCTCGTCTTTAAAAGACATACCGACAGTAGAGCCATAATCTGACGATTACGGGAATACAAGTCAAACGAAAACTCGAATAATATATATACCCACCCCATAAGTAATGGCTAGTTCCTACCTCACCCCACCACGAAACGCTGGAAACCGATGCGTCTTTACAGCGTTATTTTTGGACAACCATGAAATGGCATAGAGAAAAAGCAATTAATTCGCCAATAAGCCAGCTAAATTACTCCAAAGAATGCGTTCTGCTTTTGGAGCGAATCTATTGAGCAATCAGTATCACATTTAAGACAGGAATTTCTCATGGCGATGATCTCTAAACCGGATGCAAATCCAATTGCCGCAGCTCTCTTGACTTGGTTTGTTGTGGGAATTGGTCATATCGTAATCAATGGCCAGTCAAACAAGTGAGTGATGACGCTGATAGTGCAACTTCTTGGCACCATACTTTGTGTTTTACCAGGTATCGTAATTGGCATACTGAGCATCATCGATTCATATAAAACGGCAGAGCGTTTGAAAGCGGGCGAATCAATTCCGGAAAATGAGTATTCCAACGTTCTTCTTTTCAAGATTTGTAAACTCATTGATAAAAAAGCGAGTTGCAAATTTGCTTAATGTGCCCCAGCCATACGATGGGCAAATTAATTTGAAGTGATTCTTCGTCAGCATTGACGGTTGCCTTGCCAATTTAGAAACGGTGATTCGAACCTTAGATTAAAGCAAGGTTCGGTTTACACACTGGATTAAACAACATTTTCAATCGCGCAAGTTGTGAACTGCACGGGCCCCATTAGCACGAGGTTTCCCCTCAGATCTCTACTCGTGCGTTTGGGATTCCCTAAGTCAATTAACGCGCCAAACCACAGGTCATAATTACTCATTGGGAACTCGGATACCAATTGATTCCGCTAAGATCGAGTAAGTATGCCATTGGCCGATGGAAGGGATTCGATTCGTCGGCCTACCGAAAACTTGCCAACGCCGAGCGAGAGACGCGAAATGACCAACAGCACACCAACAGAACCGAACCTCAAACAGGTAGCGTGCCCGGCGACAAAATGCCCTTAGGGCGCCTACCTGAACCGGACATTTACTTGACATAGCCCGCGGCCGATACTATAAAACCAAGTTGAATTGTTGGCAAAAACATGTTTTAGCCGACTGATTTGGAGGAATAGGTTCATGGAGCTGACCGAGAAAATTGAATACGACATCACGTCGCATTTATCTGTGGGCAATACGCCTTGCAAATTGACGGTTGCCGCGCTGGCTTTACATTACGGAGTCAGCCAAACTCCCGTGCGGACCGTAATCTCGAAGCTGATTGATGACGGCAAGCTCATCAAACTGACCAACGGACGCCTGCAAACTCCAACTGACGTCGATGCGCCGAAGGGCCCAACGGCACCTTCGGGGCTTCCCGTCAGCACCGATCCCTACCCAGCGATCCTGCGCGAGATTGTGCAAAAAAGCCTGTTGGCCGAAGAGACGTTTTTGCGAGAAGAGAGAACAGCGGCGCACCATCATCTCAGCCGTTCTGCCGTGCGAGAAATTTGCCACCTAATCGAAGGCCAGGGCCTGCTTGAACACATTCCACGGCGTGGGTGGAAGATTCGCCACTTCACTCACGAAGATCTACGAGCTTACCAAGACACCCGTGAAGTCCTCGAACTCAAGGCCCTCGATCTCGCTTGGGGACGCATGGTTGATACCGATCTTCAAGCAATGCACGACGGAAATATCCCGGCGCGAGATCCGAATGGCTTTCCCGTGATTGATAATCGAATTCATGGCTACATCATTGAGAAGGCAGACAACTTTTACATTTCAGATTTTTTCAAACGGCACGCTCCGTTCTTTGAAATTTTGTTTGAATGGGAAGGTGAAAATCGCGAAGCTGCCGCTGATGCCGTCGACCAACATCACGAGATACTAACCGCACTAATAAACCGCAATCGAAAGAACGCGGCAGCGGCACTGACGCATCACATCCGGTTCAATCACCCAGTGCTGGACAGGATCGGAACGACTGTATGAAACCTTTATTAAAATCTATTCCCAATTCACTCGCTTGCCTATTGCTACTTGCAGCCAGCGCGGTCGGACAGGAACAGACGGTCGACCTGTATGAGCAAAAGCTAAAGCCGCTTTTAAAAGAACGATGCTTTGCCTGCCATGGCGCATTGAAACAAGAATCCGAACTCCGCGTCGATACCGTCGATTCGATGAAGGATTACGGCATCTTAGAAGATGACATCCTCCTAGATCGTCTGACTTCCGAAAACGACGCAGAGCGAATGCCGCCCGAAGGAGAGCCGCTGTCAAAGGAAGAGTTGGCGGTCATTAAAAAGTGGCTTGCCGCCGGCGCTCCGGCCCCGGTAGCTGAGCAAGCGGAAGCGGATCCGATGCAGCATTGGGCTTTTCAAAAAATCGAACGACCCGCAATACCGAATCTGGGCGAACCCAACCCGATTGATGCCTTTCTCGCAAAAGCACAACAAGCCAACGGGTTCAAGCCGCAGGCAAGCGCGCAGCGCAGCCTGCTGCTCCGGCGGATTTACTTCGACGTAATTGGGCTGCCGCCGACTGCCGAACAACTGCTTTCAGATCTGCCAATGGAAGAAACCATTGATTCGCTCATTGATAGCCCGCAATACGGCGAGCGGTGGGGCCGACATTGGATGGACGTCTGGCGATACAGCGATTGGTACGGCTTGGACAGTCAGCTGCGAAACAGCCAGAAACATCTCTGGCATTGGCGTGATTGGATCGTCAATTCTCTCAACGCAGACAAAGGCTACGACCGGATGGTCATGGAAATGATTGCCGGTGATGAGATCGCCCCCTCTGACCTCGAGACCGTCGCCGCAACGGGGTTCCTGGCCAGAAACTACTACCTCTTCAATCGAACGACATGGCTTGATGACACAATCGAGCATACGGGTAAGTCGTTTCTTGGATTGACGCTGAACTGCGCCAAGTGTCACGATCACAAGTATGATCCGATTAACCACCAGGACTACTATCGTTTCCGAGCGATCTTCGAACCGCATCATGTTCGCCTCGACGCGTTGCCGGGAAATCCCGACTACAACAAAAATGGACTTCCACGCGTTTACGATGACAAACTCGACGCACCGACCTACCTCCATCGGCGAGGGGATCCCTCCCAGCCCGCCAAGGACAACCCAATCCTCGCGGGTCCTCCGAGATTTTTAGCCAGTTTCGCGCAGGCGGAGACACCTATTGATCTGCCAGTGGAAGCCTGGGCTCCCGGCGTACGAGAGTATGTGCAAACGAATTTGCTTACCCTTTCAAAAAACCAGATTGATTCGGCTCAAGCCAACCTCGCACAGCTCCAAAAAAAGGAAGAGCAAGCAGTTGCCGCGGCCAAGGCAGATACGCCGGGCACTGCTTTTCTGGATAATTTCAAGAAGTCGCGCCCAGACCTCTGGGAGACCATCGGTCGAGGCTGGCGATATCAGGGAGGGCTGCTTACTCAAACCGAGCCCACGATGGACCGCAGCTGCCTGCGAACCAACACTCATCATCCACGAGATTTTGAGTTGAGCTTGAATTTCCAAACCACCGGCGGCAAGCAATACAAATCCACAGGGATCCGTTTCGATGTGGATGAAAATGGCGAAAACGCTCACATCGTTTACGTCAGCGCATTCGCGGGCGGTCCAAAAGTACAACTCGCTCACACCGTCGCGGGTCGGAACATCTATCCGGCCAACACCAAGGCTGATCTGCCGATTCGGTTAAATCAGGAATACGTACTGAACATCAAAGTCCGAAATGACTTAATCAATGTCGCTTTAGATGGCCAGTTCTTATTCGCCTATCGACTGCCACCAAGACAACCTGGCTCGATCGAGTTATTTGCTTTCGACTCAATGGCCGATTTCTACTCGATCGAGGTCAAACCGCTTGCCACCGATGTGGTCTTGAAAAAAACAGACAAGCGGGCGGCCGTGGTTGATTCCGCCCAGATCATCGAGCTCGCAAAAGCGCAACTAAAACTGGCCCAGGCGAAACACACCGCATTGAATTCCAGGATCGCAGCCGACAATGCGACCTTGAAAAAGAGCGGTAACGGATCACCAGAACTCGCCGCCCGCCAGCATCTTCAAGTTGCGCTGGCGCAGGCAGAAGTCGATCTCCTGAAAGCGGACGCGAATAAAAAAGCAGACGCCGCAAAGAAAAAAAACCAGGCACAGGCTGCGTTAAAATCCGAAAATCTTCCGGCCCTTACGCCGTTGAGAGGCAGCCAACGGGCGTTGGATCAGAGTTCACACAAGGCATCTCAGTACGCGCCGGTCTACCCTCAAACCAGCACCGGACGACGGACCGCTCTGGCTCGCTGGATCACTCATCGAGACAATCCACTGTCGGCTCGGGTCGCGGTCAATCACATCTGGACTCGCCATTTTGGGACTCCGCTTGTCGAATCGGTTTTTGATTTTGGTCGGCGGTCTCCCCAGCCATTGCATCAAGAATTGCTTGATTACCTTGCGATCGAATTGATCGAATCAGGCTGGAGCATGAAGCATTTACACCGACTAATTCTCAAATCGAAAACATGGCAACGCAGTTCTTCCAATCTTGGAGCCGACCCAGTCACGCTCACTGGAGATCCAGAAAACCATTACTACTGGCGAATGAATAACCGCCGGATGGAGTCTCAGGTATTGAGAGACAGCCTGTTCTCTTTGTCCGGCCGACTCGATCTGACACCGGGAGGTCCCTCCGTCCAACCGGGACCGAACGTGCGCCGCCGTAGCTTATACCTGTTTCATTCCCGCGACAGCCGCGACAAATTCTTATCGACATTTGATGATGCCGATGTCTTTAACTGCTACCGCCGCAGCGAGAGCATTGTGCCGCAACAAGCACTCGCGATGATGAACAGTCGCGAAGCCATTGAGTCAGCGGGCCTCATTACCTCCCGCTTCAACGTAGATTTGACGGATGTTGAATTCGCTCGTTCCGCCTTCCAGCAACTACTTGCTAGACCGCCTTCGGAAACCGAAACACAAGCCTGCCTTGCGTTTTTAAAAGCGAATTCTGATCGGGTTCAATTCATCCATGCCCTCCTTAACCACAACGATTTTCAGGTCATCCGATGACAACCCATCCATCCATTTCACGCCGCCAATGCTTGCTTCAATCGGCTTTAGGCTTTGGCTCGTTGGCACTCGGCGGCATCGTGGCAGCGGAAGAACGAAAACAGCCAGATGGCCAACCGCATTTCCAGCCCAAGGCCAAACGCGTCATTTGGCTGTTCATGCGAGGCGGCGTGAGTCACATGGAGAGCTTTGATCCAAAGCCCGCCCTCAACAAGTTTGCCGGTAAGTCCATCAGCGATACGCCCCATGCCAACGTGCTTGATCCCAAAAATTTCAAAGACCTTCGGGTTGTCGTACTCGACGATGCCAATGGCAAAGATCGCAAAACGATTTACCCATTGCAAACCGGATACAAAAAGTACGGACAGTCTGGCGTTGAAATTAGCGACTGGTTTCCGCATATCGGTTCCTGTGCAGATGACATTGCCTTTATCCGTTCGATGTGGACCACCGATAATAACCATGGGGCTCAGGTGCAATTTCACTCTGGCCGTCACATGCTGGATCCCCGAGTCCCCACCATTGGTGCCTGGATCAACTACGGATTAGGTTCACTCAGCGATAACCTGCCGCAATTTATCAACATTGGCCCGCGTTTTTTTGACAAACGGGATGGACACTATTTAGGGCCGGCTTATGACGCGGTAAACCTGAAAGTTGATCCGAACAATCCACTCGATTATGCGGCGCCCCATGGCGGAATGAATACCATCCAGCAAAGCACTAACTTGAAATTCACCAACCAACTCAACCGCCTAGCGGGCGAACAGTATCCCGGCGACGCTGCGCTTCAAGCCCGGATCAAATCGTACGAACTGGCATTTCGCATGCAGACTGCCGTGCCTGAAGTGTTAGACTTCAAAAAAGAATCAACAGAAACCCGTGAGCTTTACGGATTGGATCAACCCGAAACCAGAACCTTCGGTCAACAACTCTTGGCTGCCCGTCGCTTCTCTGAGCGCGGCGTCCGCTTCATTCAGATTATGCACGGCGACGGTGCCGCCGGCGCCTGGGACAATCACTCCGGACTACGCAAGGGACATGCCAAGCTTTCCAAGCAAGTCGATCTACCCACCGCAGGTTTGCTGAAGGATCTCAAGCAAAGAGGCTTACTGGACGACACGATCGTCGTATTCGCAACCGAGTTTGGGCGCACCCCGGGATCGCAAGGTGCTGATGGCAGAGATCACCATCCGTTCGGCTTCAGCGTCTGGATGGCGGGCGGGGGTCTAAAAGGCGGCGTGGTTCACGGATCCACTGACGAATTGGGCTTTCACGCAGTCGAAAACCCGCACTATGTCACCGACGTTCACGCCACAATCAATCAATTGATGGGCATTGATCCTCGGCGGTTGGAAGTGCCCGGGTATAAACGACTCGACAGCGACTACGGCCATTCAATAGACGAGATCATTGCGTGAACATGACTGACGCGAAAGAAGTCCGTTGCCTTGATTTCTAGGAAGAGGTCATCTGGTCCTGGCCTTGCGCCAGTAGCCATCGAGAGATCATCAATATCACCAAGTACCAATCTCAATTAATCTTAATTAATCTTAAGTGGCCAAATACCGCTGGAAGCCATTCTGATGAGTTTGGACGGAAAGATTCAGAATCGGCTGCCGCTCCCCATGTACCAATATCATCATGCCCAATGAGGCAAAATGTATGCCGTCGGCAACCAGTACTTCTTGGCACAATTTTGGGAATGCGCTGTGGTGTAATAAACGCCACCCCGCGGAAAACCAAAAGGACCCTCAGTTAATCCAGTAGTCGAGCGTCGCGTCAATTCATCCATTCGTTCGCGAAACTTCTGTTCCATGTTTTCAAGTTCGTCGATGACTGGTGCGCATCTCCGGTCAAATTCGATTGCTTCTCGCAAGTTACTCAGAAGAGGGGTGCCCAAGTTGAAACGTCGAAATCTGTAATCGCTTAAGCGGCGCGTCACTTTGACTGGGTGTTCAACTTAAAGCACTTCCTCAGTCGGAGCAGCCTGAGATTCACCATGTCGGCGACGTAGATGTAGTTGTCCGTGGCATCGACGGAGTTGGGAAAGGCGAGCGGAATCCCTGTTGTGGAAATCAGCTCACCCTGCAACCCGCCCATGGAATCCCGATTGCCGTAGGTGCCGAAGTGCAGAATCTCGTTGCCGGCGTTATCCA
>JAPKBL010000169.1 GCA_028823415.1 Mariniblastus sp.
TAATCAATTACGTCGTAATCAATTACGTCGTAATCAATTTATCACCAACCCATTCCATCTGACGCACCATGACCTTTGACAATATTCATTTTGTAACAGGTCGACTTGCCGAACCGGCGCTGCGTCACTTACTTCCCGAGCTCTCCAAAAAAGTTGGGTTTGACTACACAATTCAGGTGATGCCGATAACGGTCGCCGCATTAATGACCCCTCATTGGATCGCAACAAGACTCGAAGTTCCCGACCAAACGACAAAAATCATTGTCCCAGGCCATTGCAACGGAGATCTTACACCGCTTCACGAGAAAACCCATTTACCAATTGAACAAGGCCCTAAAGACCTTCGACGCCTCGCCGAACATTTTGGGCAAACCGTTGACCGGTCAGATTACGGAGGCTGGGATATCGAGATCATCGCCGAAATTAATCACGCCCCTCGGCTATCGATCGACCAAATTATTCAGACAGCCAATGCCCTCAAAGAAGACGGGGCAACTCTGATCGATGTGGGCTGCAACCCCGATTCAACTTGGAAATCAGTTAGCCAATGCGTGGCTGCCTTAAAGTCAGAAGGACATCGTTGTTCCATCGACAGTCTGAATCCACTGGAAATCGCTCCGGCTATCGCCGCCGGCGCCGAACTCGTTCTTTCCGTCAATTCCTCCAATCGCCAACATGCTCCCCAATGGGATTGCGAAGTCGTCGTGATTCCGGATGACATTCGAGACCTCAATTCAATGGAAGACACGATGGAGTTTTTGGAACGGCACCAAGTACCTTTTCGAATCGACCCCATCCTCGAACCAATTGGCTTAGGCTTTACTCCCAGCCTCGAGAGATACATTCAGGCCCGCCATCGCTGGCCTGAAGTCGAAATGATGATGGGAATTGGCAACATCACTGAATTGACGGATGTAGATTCTGCAGGAATCAACGTCCTCTTATTAGCCATTTGCCAAGAGTTAAACATTCGCAGCGTACTAACAACTCAGGTTATCAACTGGGCACGAACCAGTGTCAAAGAATGTGACCTCGCCAGACGCCTCGTTCATTACGCCGTTAATCAGTCGATTCCGCCCAAACATCTGACAGATCAACTGGTCCTCCTCCGAGACGAAAAGTTATATGATTTCGGATTTGAACAACTCGAAAAATTAGCGACTCAAATTAAGGATAACAACTATCGCATTTTCTCAGAGTCCGATGAAATCCACGTGCTTGGCAGCCGTCAACATTTTCACGACGCTGATCCCTTTCAGGTATTTGACCAACTGATGGCGTCCGCTCCGACCAATGTCGACGCTTCGCACGCCTTTTATCTTGGCTATGAAATGTGCAAAGCGATGACCGCGATGCAACTGGGGAAACAGTACACGCAAGATGAAGCACTCGACTGGGGGTTCCTTACCCAACCAGAAACCGATCGACACCGGCTAAAAAAGAAAAGAACCGATCTGCCGAAATCTCGCGCCCCAAAATCCGATCTTTAAAAAACGACTGGCCTAGGAACAGGCAATCCATTCACCTTTTTTGAAGTGATAATTGAAATGAACAATTCCGGAGACGACTTTATCAACTCCAACAAATCTGATGAAGTTGATGCTCGCCGTTTGACGACCGCCTTTCACGAAGCCGGCCACGCTGTGATGGCTCAAATCGTCGGCCGTCCGATCGAAAAAGTATCGATCTCTCCGGCTCATCTGCAATCCGGAGGCATGCGACTGGGGGTTTGTAAATTGCAAAAAGGGAGAAAAAAATCGTCCAAAGACGCACTGGAAGATGAAGTAATGATTCTGTTTGCCGGCATGGTGGCCGAGTCCTACCTGACCGGTCAGTATTGTCGGCAAGGGGCAGGGCAGGACCTTCGAATGATTCGCCGGCTTCTGCAAAACCGCGGAGGGAGCGAAAGGAATTTGCAAAAATTGGAAAAACGAATCCTTGAAAAGACCGAACACGTCCTCGATGATCAAGCGCATCTTAACGCAATTCAAAAAGTAGCCCAAAATCTGATTGAAAATGAGTCCGTTAGTGGGAGAAGCGTCCGTCACTTTTTAGATGAGTCAATTGCAAATGAGACCTAAATCACCCTCTTGCCTTTTAACAGTGACTTACCGCTAATGGGAACCGAGAACAGATACCCTCCAATTCGGAACCAATAAATTGACTTTTGAGCCCCTCGTAAAAGAACTCATTCCCGTACCGTCGGTCGACACTTGCACAACGAAATTGGCGTCTCTGCCGGGCTGTCTACTCCTCGACAGTTCGATGAACATTCTCAACGGCAGTGCTCAGCCTTTAGGGCGTTACTCCTTTTTAATGGCCGACCCGTTCCAAACCATTCAAATCCCCCTCGGATGTGAGAATCCGTTCGCAGAAATCAGCCGACTCCTAAGTCAATATACGGCGAAAACGATTCCGGGCCTGCCACCGATGCAGGGAGGACTCGCCGGATTCTTCAGCTACGACCTAAATCAATCGATCGAGAACATTGAACCAGCGATTCACAATGAATTCAAATTGCCAGCAATCGTTTTGGCAGCTTACGATGTCGTCATCGCCTGGGACCATCAATTAAACCGCGCGTGGTTAATTTCTCACGGATTCCCCGAAACAGACGCGGGAATTCGAAAAAGACACGCTCAATCGCGAACTGAGTTTTTCAGCAACCTGCTAGTTCAAGGAACCGAAAACTACGCAGACAACGACCATGATTCAACACTCCAAGACTTGGCATTGGAAGAGATTTCAAAAGCACTCAATGTTGACGGCCCATCGGCTCTCAAGAGTAATTTTTCAAAACAGAATTACATCGACACAGTGCAACGATGCATTGATTACATCTACGAGGGAGATGTTTTTCAAATTAATCTAACGCAACGATTACTGTATCCGACTAACTGCGATTCGCTGGAGCTTTATCGTCGATTAAAAACCTGCAACCCGAGCCCGTTCGGTGGCTACTTCGACATCAGTGGGATTAGCGACTGTCCGGCACAAATCATCAGTGCTTCTCCGGAGCGTCTTTGCTCAGTCCGCAATCGGATCGTTGAAACTCGTCCCATCAAAGGGACTCGTCGACGCACAGGACAGCCCATGGTTGACATCCAAGCCAGAGAAGAGCTACTCGCATCTGAAAAAGACCGCGCTGAGAATACAATGATCGTTGATTTAATGCGGAACGATCTTTCCATCGTCTGTGAACCAGATTCCGTGCGTGTCGGACAGCTATGCGAATTGGAGGAATATCAAAGTGTTCTCCATCTTGTCTCGTCCGTTGAAGGAAAACTAAAGGCTTCGAAAAACCTGGTTGATTTAGTCGCCGCGATTTTCCCCGGTGGCTCGATTACCGGTGCACCCAAAGTCCGGGCGATGGAAATCATTTCCGAACTTGAAACCACCGCCCGGGGAGCCTATTGCGGATCATTGGGCTATCTGGGATTCGATGGCAGCGCCGATCTTAATATTCTGATCCGGACGATCACGGCGTCGCGAGGGTGGTGGCAAATCCCGGTGGGAGGGGGCATTGTCAGTCACTCTATTCCGCAAAAAGAATACGAAGAAACATGGACCAAAGCCGCAGGCATGCTCAGAGCCGTTACAATGAATCAGGCGCCAGGCTAACCCCCTCGTTCCCCCTTTACGAAAACCCGCTTCTTCACGCCTCAAAACCCAATTTCCATGATTCTCGTTATTGATAATTACGACAGCTTCGTTCACAACCTGGCGCGGCATTTCCATCAACTGAAATATGAAACGGAAGTAATTCGCAACGACAAAATCAAACCTCGGGATATCGAAAAAATGGCCCCCGAAGCGATCGTGCTCTCGCCCGGGCCCTGCACCCCCGATGAAGCCGGTTGCTCGTTGGAGATCGTGAGGAATTTCCGAGAAAGCATACCCATGCTGGGGATCTGCCTCGGCCATCAAACCATCGTAAAAGCACTTGGCGGGCAAATCGTGATGGCGAACGAACCTGTCCATGGGCGACAAAGTCGCGTTACCCACGCCGACTCTGCTATGTTCCGCGGAATCGCCAATGAGTTTAGTGCCGGTCGCTACCATTCGCTCGTAGCCCAAATCTCCAAGCTGCCCGATGAGCTAATCGTCAGTGCGCGCTCTGATGACGGAACCATCATGGCGGTGGAACACCAGAACTACCCGCTTGTCGGGCTGCAATTCCACCCGGAATCAATTCTCACCGATTGCGGTTACCGCTTGCTGTACAACTTCCTCACAATCGCCAAAATTGCGACCGATGAATCGGCGGAGGCGCTGGTGGGACTCAGCAAAAACAATGAACTTGAGTACCTCTTACCCGCCACAAAAATTCGCTCCAATCGGCTCTCAACGGCCATTTTGCAAGCGCCTCAAACAGGGGGCTCCCAGCCATGATCTTGGAATCGATAGTGACGACAATTAACCAAGACGGTTCGGTCAATGTTTCTCCGATGGGGCCAACGCTCAATGGCGATCTGCAGAAATTCGAGCTTCGGCCGTTTAATACCAGCCAAACATTTGCTAATTTAAAACGAAATCGATCGGGTGTTGTGCACATCACCGATGACGTTGGCCTGATTGCCCAATCGGCAATCGGAAAACTATCGCCCCTACCAGAATTTTTTCCAGCTGAAAAAATAAATGGTCAGGTCATCGCCAACACTTGTCGGTGGTATGAATTCCAAGTCGATTACATCGACGAAAACAGCGCTAGAACCAACATCAATTGCAGCACATTGCATACTGGGCGTGTCCGGGATTTCTGGGGGTTCAACCGCGCCAAGCACGCCGTCATTGAAGCCGCGATATTGGCGACCAGAATTGATTTTTTACCCCGTGAAGAAATTCAGGAACAATTCCAGCGACTAGAAACCATTATTTTAAAAACCGGATCGGATCAAGAATCAACGGCTTTCGAGTTATTAAGCGGTCATGTCGGTCACCAAATTGGGAACAATACTCGTGCTTGAGCAACTTACAGTCTCCGCTCCTTCACGCCTCCATTTTGGGCTTTTTTCAGTTGGGAATAAGGTAAACAGAAGATTCGGCGGTGCCGGAATGATGATTGATGGACCGCGAACCACCATCGAAATTTCTCGAGCTCCCCAATTCGAAATCCTTCCGCATCGCGATGCCCCTGCCTGCCACAAAGCAATCCGTGCGTGGTTTAAGTCATTACAAGTGCCACTCCAAAACGATTTTTCGCTCAGCCATGTTAGCGAGCTCCCTTTAAGAATTGAAATTAAAGCGACCCCGCCACGTCACTCAGGGTTTGGCTCGGGAACTCAATTAGCACTCACGGCTGCCTTCGCTGTTAACTCTTTCTTCGAGCTACCGGTTCCCCCGCCCGAGGAAATCGCGGTTTCGATTGGCAGAGGGAAACGTTCAGCGATTGGCTCACACGGATTTTTCAAAGGTGGATTTCTGGTCGACCGAGGAAAACTGAGCAGTGATTTACTGGCGCCGCTGGATTTCCATGTCGATTTCCCATCGAATTGGAGAGTTGTCACAATTATTTCGCAACTTAGTACGGGGCTCTCGGGGAACCAGGAATTGGACGCTTTTTCTCAATTACCGCAAACAACCCAACAAGAACGCCTTAACATGATCAAGATTGTGCGGGATCATGTTTTGCCTGGATTATTAAACGAAGACCTCGAAACATTTGGGAATGGTATTTTTGAATTTGGGCGGAGAAGTGGAATGATGTTTGAGAAAATTCAGAATGGACCGTACCACGGCACCGAGGCTCAATCGCTCGTCAACAAAATCCGTGCATTGGGCATTCAAGGAGTCGGCCAAAGCTCCTGGGGTCCTTGTATTTTCGCGGTTCTAAATAACGACAGCGAAGCTGACGAACTGATGGCTTGGTTGACGACGAATCATGAGGGGCCGCTTTCGCTAAATAAATGCCAAGCTGACAATCACGGAGTACGTTGTTATCAATCAGCTAGGTCCACGAATTAAAAACATGATGGAACCAGTGAGTCAATCCTTGAATCAACTTGGCAACGGCTCACATCTCGCCCATCTGTTTGACGAATTCAAAAGAAAAACCACCGTTTGCAATTTAACCTGCAATTTAACCTGCAATTTAACCTTAACCCGTTGTGAATATCCATGCCCACCCTTGGTGTAAATATCGACCACGTAGCCACAGTCCGCCAAGCTAGACGGACTACCGAACCTGATCCCGTTTGGGCCGCAGCGATGGCAGAATTGGGGGGCGCCGATCAAATCACGGTGCACCTTCGCGAGGACCGCCGCCACATCCAGGATCGAGACGTTCGGGTCCTCCGAGATACGGTTAACGTCCGACTAAACATGGAATGTGCCTGCATCCCAGAAATGCTCGATATTTCATGTCGTCTGGCCCCGCATCAGGTCTGCCTCGTGCCTGAAAAACGAGAGGAAGTGACGACCGAGGGTGGACTTGATGTGATTGCCAATCGCGGTCGAATTCAAGACGCCATCAAGCAACTCCACGATTCTGGGATTGTGGTAAGCCTATTTATTGACCCTGCAGCCGACCAGATTCAGCTTGCCAGCGAGATTGGCGCCGACGCCATTGAACTGCATACCGGCACCTATGCTGAATCCACTCCTGGGGCCAGTAGTACGGCACAGGTTCAGTTATTGACCGACCGTTGCCAACAGGGGAGAGAATTAGGGCTCCAAGTCCATGCCGGCCATGGCCTCACCTATTCCAATGTCGTCCCCATCGCCAAGATTCGCGGCATGGAAGAGTTAAATATCGGCCACAGTATCGTCTCGCGAGCACTATTTGTCGGATTCGAACAAGCGGTTCGAGAGATGAAGCGACTTTGCGACACGGCGAGCCATGGATGATTACCGTTCTAAAAATTAATTCTCGGCCAACGCTGGAAAATTAGAGGACGAAACCGTATCATTTGCGTTCGCGGTGCGTTAAAGGAAAAGTCAAAAGAGAAATTGGGAGTCGAGTATTATGTCGCGTAAAGGATCTGATTTTGCCGGATTGGCAGTCGCTATTGTTACCCCCTTCAAGGACGGCAAACTTGACATGGATCGCCTGAAAGAACAGGTCGAATTCCAAATTCAATCGGGAACGAACTGTCTCGTCCCTTGCGGAACAACCGGAGAATCCCCAACACTCTCCCACCCCGAGCACGAACGGGTCATTTCTGAGACAATCCAGATCGCCGCTGGCCGTATCAAGGTGATGGCTGGAACGGGCTCCAACAGCACCGATGAGGCGATCAGCTTAACCGAATGGGCTGCCAAAGAAGGTGCTGATGCAACGCTCCAGGTCGCTCCCTACTACAACAAGCCGACTCAAGAGGGGCTGTACCAGCACTACAAGGCGATTTCCGAAGCGATCGAAATCCCAATTTGCGTTTACAATATCCCTGGCAGAACCGGTAAGAACATTGAGCCGGAAACCATCGCGAGGATTGCAGAGTTTGATAACGTCACCATGGTAAAAGAGGCAACCGGATCCCTCGATCAGGCGTCTCAAATCCTCGCTTTGACCGATCTTACTGTCCTCAGTGGAGATGACAGTCTGACACTCCCACTGCTTTCGATCGGTGCGGAGGGAGTTGTTTCCGTGGTCGGTAACATGATCCCGTGCGACATGATCGCGTTGGTGAAAGCATTCATGAGCGGCGACATTCTCGAAGCGCAACGTCTGCACCGCCAACTATTCCCGCTTTGTCGTGACATGCTGGGCCTGGCAACCAACCCTATTCCTCTGAAAGCTGCAATGGCTGAAATGGGAAAAGACTCCGGTGAACTCCGCCTTCCAATGACCCAACTCGACGCCGACCAACTGGCTCTATTGCGAAAAACTCTAGCCGCCTACGGAATTGGAGCGGTAACCGTTTAATGGACGGGCTTGGCCAAGCCATGTTTGGCTCATTCTAGGACGTTGTGCTGGAGTTAAGTTGTGCTGGAGTTAAGTTGTGCTGGAGTTAA
>JAPKBL010000170.1 GCA_028823415.1 Mariniblastus sp.
CGCCCGCCTGCCCATTGTCCGAGGTGAAAATCACCAGCGTATTGTCATCCAATCCAAGTTGCTTGATCGTCTTACTGATAGGGATTTTGATCCACTGCGGAACTGCATTTTACTCTTTGGCCCAATTAGTGTTGACGAAAATCAGGTTGGTATCCACATAATAACCATCGAATGCCGATACTATTTTTCCTCCTTACGCTATGATCACCAGAATGACACAAACAAATTTTGCGATCAGGGCCAGTGAGGTGCTCGGGTTTTGGAAATTTTTTCGCAGATCTTGATCTACTGGTGCGGCATTCAATTACACGACTGGAGAAATACGAAATGATTATGACTCGAATGCGACTTTGCATTTGCCTCGCTGTGCTGCTCACTATTGCGAGTGGCCATAATGGCCTGTTAGCACAAGCGCCAAATGATAGGCCAAATATTGTCGTCATCTGGGGCGATGACATCGGCGAATCCAACATTAGTGCTTACAGCTTGGGATTAATGGGCTACCAGACGCCCAACATAGATCGCATTGCTCGTGAAGGCATGATCTTCACTGACATGTATGCTGACCAGAGTTGCACGGCGGGACGATCCTCGTTCATCACTGGACAATGCACGGTTCGCACGGGTCTCAGCAAAGTCGGAATGCCGGGGGCAACTCAGGGCCTGCAATCCGCCGACGTGACCATTGCGACGCTACTAAAAAAAGAGGGCTATGCCACTGGGCAATTTGGCAAAAATCACTTGGGGGATCGCAATGAATATTTGCCGACCGTCCATGGCTTCGACGAATTCTTTGGCAACCTCTACCACCTAAACGCCGAAGAGGAGCCTGAGCAGGCTGATTACCCCAAAGACCCTGCGTTCCTTAAAAAATATGGGCCACGTGGAGTCATGGACTGCAAGGCAACCAATGTAGACAACCCAGAAGTTGACCCGCGTTTTGGAAGAATCGGGAAACAAACCGTCAAGGACACAGGACCGCTTACCAAGAAGCGAATGGAGACTGTCGATGACGAAATCGTTGCCCGAACAGAAGATTTCATCAAACGACAAGTCAAAGCTGGGAAGCCCTTTTTTACCTGGGTCAATTTCACTCACATGCATGCCCGGACACATACGAAACCGAAGAGTCTTGGGCAAGCCGGCGAGTTCCAAAGCTTTTACCACGACGCGATGATTGACCATGACAAGAATGTCGGACAGATTGTCGATCTTCTCGATACATTAAAGATTGCCGACAACACGATTGTCATTTACAGCACCGACAATGGGCCGCACCGTAACACGTGGCCGGATGCCGGAACAACCAAGTTCCGCAGCGAAAAGAACACTGGGTGGGAGGGAGCCTTCCGCGTTCCGCAAATGGTGCGATGGCCTGGTAAGATCAAGGCAGGAACGATCTGCAATGAGATCATGTCCCAACTCGATTGGGCGCCAACGCTACTCGCCGCCGTTGGTAACACCACGGTCAAAGAAAAATTGCTCAAGGGTTACCAGGCGAACGGCAGAACGTACAAGAATCACTTGGATGGTTACAGCTTTTTGAACTACCTAACTGGCAAAGACGAGAAAGGACCTCGGAAAGAGTTCTTTTACTTTTCCGATGATGGAAACCTGATGGGATTACGCTTCAAAAATTGGAAGCTCCACTTCATGGTTCAGGATCAAGATGGCACGTTGGAAATCTGGCAGCGCCAGTTCCGTGGTCTGCGGCTACCGTACATCTTTAATCTCCGCACGGATCCCTATGAATTCGCAAGAATCACATCCAATACATACTGGGATTGGGTGTTTGATCACGCGTGGATTATGTATCCAATGGGAGATGTAGTTGGTCCGTTCCTAGAATCTTTCAAAGAATTCCCTCCCGTTCAGAAGCCAGGATCGTTTACGGTTGGCGATGCGTTCGACCGGCTTAAGGCGGTTCCCAACCAGTAAGGTTTGCGTTTCAATTATGCGTGGCGTGTCTCTTGCGCCACGCATTTTCTGTATCTTGATAGCTGCTTCCAGTATTGATCTATTCAAGATCGTCTTCTTGACCATCCTTCATACCAGTCGCGGCAACCAAAAATATGTAATCAACGTTCTCGTTAATAAACTTGGCGGAGCCATCCATCATAGCAATCTGGCAACCACCCGAGTGATTACTCGAAGCTGGTCTTGAATTCCATAGAGGCGTAGAGATGAACGGAGTTCCAGTTGGGTCGATTGTGTCCATATTAATTTTCGAGGTGTTCGCCCCAACGGAGGTTGCGGGCACCGAAAAGGCAGGTCCGACTTCACTGTTGCTGATCATGCCAACAGCCCAGCCAGCCCTTAACGGTGAGTAGTTATCAGTTTCAGTTCGTGAGTTCTCCATGAACGCAATCGTGTTGGAAGACCCATCACGGCAATCGTCAAAGTTCTTGCCATATTTGCTGTTGAAGAGAAACGCATTGAAAATGTTTTTGTCACCAGCAACCTGACTTTGCCCTCTTGGCGAGAAAACTCCCGATAAACCAATTGACCCCGGTGTGCGTCCCAAAGCTGTCTTGTAATCGTATGGTGAATTCGCATCCACCTGTGTTGGCCCCATGCTTGCATAATAATGCGTCGTGTAATCCCCCCCACCATTCGTTGGGAATTCATCTTCTTGAGTCGCAGACGGGCAAATCAAGAGCGATAACTTCTGATCACTTGCAACCACCGCAGAAGCACCCGCCTTAATATCGTCAGCAATGTTCTGCTGGTCCGCGAAGGCTGCGATTGCCACTACCCAGGAATAATCCCCGCCGTTGTTAGAAACTGCAGTCGGGAACTTTAAATTCGCACTTTGATAGTTTTGACAAGCCAACATAACCTGCCGGACGTTGTTCAAGCAGGACGCTCGGCGTGCTGCTTCTCGGACCTGCTGAACCGCGGGAAGTAACATCCCAACCAGAATTCCGATAATGGCAATTACCACGAGTAACTCTACTAGGGTGAACCCGCGACGATTGCAGAGGTGGTTTTTTGACAAGGGAAATCCAATTAAAAAATGATGGTGGTGGGATGCAACGAAAAGCGTTGGCACTTTTGAGTATTTTAATCCTACTCTGTTGAACATTCGAGGGGAATCCTGTTCAAACTGCGATGTAGTCGAACAATGCCGAACAACAGCGTATCTGAGCGGCTCAACTTCCCAAATAACAGCCAGATTCAGATCAGGCTTGCCCCCTTACTAAATTCTCTAAGTATTTTACTTCTACCAACGGCAGTGGAGCCAAAAAGAAACCACTCAAGATCTTCATCTTGCCCGTCTTTCATATCCGTCGTGGCAACGAATGATACATGGTCGATATTTCTATTGATGCACTTGGCTTTTTGCCTCGGGAATATTCCACGAGCGCAATCGTGTCAAAAGCCCCAGTGCGGCGATCGCTATTTTCTGCTGAAACCTAGACGATGAAAGGAGATAGCTTCGTCGTCATTGGCAAATTTGCGAACACGTGGCGAAAACTCACCCGTTAAGCCAAGCGATCCTGTTATTCGACATACAGCAGTTTTTTAAATTAAGTTGAAACAACCTCGACATTCGTTGGCCTCTTCATGGCGTAGTCATGCGCTACATATAGATCAAAAGGCGTCAAAACTAATTCACCACCTTGCGTCTCCGACGGACATAAAACCAAATCCAATATCGGCTGTCTAAATTCCCAAACTAACGTTTCGGCTGATAATCAATAGGGGATGGTCACCAAATCCATAATCCACGGTTGATCCGCAGATGGCGAGATTGCAACCACCTTGGATTAGTCTTCCGTCTCTCGAAATTACCCGCAGGAACTCTTGTGTGACTTGCGATTTCTCAAGAGATGCGTTTGATTTTAGCTTTTGCTTTTGAGGGTATTTTGGACTGAGTTGATCCTCGATTGCATTTTAAATAATGAACATTCGCGGACGAAATTAACGTCGGATATGCAGCCAATCGGAGGTGGCTCTTGGATGCATAGGCATTTTTGACGGTGCCAGTTGGCTTCCACTACGGGCCAATGGTAAATCCGAATGACCTTGGCAAAACTAATTGGAATGTCGAAAGTTGGTGTCATCTTCGATTATGCCTTCAATTATTTCACCTTTGGCCGTCTTATGTCAAAGCCGGTCATGCCTTGTCCGCCGAGGATTTTTGACGTGATATCTGGTTGGTAGCCGAAAGAAATCAACGCAAATTAAAGTGAAATCGGTGCGTTTATTGAATGAGATTTGATCATCAGAATTGCCTCCGGTTTCAGAGTGAGTTCCGTCCCGGAGACTCACAGCTATTTGATCTGCACGTCCGTAATCCGGATAAAACCTGGACGCAAACTGGGAACTGGCAGTGAAAGGTGAAGTCAGTTCTTTGGCAGGCCTCCAAGTCATGACCAAAATAACACGCAACTGTGAGGTAAAGCCCTGAATGGTTGATGCCGGTTGGCGATTGAAGGAGTCGTCCATATAATGATCGATCAGTTTCTACCTGACCTAAGAACAAATTATTGTTTGGGATTTAGCTTATGGCGTACCTTGCTAAAAGTTGCTTATTGCTTGCATTATTGCCGGTAGCGATTGCCTGTGGCTGTTACTCAGTGCAAACTTCGAACCAGAGGCAGATTAAGTTTAAGGATGACGTTGAAACCAATGTGAACTTACCTGCTAACGTGGACGAACTCGAGTTCTTGGACACCTCGGGACATAAAGTCAGTTTGATTGATTTCATTGGTAAGCAAAATGTCGTCTTAGTAATTACCCGTGGTTTTTCTGGGAAACTTTGCCCGTTTTGCACGACACAAACATCACGATTAATTTCCAATTACGGGGAGATTAGCAAACGCAATGCCGAAGTGCTTTTGGTCTATCCGGGTAGTCCAGAGAGCCTTGACCGGTTCATTGAGGCTGCGATGTCTTCGGAAAAGAAACAGGTTGATCGCGTGCCGTTCCCGATTTTATTGGATGAAGAGCTTCAAGCAGTTAACTTTTTTGATATTTCAGACGCCCTTGCATTTCCTTCTACTTATGTGATCGACAAAGAAGGTAAAGTACGATTTGCGTACGTGGGAAGTAGCCCCTCGGATCGACCGTCGTTAAAGGCACTGTTGAAGCAATTGGACAACATCTTGTTTTAGAGGTTATGCCGGCTGATGGAATTTGAAAACCAGCCTAATAAGGCAAGTAGATTTATCGACCTGGCAGTTGAACGCGATATGTTGTCAGCAACGCAAGCGGCGGATCTTCTGCGAACGTCTGTTGAACGGAGTACCTCGCCTAAAATATTGGCCATGGAATCGGAATTACTTGACCCGGTCCAGATTGACATTTTGGAGGTCATGCTCGAACCAACTAATGTCGCTCCCGGCTTTGAGGTGTTGGATGTGGTAGGGCACGGTGGACTGGGGGTTGTCTATCGAGCCACGCAAACACAGTTAAATCGAATTGTAGCTCTCAAGACAATTCCAATCAGCAAGATGAGTGGTTCTGGAGTGGTGGCACGATTTCAACAAGAAGCATTTGCTGTTGGACGCCTGCAACACCCCAATATCGTTGCCGCTCACGATTTTGGAACTCATGGCGAGCGAATATATTTGGCCATGGAGTTGATTGAAGGCGAGGATTTAGAGAGCCGTATCCAAGATAGAGGTCCAATCAGCGAGTCAATGAGTTGGTCTCTGGCTCGTCAGGTAGCCGCGGGACTGGCACATGCCCAAGAGCTTGGCATTGTCCATCGAGATATCAAACCTGCCAACTTATTGTTGACCAAGCCACCAGCAGGTTTTGCGATGGCTGAAAATGTCCCCTTGGTGAAAATCACAGATTTCGGCCTCGCTAAGCTTGCTGTTGAACAAAGTGATAAAACCCGATTGACAGTCGTGGGGACTGCGATGGGTACCCCATTTTATATGGCGCCTGAACAAGTATCAGATTCGAATGTCGACCATCGAGCAGACATTTATGCGTTAGGGGTAAGTATGTTCCATATGCTTACCGGAATGCCTCCCTACCAAGGTATGACACTTGGTCAGATTGTTGTTGCCAAGGTTACAGGTGATTCGAGTTGGCTCGATGACCTAACAACTCACTGTTCGGTTGAATCAATGCGACTTTTGAAACTGATGGTTGCGTCCGACCCAGCCGAGCGAATTCCAGACTACAGCGCACTGATTGCTGCAATTGATAACTTGCCCACGCTGTCAAAGGTAAGTGCGCAGGTGCTGAGCAAGTGTGAGACCTCCACTCCCTCTGAAACCCAGGCGATTACCATCGGGGAATTTCAGAAACCATTGCTTAAAAATAAGTTGAGGAACCCGTGGCTGGTTCGAAGTTTAGTCATGGGGTGTTTTATCGCGGTAATCAGCTTAGGTTGGTTTATTTTCAAGCTAAGCGGAGCTCCGAAGGTTGAACCCGTTCCTACGTTCGTTGCAACAGGGTGGGAGGAACCACTTTTTGATGGGACTAGCACAGACGGCTGGACTGCAATTCAGGGAGGGTTTTGGTTTGAAGAAGTTGATTCGGAAGGAGCAAGCGTTTTACAGGCAACCGGCAGAAAGCCAGCTGTACGCCCGCTTCCACTGCCGAATCCTGGTAAATCTAGCAAGAACCAGCTCCTCAACTACCGAATTCAGTTATTGGTCGATTTGCTGGATGCTGACAGCGCCGAAGTGCATTTCGATCGTGGGGATGGGCAGGATAGTAGCCAGCGCCATGTATTGAGAGTTGCCCGTGATGGAATTGCGTTAGGCTTAAAAGGAAGTCTAAAAGGAGAGCTGGAATCGGACGTTCGCATTCCCTTTCCGCATGGTTTCGCAATCAATACTAACGACAGACAACCCAAATACAATCAGATTGAAATTGAGCGTCAAGAAGACTATTGGTTCGCCTATTTCAACAAAGAGCTCCTTGGTTGGATTCCAGTCAACAATGCTAATTCTTTAAAAGACATACAGCTGTTGGTCGACGGAGGTACGGTAAACTTTGCTGATCTGAGCGTCGCGGAGCTTGAGCCTCCAGAGCCCCAGTCAACCGAATCAAGGAATTGAGCGCTCTCGACAACTCACGTAATAGACCCGAGACAGAGGCGCTGCTTCGGATGGATAGCCGCTCTTGCCTATCGACCCTTTGCCTGCTGATCTTTGCTTACCAGCGATACGGCCAAAATTCTGCACGCTTCTTCTGAGGGGGACAATAAGTGATCGCAAACAGCTTGAGAGGCGGTGTGTTGGCGAATTTCACCACAAAATCTTGGTCCAATGTGCCCTTGGAAACTTGGAGTGAGCAATAAACCCTGAAATTTCTCTTGTTGGTTAAATTTATGGGGCAGAAAAAGGGGCAGGCTACTTTGATTTTTTCTTGGGTCGTCCTCGGGACCGAAGCGATGACTCGATCCTCAATTTTTTGGCTGTTCTTAAATTCCATTTCTCCTCACCAAAGGGTTGGCCGCGAGCGATACACGTCCGTAGCGCGTCACGTTCGGTTCCATTTAATGGTCAATTAACCCAATCAAGCCAATCTTTGCGACGAGGTATCGGCCCGGCTTCAACGGCCGAGTTGATCGTGCCGTTGGGCGGTGTACCAATCGACGACCACATCCAGGTCTGCGCCTTGCGGACAGGAATTGAGACGGTTCGCACTGGGTTCCGTTCGACGTACCGCATGACGGTCAATAAACGGTTGTCGGATTGAATTGGGAACGACCGGAAGCGTCCTTGCCAGACGTAGCCAGAAGAATCGTAATGACGATGATATCGGCGAACATGTGCAGTCGCCAGCCATTGCATCCACTTGCTAAGGTCACCATCGTTCTCAGGCCACAACACAAGATGGAAATAATTGGGCAGAAGGCAAAAGAGAGCAACCTCTAAGGAAATCGCTCGCTTGCCTGTTTCATCAATTTTAGAAACGACGCATAGTCACGATCTTTATGAAAG
>JAPKBL010000254.1 GCA_028823415.1 Mariniblastus sp.
AACGAGGACCACGAAGGGCTACCCCTAATCATTCCTTTCCCAGAATCAGAGGAACTTAGAACCGCGCATCGCGTCGCGATTTCTCAAGGTGCTCAAATCGAAACATGGAACTGCCCGCAAGGCGGAACCGCACACGTGCTCACTGTTCCGCGAATTCATAAAAACCAAAAACGAAACGCCGCCTCTTCGACAAGCTAAGCCTAACCGCCAACGTCGAAACTGAGATTACCCAAACATCCTGACAACCTGATCACCGATGGACTCCACGCCACTAACAATCGAAACCGTAATCAGATTTGCCAAACAACGGCGTGTCCGCGCTTTTCTTATCGGTGTTGCGATGCTCGCTATTCTTGCCGTCTTTCAAGTACAGCGGCAAGCCAAGGAAGCACATTTATGCGAGCTTTATCCCAATGCCAAGTTAAGCGAAGCGGAATTGTATCGACTTCAAATCGCATTAATCCACGAAGGCCTCGAAGAATTCTCAATACCCGCAGAAGGCAAACTGTTTGTCCCGATCAGCAAGCGACTTGAGTACATCAAAGCCATTGCTCGACAAAACGAAGAACCCATTAATTACCGAAAACCGGAAGATAATGGGCAGGTTGCACCCAACCTCTTCCTCCCTAAGTCCGAACGCGATGCAATAACACTTGCTACCAAAAAGAAAAACATAGAGAAGACGATCACCAGGTTGCCCTATATTGTTGAGGCCATTTTTGAAATGGATAAACCGATTGGATTTTCTACTTTCCAAAAACAACAAAATCGTGCTGTCATTTCGCTTGCCACCAAAGACGACCTGCCACTCACTTCGGAACGAGCCAAGACAATCAAAGCGATCGTCCGGGTTGCTGCTGGCGTCGATTCAGAAGACATCGTAATGATCGACCTCAAGACAGGCCTGATTCACGACGATTCAGGCGGGCCAAAGGACGGTAATGTTGCCACCCTCGATACCGACGTCTCCGAGACACAACGTCATTGCGAATCCCGAATCAATGAAGCCCTCGCCATCTATCCTCACATCAAGGCAACGGTAGCGGTTACCATTCAACAGCCAACTCCGATCACTGCCTCTACAGGGAAATCAGCGAACTCTCAACCTCTGGATTTAGGACCCTATAACCCTGGAATTCTTCAAGCCGGCGCAAACAGCGTGGTAAGAATTGACACCGCTAACTGGTCAAAGCCAACGACTGAAACCAACGGCGGTGCGGCCAATAGCAGATTAACCAAGGTCGTTTCGATTTCCATCGATGTGCCAGAAAATCTCGTAATCGACCGCATTGAACCTCCGCAAGCCAATTTGGCTTCCGATGGTAAACAACCGCCCGGCTTGGATCAAGAAAAATTTGACGCACAGTTTAAGGAACTTAAATCCGAAATAACGAAGAAAGTTGAATCAACTCTCTCCGCAACGCCAACCATTCAATGCCAAGACGAAATCGCGTTTAACTTAATCCCAGCCATGACGGTTCCAGTTGAGTCAATGGAGAACCGCGTAAAAAGAATCGCAATTGAAAACTGGCCTTCGGGCGTCGTTCTATTCGTGGGCCTGATTCTGCTTGTGACGGTCACAAGAAACTCCGATCCAAATCCAAACACCTCCACGAATCAACACCCTAGGGTCCGTCAGGACTCTGGCTCGAACGCCAGTCCAATCAATGACACAGAAACTCTCTCCGACTCGGAGATACGATTGACCCAACTGATCGAAAAAGATCCGGATGCCGCGGCAAGGGTCATTAAGTCTTGGATACGAGATGCGGCCTGACTGGAGATGTGGCCTGACTGGAGATGCGGACTGACTGGAGATGCGGCCTGAACGAAAACTTGAGCGTG
>JAPKBL010000255.1 GCA_028823415.1 Mariniblastus sp.
GCTGGTATTTCCGCTGGTATTTCCGCTGGTAGTGAGGGAATGAAAACGCAAGTTGGTGCCATGATGGGCACGCCGAAATATATGTCTCCCGAGCAGGCTGGTGGGAAGGGTGTTGGGCCCAAGAGTGATCAGTTTTCACTTGGGATGGTTCTGTTCGAAATGCTCACATTTACGGCTCCGCGTGAAATTGAAAACATGAATGAATTGCTCGACAAAGTATCGTCGGGTGCCCGCGATTCATTTTCTGAAGCGCAGCACGGTGCGCCTGTTCCTCTGGCATTACAAGCGATCGTGAATCGGGCAACTTCGAAAGATCCTGTGGATCGTTATCTTTCCGTCCAAGAATTTTCGGATGATTTAAGACGGTACGTTCACGGTGAAGAAGTTCACGCGAGGCCCGACAATCTGGTGCGTTCCTTGTGGCGTCGAGTTCAGCGTCATCCTATCACGGTGATGTCGACACTTCTGATTGTCATTTCCATGGCTGCGGGCATTTCAACGTTTAGCTTGTATCGTGGTCTTGAGGCAGAGCGTATTTCATCCAGTCGAGGTCAAACGCTTGCCGATCTAGTTGCGAAGGTTAATCAGAGAGTTCATGAGTTTGACTCACTGCTTTTTCGAGTGGAAGGATTGCTGGAGGGCATTGCGACATCTAGTCGCGAACAACTCGAGCACGCTCAGGCCGATCCGTATCTATTCTATCAGCCTGTCGATCTCAAAGGGGCGAATGCTCCAAGCGATCTAGTTCAAGTTCAACGTTATCAGCAGCGCGCCAGTTTCGATAATTGTGTCGTCGTCTTAGCACCTGAGGTTGAGCTTGATGCCGTACAGAGTCAAGTGTTTCAACTCGGAGGACTTAAGTATGCGCTTCGGGATGCGGTGCTTCGAAGTGCACGCATTGATGCAAGCGAACTTGAAAAAAATACCGCGGATGCGATTCTCAGACAAGGCACGCCGATTCATTGGGCTTACGTTGGCCTCGAGACTGGTGTGATGATCAATTATCCCGCGAATGAACAATATCCTCCAGATTACGATCCGCGAAAAAGACCTTGGTATGTTTCGGTGGTTTCGAAACATGGCGCTAACTGGGGGGATATTTATCCGGATGCCTCGGGAACGGGTTACCTAATGCCATGCAACCAGCCAATCTATGATCGTTCCGGTAAGTTGCTCGGCGTGGCAGGACTGGATATTTCGATGGATACCGTCATTGATGAGATGGAGATGCCCGAAGTTGCTGGAGTGAAGGAGACATGGTTGCTAGATGAATTGGGGAGAGTCTTGGTGAGCTCAGAGGAGAAGGGTCGCAAGTCAGCGCTTTCGATGAGCGGAAATAAGACCAAAGCACTTGGTGTTTTGGGGATTCCCGAACTCGAAAGCCATGCAGTGCGGGGGACGACCTCGGGGTTTGTGATGGACGAGACCGACGTGCTTGTCTTTGCTAGACTAAAAGCGTTGCCGTGGATTCTAGTCGCCCGAGTTGATGCACTTTCACACGATCTCTAGTTTTTTAGGCAATCGCTATGTTGCTTGAATAGCACTTTCCCCAAGAGGAAAAAAATGGCTTGTCAGAAATGTGATGTGATGCCAACGGGTGCGTTTAAGTCCGTAGGAGAAGATTACAGTTTATTTATCAAACTCAAGAATCACGAGTTTTTAAAATTAACGGATGAACCGGCCGGCACCATTTCTTGCGGTTTAAACGTAAGCTATTACCAATGCAGCAATTGTGGCCAGAATTGGGTTCACGAACAGCCGGATGGAAATTACCGGGGTCTCTGGGCATCTTGCGAGTAATGACCCGATTCAATCGTCCGATTCAATCGTCCGATTCAA
>JAPKBL010000171.1 GCA_028823415.1 Mariniblastus sp.
TCGAAGCATTCATCCATCGAAGCATTCATCCATCGAAGTATGCTGGAATTGTTCAGCATTTCTAATTACGATGCTCTGAATCCTGTCGTTTGCGATCCGCGGAACGGGTTGACCTCAATCGCATTGATTACGAGCTAAGCGAATCCCCTTCTTTCGATTTATTTTGTTGTTATGGAACACGATTTCCACAAATGGTTGCGCGATCACGAATCTGTGTCTCAACCGGTTGAAAATTTGCTGATCGGGATCGGCGATGACGCCGCGGTTATTCGCGGCTCAGAGATGCACACCGTCGTCACCACCGACACTATCGCCGAGGGCACCCATTTCGACACGTCAGTTCATTCCTTGGAACTGATCGGCCGAAAATCGCTCGCGGTAAACCTCAGTGATATCGCCGCCATGGGGGCATCCCCTACCCACGCGCTGGTGACCTTACTTCTTCCCAACCATTTCTCAATTACTGATGCTAAACGATTGTGTTCAGGGATTTTCGAAATTGCCTCGAATTACAATGTTTCGATTGTCGGTGGAGACACTAACAAGTGGGCCGGAAAACTTGTGGTTGGCGTAACTCTGATGGGGCAACGTTCCCCCTCGACAACAGGATGGAATCTCAACGGTGCGCAGTTGTCTGACAGAGTTATTGTCTCGGGTAGCTTCGGAGGAAGCATCCTGGGTAGACACCTTTCTTTTGAACCTCGAATCGACTTATCAAACTACCTCGCCCAACGTTATCAAATCCATGGCGCCACGGATGCCAGCGATTCACTTTCGCTTGACCTTCAGTTGCTGGCACAAGCGAGCGGGGTTGGGATCGATCTCACAGCGGATAATATTCCGATTTCAGACGCTCTTAAAACAGCCGATCCCCAAGCACAGCTTGACGGGGCCCTTTTCGATGGCGAAGATTTTGAACTCATTCTCACCATTGCTCCTGATGTATATGAACAAATCAAAGCGGACCCCATGATCCCGTGCCCCTTAACGGATATTGGCACTGTCACCGAAGAACAGTCCGGTCTGCGTATTTTTAACAGCCAAGGCGTTTTTCAAACTTTGAGTCCACGCGGGTATGTCCACTAAGAAGCCAATGAATCCACAGACACCCTCCCTGATTATTCATTCCGAATCGGAATCAAAGACAGTCGACATTGGTCGTGCGATCGGCGAATTAATCACCTCCGGAACTCTGATAGGTTTAAACGGAACCCTAGGTGCAGGAAAAACACGCCTCACTCAGGGAATTGGGCTTAGCCTTGGAATCGAGCCTGGCCAAATCGTGAGCCCAACGTTTACCATCTGTGTACCACACGAGGGGAGGATTCCCTTTTTGCATCTTGACGCTTACAGAATTCAAACCCCTGAAGAGGTCGACGAATTGGGTCTCGACGAAATGCTTGAAAATGGCGTTTCTTTAATCGTCGAGTGGGTCGACTTGATTAAGACACTCTTACCTGAGATTGACGTCGAAATTCAAATTGACGCACCGACTCACGATTCTCGAATATTCTCGTTTTTCGCAAAGACTGAATCCGGCGGACGGTTGGTCAGCGCCTTGGATGAGAAAAACCTTGATCGACGCTAAATTTCCAGATAACGAGCCTAAACTAGTTGAGAACCCGCGGCCCTCCAACTAGCCATGGAATCCACCGTTTCTGAACCCAACCGGTCTACAAGGCAAAGTATCGAGACGTGCCACGATCGAGACCTATTGGGTCGAGGTACCCTATCAACTCACGTGCGTCATACCTCGCCAGGTTGGCAAAACAGTACCGATTGCGGTGCCTAATTTTGGTTTCCGCGGGCCTGAGGCAGCCTCTCCCGATCTTAGCGACTAACAGTGACGTCGCCTATCTGCATTGGCGCAGTGAGTCTCGGCAGAATTTACGCACTTCACGCGATCATCTCTGGAATTGATCGAACTGGTGATCCACAGGCGAACGATGCATGAAGCTTAGCTAAGCACTGGGCAATCTTGGCTCGGATCAAATCTATCGAATAGCCGAACCACGCCAATTAACAGAACAGCCTCGACGACCGCAATCATCGCCCAGAGGCCTCCACAAAACAACGCTACCGCCCATCCCACGGTTAAACTAAAGCTGCTGACAATTACAACCGAGAGCGTGGCCCAAATCATCAAACCGCTGACAGCAATTGCAAACACTATCCCTTTTCCAGTGAACGTGAGGACAGTCCGAATAAAAACATCTAGTCCTTCTTGATTTCTTCGATACGGGGACAACAGGAAGATTAGATTTTCTCCCGTGAAAATCAGTAGATTGAATCCAACTAACATCAATGCTGCCAGCAAGGCCTGAGGCCAAATAATAGAGCTAAAAAGCGTTGCTATTAACAACACGCCTGTTTGGAAGCCAGTTGCCAGTAACACAGGCGCAGCTAATTGCCCAAGCGCGATCCAGATAGTCCCCACCGGGAGTGACTTAAGGACCTCGAACCGATCAAGATCTCTGCGGAAATCCAAGACCAGCGCCGAGGGAAGCAAGAGAAATGAGTAGAACAGCAACCCCCCCACAACACTAATTAGCGTAGCTTCAGGATTAGAATCTAAAAACAACGGACACCAGCACAAGACTGCCGGAATCCCCAAACTAATAGCCAGTGTCATCCGGTAGTTATAGGCACTTACCAATTGCCGCCAGGCGACGGCACCCATTCCTTTGATTCGAAGCGGCACGCGAACTGGAACCGGTTTCGCAACCCGGTTTACCAGACCAATCGTGAGATTGAATCTTCCCTTCCGCACAGCTAGTTCTTCGTGCAATTTGGTGCGCGACAAGAACCACTCATCGAGCCTATAAACCAGAATCAACCCCGCACTCGTCAGCAACAAAACTTTGACGAAATTCATCAATCCAGTCCCAGTAAGGGACTGCATAAAGATCGCTTCACTGAAACCCGCCATGAGACTTAGAACACCGACACCAACAGCCGAATTCGCCAGCGAGTTCATTTGACTTAAAACTGTTTTAAATAATAAGATCGACATCGGAACATCATGCACCGGTGTTTCGCTCAGTGCCAATAGCGTCCGGTACCACACGACTGCGATTGGACACAGGAGCGCCAATAAAACCGATGCACGACAGACCCATCGAAGTTTAGGCCCGAGTCCGAAAAAGATCAGCTCAAAACTTACTCTGATAACTTCGACAAATAAGAGTCCCAAAAATAGCCCGGCCACTCCGACCGGCCATATCTCAAGGTCGGGAATCATCACGATCGACACAAATAGAGCTTTAATCAACGTCCCGGTCGCGATCGCCGTAAGACGGTAAGTCACCAATTGGTGCCTCGGAATCGGAGCGGTCAGCAGAAATTCTTTTTCTGCAGGTGTCCACTCATGGGGTTCGAACTGTTTACGCGTCACTGTTTTTAAAAGTTGCCAAACGACATACAACGTCAAACCAAAAGCCATCCACTGAACCATGGATTGGTGTTCCGCAGCTCTTCGAAACAGAATCCCTATGACGGCCTGAGATATCCAGATAAAACCGAGAACAATTCCGACGCCAGCGATCCAACGCCGACGTGGAGACCGAAAACCGCCAAGCCAGCGTTTCAATTTTTCTTTGAATCTTAAGCTTAACAGTTGGTTAAGCTCTCTTGGAAAAATTCGATCCATAATTCAACTCGTTGTATCTTGCTTTATTTTTGAATTGCGGATTCAATTTTGTGTGTGGCTCCGTCAGCGTGACCGGAATTGGCCTTTACGACCGACTTTAGATCCTGCCCGAGTTCGTTGAGCGACGAGAAGAACGCACGCTCCAGCGTGTTCGCTTCCGCACTTTCGGATTGGGCGAATCTATCCTTAAACTCACCGTTGCTCCCCCAAAAACAGCGTTTCCCGCTATCCAGGATCAGAATATGACTACAGATATCTTCGACCATCGCTAATAAATGAGAACTAATTATGACTGAACAGCCTTGGGCAGCACGACTGACAATCGTGTCTTTGAGAACACGGATTGCATGTGGGTCTAATCCAGTCATCGGCTCGTCGAGCAAAAGCGCACTCGGCGCTTGTAGATAGGCACAGCAAATGGCTAACTTCTGACGCATGCCTCGCGACAATGTCGAGGCTGCACAGTGCCGTTTCGGTTCAAGCTCAAATATTTCCAGAAGCTGACCGATCTCATCAGCGGGTTTCTTAATTCCATAGATACTGGCCTGAAACTTAAGATGCTGCTCAACAGTGAGATCACTAAACAATTGGGGGTCGTCGGCGACATAGGCCGTCCGCCGTTTGACTTCCAGCGGTGCGTGGTGGAGCGAAAAACCATCGACAATAAAGTCCCCAGATCCACACGGAATAATTCCACTCAGAGCCCGCATGGTAGTCGTTTTTCCAGCGCCATTCCTTCCGATCAAACCAAGTATCTCGCCGGACTTGACCGAAACCGTCAGATCATCCACAGCGAGAGTAGCGTCATAGGCTTTCGAAAAATTTCTAATCTCAATCAAAACACGTTACTTTCAGACTGAACCCACGCTTTTTTACTTAACGAAATCAGAGGTTCCACTGAATCGTCAGACAACCTGTCTCGCTATAAAATTTCTTTGGACAAAGACAAACTAGACGCCACTTACTGACCGGCACACCAAAGTTAATTCAGCGATTTAAGTTTCTAGGTTGGTATCCGCAAAAGACGCCTTAAAGGCTTCATAAGAAATAACGTTGGTTACATTGCTAAGACTAGAAGCCTCAGCGGTCAAGTTAAGAGTTCTCTCGGTAATCGTGCTAAGGCGATTACGGCCCAGCTGCTTGGACTTATAGAGTGCCCTGTCGGCACGTTCATAAAGCGTCGCCACGGTGTCACCTGGAGCAACAACCGAAAGCCCCATACTCATTGTCACGACTGTCGACTGACCCAGTGAATTAATACTGAAATCATAAAGCTCGATTGCTGCGCGAATCCTTTTCCCCACCAACTCGGCGGTTTCCTCAGTCAATTCTTCTAATATTAAGACAAATTCGTCACCACCTAGGCGTCCGACGAAATCTTTCGGTCGAACACACTCTTGCAACGCTAAAGCAATACTCGTCAGGACCTCATCGCCCGCTTTGTGACCAAACGTATCATTGATTCGTTTAAAATGATCAATATCGATCAACATCAATCCAAAGGAATTTCCTTTGTTGTCGTATCGAGAAATGCGAAACTGTAAATTTTCGTCCACGGCCTTCCGGTTGCCAACGGAGCATAAAGCGTCCGTCCTCGCCTCACGACGGGTGCGATCGATTTCCTGAGCTTGGTTTTCAAGCTTAAACCGAGAGACGATTAGATCGTTTTCTAAACGTCGATTGGATGAAACCACGCGTACTATGTTGTCAACCAGCGTGGTCTGAAGTGACTCAAATTGAGTCTCAGTTTCAATGTTTTCCAATTCTTTTTTTGCCGTCTGCAGAGCGACGTTATGAACATCAACGTCCTCGTTGAGTTGGTGGGTACTGTTCATCACTTCCACCAAAGCACTCATCGTCGCTTCCCGGTTCTTCTTGATTTTCCGGGGTTCATTCCCTAACGTGTAGAGCCGTCCAATCAGAAAGCCACTGATCAATCCCACGCCGACGCTGGTCAAAGACCATACGCCAACAAAGATTATCGATGACATTTCTTGAGGGAACATTCTTGTTTTCTAACGTTGTATCAGTTTGACTGTTCTGCCTCCCAAGCTGGGGAAGACAATTTTCGCTGCAAAAATATAAACCCTAAACGGATCAAGGGGAGAGATTTCTAAATCTTTTTTTTATATTCAGCTGAACATTTAAAGTCGCTATGGTTTGTAACAGTTTGATTGCCTTGTCTCCCAAGCTGGAGAAGCCAATTTCCCGTCCTTGCGGAAAACTTCACTTAATCGTACGTCACAAACATTTGACGGTGCGAAAAATTTGAACTCGCTCTGCCCTAATTGTCGCATCACAACCATTACAACCGGAAGTTTTTAGCCAAGACGGGGAGCCCGCGGCAATGAACTGGATAAAACGGTTTGGTCCGCTTTTACCCGCAGTCAGTCGCAGAGTCTTCCCAATCGCGTTTTATCGCGAGTTCGGCGGTTATTCATCCAAGGTGGTAGATTTAGCGTGATTTCCCAATCACCACGCATTTCAGCTCACCCTCACCGCCTCGGGCATTGGATCGCGCGTAAAGCAAACCATTAGAAATCGCCGGCATCGAACGCGCCTCGCCGTCAAAAAGACGTCCCGTGAAAATTCGATCAAATTGGCTTCGACTTGCCTTTAAAACATGAATTCCACCTTTGCAATCGAGAACCAGAAGATGTTTCCCAATCAATAACGTGTGCCCTACAGAAAACTTCGCACGCTCCCACATAACTTTACCATCCGCGGGATCGAAGCAACGAAACGATCCATTTCCGTAGTCCTCTCGCCCCGCCGTTCCAAATAGCAAACCGTTAAATTCAACAGGAGTAGAATACTGACTGGAAAACGAACTGTCGTTTTCCCAAACCGTTTCAATCTTATCCGCAGAAACTCGATACCACCGCGCACCCACACCGTACGCGGCGCTCACAAATAGAAACGAACCTCGCTCATTCTTCACGAGCACAGGTATCGCACCGTTGACGGTCGGTCCAGATTTGCCAAACGGCGTCTTAAACAATACGTTTCCCGTCAGTGGCTCTATACCGATCAAATTTAACCGCGTTACGACAACCACAACACGAACTTTCCCCAGCCCAACTACGATCGGTGAGGAGTAACTCGCATCGTCATCAAACGCTCTCCAGACTTCTTTGCCCGAATTAACGTCTAACGCAACTACAGACGCTTCGCGACCGCCGACGTTCAAGATGAGCCGATCATCGACAATGATTGGCGATGAACCAACGCCGAAATATCCTGGTTGGGCGCGGTAGATTTTCAAGAGCTCCTTTTTCCATTTCAAATCTCCATTCTCAGCGTCAAGACAAAACAGATTGCCCTCTGCGCCGACGAGAAAAATCTTGCCTTGATAAACCAAGGGGACACTCTTTGGCCCCAGATCTCCGTCGACTCCACCGGTGTACTCGGCAGGAAGTTCTCGTTTCCAAAGCACAGCGCCAGTGTTCCGGTCGAGGGCTTCAACCAAATAATTTTTCCCCGGTCGATGAAAAATATACAACTTTTCACCAGCCAACACCGGCCCAGAATTCCCCTGTCCAATTTTACGCGTCCACACAGTTTTGAGTTGATTGGATGGCCACTGACTCAACAGCACTGTGTCAGATACAACCCCATTGCGAGCTGGACCATTTATCTGAGGCCAATCGTCGGCATTCAAACTCCCGACCAGGTAAAAGAGGACCAACGACAAGGCCGCAATCCCATATAACGGGGCCGCTAAGGCCTTGGAGGAAAGAAACCATAAACGGCGATTGTTCGAGCGTGGTTGAATCGAAAGTAAATTAACTTTGTATTCTGAGTTCGCAAACCGAGTCCTAGTCATCTGACACTCTTTTTGGTTTTGGGTTTTGGGTAAGTACCGTTGTGGCAAACGATCGCCCTCTTGTTCATAGCCTAGCCGTACGGGGTGTAGAAATTTAACCGAATTCCCCAGTCCACAGGCCGATCTAAATTAATTTGGCCAAGCCAAACGAGTTTTCCTCAAAATAACAAAATCAAACCCATTTAGTAACGACCGGATGACTTGGAATCTCACTTTTGGCTGGCCACTACCTCAGCAGACACCAATCACCCCCATAAACACGAATTCTACAATCTCCATCGTTAAACTCGCGATCCCTTAACTCGCGATCCCTTAACTCGCGATCCCTTAACTCGCGAT
>JAPKBL010000060.1 GCA_028823415.1 Mariniblastus sp.
GCTGGATCAAGGCTGCCAATTTCGACCCGGCAAACGTTCGATTTCCCGGATTTGCTGCGGGACCCGCTCAATCCAACTTCTTTCCCGTGCCGCACGTCCAGTTTGCCATCTTGGAATTCAAAATACCAGTTCGCCGTGGAAGCCAAAGTTTTCAGGAATTGCCCGGAATCTCGCTTGCTCGTCATAACTCGGTTTGAAAACGCGCAGGGTTTGGCAAACTGCTTACCGGAAGCAACTATGTATAAACGGACCGATTGAGCGGTCGCAACACCTGATAACCCAAGCGGCGCGAGAGTCAGAGACAAGTGAGAGTTTTGGCCAAATTGGGTCAGAATTCGGCAGCGGGTTGGCCGGGTCCAAAGTCGCGCTTTAGGATGAGATCGAGACTCCGAGACAAGCGCGTTATTACAGAAACGGCAAAACTCGGCGAAGAAACGAAAAAAGGCCGACGTCATGTGACATCGGCCTTTGCTTTAACTTGGCGGTCTTCCAGTTTCGCTACTGGAAAAACAAGTTGCGGGGACAGGATTTGAACCTGCGACCTCGAGGTTATGAGCCTCGCGAGCTACCGGGCTGCTCCACCCCGCACCGATATACTAGCGAAACGAGGTACAGTGTCGAGACCAAATTCAAATTTTCTTGAATTTCCTCAGAACGTTTAAAACGTATAGGGAAAATGGCTTTCCAAGACGATCAATTGTCCGGATGAACGCCCGTTAGATTTATCGCGATCGGTAGTTTACGTCTAAAGATCGCCGGCGCTTAACTGGCGAACAGCCTCAAAGGCCGCAACACCCACACTCGTCGCCAAATTAAGACTTCGAATATTTTGCGTAGTCGGAATCCTCAGTAGATGGTCCGCATTTCCGGTCGTCAGTTTCTCTGGCAATCCAGAGGTTTCGCTGCCGAAGACCAACGTATCGCCCGTTTGATATTCGACTTCGGCGTAACTGCGTGTCGCGAATCGTGAGAAAAACCAAATCCTCGTGTCTCCGATACGATCTACCAGATCACCCCAGTGATCGGCGACTTCCCAGTCGAGATGTTGCCAATAATCAAGTCCGGCCCTGCGAAGACTTTTTTCGTCGACGCGGAAACCAAGCGGCCTTACCAGCCATAATTTTGCGTTAATTCCGACGCACGTACGGCCCACAGCGCCTGTGTTGCCAGGAATCTCGGGCTGGTGCAAAACAATATTGAGACGGGGAAAGGGTGAAGTCAAAACAAGATATTTCGGTTAAAATAGGAATCCGGGGATTGCGAGATCACTAATGGGTCTCAGACACGCGAGGATTTTTATAAGTTAACCCATGCGCCCCATTTTTCCCAGCGACGGTGGAAACGATCCATCGGGGTAGTCGCGAGATTGACGGTTTTTCGCTTCAAGACAACGTTTTCGTGAAAAGGCATATTTGTGGTAGACATCAAACGAAATCAGACACGCGGAGTCAAAATCGGTTCAGTCGTGATTGGGAACGGCAATCGAATTGCAGTCCAATCAATGACCGCGACAAAAACAACTGACGTCGAAGCAACCGTCGCGCTCGTTCAACTGATGCACGACGCTGGAGCTGACGTAATTCGCATTGCAGTCGATAGTAAGAAGGATGCTGCCGCACTTGCGGAGATTCGATCCCAAACGACAGCCAATCTCTCGGTTGATCTCCAGGAAAATTACCGACTTGCCGAAATCGTCGCGCCACATGTCGATAAGATCCGGTACAACCCCGGCCATTTATATCATCACGAAACCGAGAAACCCTGGCAAGACAAAGTTCGCTTTCTCGCCGAAATTGCAAAACATCATGACTGTGCAATGCGCGTTGGCGTGAACTGTGGCTCAGTGGATCCCGAAAAGAAATCAAAGTACGATCCCTCCGATTCAATCACCCCCATGCTCGAAAGTGCACTCGAACATTGCGCGTTTCTAGATTCACTTGATTTCACACGCTACTGTGTTTCTCTGAAGGATTCCGATCCATCGAAGGTGGTCGAGGTCAACCAACGATTTGCGGCCCAACGTCCAGAGATTCCTCTTCATTTAGGGGTCACCGAAGCGGGCATGCCTCCCGATGGTGTCATTAAAACAAGAATTGCGTTTGAGCAGCTCATTGGCAAGGGTATCGGTGATACCGTTCGCGTTTCGTTAACCGTTCCCAACGCGCGAAAGGGAGAAGAGATCGCGGCAGGGCAGGGGATCATCGCCGATATTTATGCCGGGCGCGTTCGTAGCGTCGTCGACTTTAACTCAAACTCCCTCAACATTATCTCATGCCCAAGTTGCTCGCGGGTCGAAAATGAAGCCTTCGTCGAGCTCGCGGAACAAGTAAAGTCGATGACCGAGTATGCCAAGGATCATGCAATTACCATTGCCGTGATGGGATGCCGTGTTAACGGTCCGGGTGAAACCGATGACGCCGATCTCGGCCTCTGGTGTGGGCCGAAGGTCGTCAATCTAAAGAAGGGCACCGTCGCGTTGGGCGCGTTTGCCTACGACGAGATTCTACCCAAACTCAAACAGGAACTGGATATTCTCATCGCCAACCGGTGAATATTTCAATTTCACCAAACCACAAATCGACGATGGTGTCTAAGGTTGCGTCACGCCCTGAGAGGGGAATCCGAAACCAAGGGCTTATCTCATTCTTAATCTGGATCGTATTGGACCAACCGAGACTCCCTTTACATTTTCTTTTATCGCTACATTTCAACCTTTTTTCCTCCAGTTTGGGCTGCCACAGAAAACGGGCGTGTTCAATCATGGTTCGATTGAACATAATTCAACGTTGGCTTGGCCCACCAAAACATGCCACGTCCGCGTCCATCCGAACTTCAGATTCACTTGGCTTGCATCCTTCACAGGACATTCCAACGGACCCGAAATAAATCATCTCGATGATCAATACGCTTTACTTACCTGAATTACGCGAAATGCTTTCGGCGGATAACGTCGAGGGTTTGCGTGATTTCTGTGAAGCGATTCATCCGGCAAGAGCAGCAGAATTCATGGCCGGCCTTAGCCCAAGCGAATCCTGGCAGGTGATTGAGCATGGCAAAATGGAAGTTCGCGTCGATATTTTTTCGTTTTTTGGCACAGACAAACAGTACGAAATTCTCGCGTCCCAACCCATTGCGTCGGTCGCCTCGATGGTGGCGGAACTTCCGCCGGACGATCGTGTCGATTTGCTTCAAGAACTCGACGAAGATCGGCTCGCGGAACTTCTCGAGCGATTACCCGTCGAAGAACGTCGTGATTTCCAACGTCTCAGCCAATATCCCGAAGGGACTGCTGGCGCCGTCATGACGACAGAAATCGCAAAATTGAGTGAATCGCTAACCATCCGCGAGGCACTTAACGAGATTGGCCGCCAGAGCGAAAATTACGAAACGATCTATTACCTCTACATCGTCGACGAGGTAGATCACCTCCGTGGACTTGTTTCGGCCAGGCAGTTATTGACAGGTATGAAGCAACCGGAGACACCGCTTCACCAAATCATGGATACCAATTTGGTAACCGTTGATGTTATGGATGACCAAGAAGATGTCGCCAACCAAGTAGCCAAAATGGATTTATTAGCCATTCCGGTGGTAGATAATCAACACAAGTTATTGGGCATCATTACCCATGACGATGTCATTGATGTTGTCCAGGAAGAGGCAACCGAAGATGCCCACCGCTTCGGTGCGGTCGATCCGCTGGATGAATCTTATTTGCGGACCTCTGTGTTCACACTCACGTGGAAGCGGGGAATTTGGCTGTCGATTCTATTCTTCTTCGCCTTGCTAACCGCCTTCGCAATTCAAGAGTATGAAGCCGAAATCGAGGAATGGGTTTGGCTGGCTTTGTTTATTCCGTTGGTCATCAGTAGCGGTGGCAACTCCGGCAGCCAAAGTGCAACCTTGATTATTACCGCACTTTCGCGTGGTCATATCTCATTGAGTGATTGGGGTCGGGTGGTTGTTCGGGAGCTGATCATGGGTTTGTTGCTGGGCACTGGGTTGGCAGCGATGGGACTGGTCGCCTCCATCTTCTTTGTGCCTGCGTCAGAGACGTTTCTCTCCGCCTCGCTGTTTGTCGTTCCACTGACCCTTTTGTTGGTCGTTATCTGTGGCACATTGACCGGTTCAGTCCTGCCTCTCTTGTTCGAAAAATTGGGCTGGGATCCGGCCATGATGAGCACGCCCTTCGTGGCTGGGATCGTCGATATTCTGGGGATCCTGATTTACTTTAAGGTCGCCACATTGTTTATCGTTTGAATAAACGTAACAAAGTTCCAAGGAATCTTATCGGATGATCACGGGAGGTTCGAGTTAGATCGCCGGCATTAAAAAATTCACTGACCAGACACCGCCGTCATTCACGGATTTAACTGACATGCCTGCGGTTCCCAATTTTGCATTCATCGCAGCAAATCGGGAACGCGGGGCTATCCCATTTCGAGACTTGGATCACCCACGTAGAGTCTCAGCAACTGATTTTGAACTTTGATCGATCGAACCAGCACCCAAATCTGTTCAGACGAGAAATCGTGTGGGTCTGAATTGGTTAACGCCTCAAGTTCTTCGCTCACGGCGACATGCTGATCGGTCGCCGCTTGAAGTCGAAGATTTACTTCATCCCAAATTTCAAGAAAATTTTTCTCGTCAGAGAGAGTAGAAGTATCGCGAACCGCACCGCACATCAGTGTGCACATTCTTGCAACTTCCAACGCATCCGCGTAGGGAATTTGTTTTTCGATACGTTTAGCAATCGCTATAAAATTCATGTCATCTTGATTCGAAAACTATGGGTCTGATAAAATCTAGCTTACGAACGGCGGAAAGTGAGTTCTAGATTCAATAATCCCAAATCTGCCATAACTAGTTGAACGAGTGTAATTAGGGTTGCGTTTTCGCCTGACTGAGTCAATTTTGTTCCGAAATCTCCACGAATCAGGTAGATGTTAACTTTTCGCCACAATAAAATTGAGGATCCCATTATTTTGATCGACACACATTTCTCGGCACCGGCAGGGGTCGCTTTGAACCGAGCCGCTATTTCCTATTAAACCGGTCCAAGAGAGCGCACGCTCCCACGAGTTCAGATAACGATCTCGGCATGAAAGATACAAAAATGACCAAGCTCAATACGTTTCTGATGTTTGAGGGTAATGCGAACGAAGCAATTCAAACCTATGTTGATTTGATCCCGGGAACCGTAGTGACGTCGATGGTTCAATACGAAACGGGGCCGTCCAATGGGCAAGTTCAGAAAGCCCACGTCTCGATAGGTGGCCAGGAGGTCATCTTCATTGACAGTCCAATTGAGCACGATTTTACGTTCTCAAACTCGACTTCATTTTTCCTAACCTGTGACGCATCGGAGCAAATCGAAACACTTTCCGAGGGACTCTCGCAGAACGGCTCGGTCCTCATGCCGCTCGCCGAATATCCATTTGCTGAGAAATTCACCTGGATCAACGATAAGTTCGGGGTATCGTGGCAGCTAATTTTCAACGAAAAAAAATAGACACAGTATGTCCATCTTAAATCTTACAAGCAAATGAGCAAACGCCGGCACCACTTTGGTTGCCGAGGCAAGTCTTGCTATTTCACTGCTTTTTCGATCTCTGGTTTGGGCGCAGGACTCGACTCCGGCGAGTTTTCACTTTCTGTACCCTTAGGTTCGTCTGTTCCTTGGGCCGGCTGACTTTCTAACGGTTTTACTGCCGACTCCTCGGATTCCATGGGCTTCAGCGGTGTCGCCTTCTCGTTACCAGATCCACCCGTCACATCCTCTTTCCCTGATTCACCAGTGGCATCGGTTTCCGGACCCGCCGAACCGCTGTCCGGCTCACCTTCGCTCGAACCACCCTCGTCGGCGGGATCGTCGGCTGGCGCTTCCTTCGCCGACTCGGTGGCGTCTTTAACTGGCTTGCCTTGGTCACTGCCTGAGGTTGGTGGATCGGTCTGTGCCGGAGGGATCGGAAGATTCGGAAAAGATAAATTTGGTCTTCCCGCGGGCGCGCCTCCGAGGGGCGCCGGCTTTGTTTTTACTAAGTCACTTCTCTCGGATTGGAGTGTACTTAGATTGTCGCCACTAATCACATAGTACCAATCTCCAAAACGCTCGTTCAATTCTGCGACTAGTTTTTTTCCCTCCGAAACCTTTTCTTGATACTCTATCGTTTCAGTTTCAAACCGGGTCTTGGCAAGTTCGTAATCTAATTTGAGCCCCTCCAAAGCCGCGACGGCAGTATCGTACTTAATGAATTCCGGGTTACGCTCGGGCTTGGTTTCTTCAGGTGGTTTTTCCGCTGGATCTTCTTTCTGTTCTGGAGCATTTTCAGCCGCCGCATCGGAAGGAGTCTCTTCCGGAGCGGGAGAATATCCGAACGGCTTCACTGGCGTTACAGGTTCGACCGGTGGCACAGGTTTTTGTGTAATCAAACTCTCGTCGAAAGAGACACGTACCATCATGTATCTGTCTTGATTTTCGACTTCTGGTTCATCGACCTCCTCTTCGGTATCGCCATTATCTTCAGTCGCCTCTTCTACCGCGGCGTCAGATGATCCAATCTCAATCTCGGTGTCCTCGCCATCATACGCCGCACCTACACTGAGGGTGTAGAGCACTCCCTGATCGGTACCGACCGAAATATCGCCATTGCGTGAAACCAGTTCCATGCTTTCCGCGGTTCCTGCTAGGTTGAATCCTTTTTGGTCGAGCTCGGCTTGCAGTTTTTGGATCGCCTGTCCCAGCCCCTGTTTATCCTCTTCAAACTCAGGCTGGAGGTTCAATTTCAAATCGGAGGTAAGGAGGAAATGTCCTTTGTATTTCGTCTTGGGCCGAACACCGGCAATTTTAAGTTGATCGAATACGCTCAACATTTCAGTTATCTTGGCCGTCTCTAACTCTTCTATGTTCGGTATCAACCCATCCAATTTCCACGCCTCGGTATTAGAGTCCCGAGTCATTTGAATTTTGTCACCCTGCACCCTAAAAAGCGCCTTATTGGGCGAGAGAGGACTGGCCTGATCCTCCTCAAGCGAATAGTTATCGATCGTCACTGCGGTGACCGCATTCGGGTCGACTCTTAAAAGATCGGGATCAATCCAATCCGAAAATTTAGTGGAAAGATCAATTTTCAACTTCACCTTGTAAGTTTGTTGTTCTTCCGGGTTTCGCACGAAATAATACTTTTCTCCAGAGGAATTACCGAACGGCGCATCCGCACCCGTCAGAACAATGTCTCCGGCTTCCTTACCAATTATCAAGTCGACTACCACTTCGTCATCGGCACCCTTTAGCGTGATTCGTTTGCCCACGCCATCGGGATCTTCAATATCATCCGCTAACGGATCGAGAACACCCAACTTCGCATGTTCATTACTTAACCGGCCGGCGAGAGATTCCCGCACGATTCCCATGACAGACGATGCGGTGGTCGCGAGCCGATCGGCGGCTTCCGCAGGATAATCGTATTCCGAAGGAATTCGCCACAACCCGTTTTGATTGTTGACTTCAAAGCGTTCCAGTCTCCCCGACTCACCGTCGACTGCCGAAACCATTAACGACTGAGCCTGAGACGCCGAATCAAAATTTTCGAAAAATGGCTCTCCGACTAATTCAAAGTCTTTCGAATCAGATGGCTGATTCACGAAATGGCTACCCAATGCGACCGCCGCAAGAACCGCAGCGAATGCCAAAAATATACAAGTTGTTTTTATCTCATTCATCGTATCAACTCAAAATCGGATATGTTTTTCTAACGTTGCAGATCGGACACCTGCACAAATTAAAATGAACTAGTGGAGATCCCTAAACTCTTCGATTCGCCGAAATACCTTTTTCCTCGTTTACTTTTCGGAACCACAGCACCATGATTCCCAGAAAAAGTGCGGGAAGAGGTGCCGACAGGATCGATAAGTATCTCGCCTTATTTTCTAACCTAGATATCTGTTGGCTTTCTCGCGTATCCAACTCAGCGATCGTCTGTTTCAGGTCCCGATCCAGTCGCTTCGTTTTTAAGTCGAAACGGCGTTGCGAGTCAGAGGCTTCTTGCGAAGTTCGCTGCAGCTTTTCAAAGAATCCAATGTTAGCGTCCTGTTGAATTTCCTTATTCGCATCATCGAGTTTTTTCTGCTCCTTCTCTAATTCCGAGAGCATTTCCTTTTCCGCTGATTCCTGTTTTTGGGCCCGCTCGGAACGAAACTCTTCAATAACGCTTTCTAGTTTTTCGAGCGTTCGCGGCGTGGCGCGTCGATTACGCAACGCGACAAAGTCTTCGTTCCCCGCGAGAATGTCAATTGAGTTCTGCAGCAACGACAAATTGTCCAGCTTTTCACCCAAGGCTTCCTGTTGTGAATAATACAAGTCCGAAACGAAATCCATATCGGCAATCACAACCACATCTATCTTGCTTTTACCTTCTCCGGTCACCCGCGCGGCAATTACTTTTTCTTCATCATCTAGTCGAGTGGAAGGGAATGGTTCCAGGACTTTCAATGGATCCATCGTGATCTGACTGGTGGCCGGTTGCGTCTCTTTGGTTATCCGACCTGTCCGCGGATCAAGCAACTGACTCGTTTGAACCGGAGTTTTGGTTAGCCGATCCCAAGGCGTCGACCCCGATTGTGTTCCCAGAGAAACCAGCGGAACAAAATCAAACTCACTATCCGCCGATTTTGAGATCGAACCCGGATAGAACATCAATAATTCTTTGAGTCCGCTTGAAATCGGATGACTTGCGTCAAACGCATTATTTTCGCCGCGATTTCGAATGAATACAAATGCCTTATCCTGTGGGCCGTAGTATTCTGGCCAACGGGAACCAATGTACTCAGGCCAAGTCGGTTTGAATCCCGGATGAGGGTCATCGACTCCCCAGGCTGCTGCTCCGCTATTCCACTTAACACCGATCGCCCGCATCAATTTAGACGCCGAACCTCCGTCGGATTTTGGCATTTGGGAACTCGCCAGGATCTGTGAATACGGCGACCGACTCCCCACCCGCGGCTGTTGGGGGGCATTTAGAACACCGATCGATACTGGATTCTGAAAAGTCCAGAAAAAGGGAAGCGGATCGGTCAACAGAATCGTTGGATGACCAGCTTCGATATAGCTAATCAAATTTGCCATCGAGGGTTCATCAAGACTGCTCGGGTCGGCCACAAGTAACACATCTGGAGCTTTTTTGGTTGACTTCTTAGCGCTCTTTTCTTCTTCCGTCTGTAGCTCTGCCTCCCCTTCGGCAGGAACGTAGCTACCCAATTCATCAGCGCCCAATCGTTTCAATTTAAACTGTTTTTCCAGTTCCTCAAGCGTCCGTGCGTACGACCAAGGGATCCGCCGGCCTTCGATTACAGGGCCACCAAAGTGAGCGTCCGTATCAAGGATGCCCAGCGTGATTTGCTTGCTCTTATCCACGGTGGAAGCGAGCGAGCGACTTAGTTCATATTCAATCGATGCATCGTCGTTAATAAACGGGAGCGTGACATCGCCGAGTGAACTGGAAACAGTGGCTCCCAGATATACCTGTTGCTCAACTGTTTTTCCACCAATCTCAGAGCGATCGTCTTCAGGTTCAACCCCCAATTGCTGTGCCTCGAGTGCGGCATCACTATTGGGCTGAACATCGACAAACCGAACATCCACATTGTTTCCGCCATATTCACTGTACTGCCGCAGCAAACCCTCAAGTTGTTTCTTTACGTTGACGTATTTTCGCGGAACATCCTTACTAATGAATGCCTGAACCGTCACCCGCCGGTCGTCAGACTTAGCCTGTTCTAAGGTATCCATCGTCGCTTGATCGAGTGTAAACAATCGTTCCGCGGTCAGATCAACGCGTGACCAAACGCTAGAAACAGCATTGTTGCTGAGAAAAGCAATCGATATTAAAGCGATTCCCAGCGAAGCAGCACGGACAAAATATTGACCCGCCAGACTGACCTGCTGTCCCCGGCTCCAATGCCGCTTACTGATCACAATCAGATTCAAATAAAGCATCAATACAGTCAGGGAGATGAAGTAAACGATATTACTCAGCGGAATCAAACCCAAAGTAAAGTCGCGTAAATTCCAGCTAAATCCGAATCTTTCAATCCCCACCCACCCGTTGAAATAATATCCAACGAGAACCGGTACTGCACAAAACAGCGAACCCAAAACAAAGGCAACCGTCGCACTGCCAGTCAACGAAGAGGCAAACATCCCGACCGAAAGCAGCGCCAATCCCGCTAACCAGTACCCAATGTAAGTCGATACAATCACGCCGACGTCAGGATTACCGAGGATTTCCAGGACGACCACCTGCGTCAAGGAAAACAGCAAAGCAATCGTGTATACCGCAGCCACAGAAAGATATTTCCCCATCAAGATATCTAAATCCGAAGCGGGCAAGGTGAACAGGATAGAATCGGTTCCCTGACGTTTTTCATCAGCCCAAACGGACATGGTAATGGCCGGTATGAAAAACAATAACAGCAATGGGAAGTACAGGCTGAGCTGGTCCAAAGTCGCTTGATTGTCAGCGAAGAACTGCGGACTGAACGCCATCGCGGCGCATATCGTCACAAAGACAACAATGAACAGATAACCCAACGGGCCAGAAAAATATTGCTTTACGTTTCGCCCAAATACAGCGGAAACAACGTGCCATCGAAACATGTCGTGTTTCACTCCAACCAAAAACATTAATCAAAAAGTAAATTATCAGCACACCCAAGCGGCGGAGATAATACAAACCAATACAAGACTCAACACTATTTTGCAGCCGAAACCGTTTGAGGTTGGAATCCCGTCAATTGATGGAACTTCTCTTCCATCGCGTCTCGCGCACCCATCTCGCCGATCAACTCATCAAATACAAGCCGTCCCTGATCAATGAGAACAACGCGACTACACAAAAATTCCACTTCTTGCAAAATGTGGGTGGAGAGCAGAACCGTCTTTGACTCACCTAACTCACGAATCAGATTTCTGATTCCGACCAATTGATTGGGGTCTAAGCCACTCGTCGGTTCGTCAAGGATAAGCACATCCGGATCGTGCAATAGCGCCTGCGCCATTCCTACTCGCTGTCGAAATCCACGTGAAAGTTTGCTGATCGGCTTATTCCAAACTTCGCTCAGATCACATTTTTCGGCAACAAAATTCATCCGATCTCTTTTGGCCGCAACACTGAGTCCACGTGCCCGACCTAGATAGGAAAGTGCACTCCGCGGAGTCATCTCTTCATACAAAGGCCCGTTTTCAGGTAGGTAGCCAATATGCTCACTCCCTTTGATGCGGTTCTCCTGCATGTCGTGGCCGGCAATCGCAATTGACCCTTTGGTCGGCGCCAAAAAACCGGTTAACAATTTCATGGTGGTTGACTTGCCAGCACCATTGGGCCCAAGAAACGCACAAACTTGTCGCCGAGGAACAGAAAAGGTGACATCATTGACCGCGGCAAAAGGCCCGTAAAACTTACATAGACCAACCGCCTCAATCATCAGTTCGCCATCCCCTACCTGGCCTGGTGTGGGTTCTTTATCTTTAGTCATTGTTATGTTAATCCTGGAGTTTGCTAACGACGTGGAAAGAAAACTTTTTGTTCGAACGCAATCGTCCAGCTACCCTTCAACCTGATTTTATAAGAACTTCGTTAGATTCAAATACCAGTGAGCGAACCAAATATAGAATCCAACATATATTTTACTGCTGAGTGACCCCCTCATGGTTGATCTGCACACAACCAATCGGGAGCGATCGCCGAGATTATGCGAAAGAAAACCAGTTTTTTCCAACGGGAGACGGACTGCCGCTGCTATTGAGCCGCAGGCAATAAGCTGTGAGTCAGAAAGGCTCGACCAAATTACGTGAGCGTTTTGGACATTAACAGACCTCGACCGACTTCCTCGAAACCAAGTTTTCGAAAGACTCCAATCGCCGGCTGATCAGATTCAAGCGTTTGTGCTTCGACGAGCCCGACGCCCTGTTGCATCAAATGCCTCAACGACTCACCAACTAGAAAGGTCGCGATCCCACCACGGCGCATTTCTTCAGGCACATTGAGGTCGTGCATCCCGCGAGCCATCACGCCGTAGCTACTCGCCAATGGCTGCATATCCCAAAACTGGACGCTTCCGCACACATTTTGATTGGCTTTGTCGTACACGCTGAACCGATCCCGCTCTGCCATCCCTAAAGTACAACTTTCCCACCACGAAGTCTCCATCGGATCGGCAACCGCATTTATCTGATATCGCCTTCGAAGCGCCATCTGCTCACGGTCGACGATCGTTCGAAAACCCATCAATCCTCGCTCCATCACAATAATCTTATCATCCACCTCAAACCCGGCGCGCAACGCCGCGTCGATGGCAACCGTATCCTCGGCCAACAGCCCGGGAATTTGACTGCCTCCATAGAGCCCCATATAAAATGGAGCGTGAGGAAAATGAGAACCACAATGGACGCGTTTCGAACCGGCTTGCCTTAAGTATTGAAGCGCCCGAGCAAAAAGTTGGTCGGCAACCTCTTCCTGCCAGAGACCCGGAATGACCTTGATAACGCTGACGATACCCGTTTCAAAATCTAAATCCGACAAATCAGACCTTGCGTCAAACCCCGCATGCACAAACCCAATTGGGAATACCGATTGACCCTCTCGCATAACCGCGATAATCAACCCGCGAGAATCAAAGTACGGTTTTCCAAAAACCTGATGATCGAGCAACGATCGGTTGATGCTCGATATCTGACCGCGAAACGAGGGTTGCTGTCGCCAAATGTCAACGAGCCAGGGAGAGTCAGTATTGAGAAAGCTACGGTACTCAATCACGGAAAATCGGTTTTCTATCTCGTTAAATAAATTAAAGCATCACGCGTCGTGTGAAAGCAAGCTTAGTCGCTCGCTCCACCTGCGGATACATGTTACCAACATCTGACTACAAAATTATCTTAATAAATTATCGATACGAATGCACCGCGTTGCTAGGCTACCTTTTCCAACGCCTGTTTCTGCTTCCTCGTTTTACGAACCGGCTTATCCTTCCAACGCCGATGGACCCACCAATATTGCTCAGGGAAATCGTAGATCGCATCGGCAAGGCGGTCGTTATACCATTGCGTCAACTTAGCTACATCGCGAAGTTCTTCCGACAACTCTTGCGGATCCGCGACACCCGTACATCCAATTTCATAATGCAGTGGTCGATCGGTCTGCTTGCAATAGGAAACCATCATCGGTGCGTTACCCGAGAGGGTAAACAACGCCACCGCTTTGTGACACGACGCAGCGCGGCCTAGAAAGTCAATCCAGCAACCCTTGGTCCCAGCGTGCTGATCACCAAGAATGCAAAGAATTCCACCACTATCGATAACCTCTTGAATCGCGAGTGCCGAGCCCTCTTTCGGCAAGATGAACTGGCCATTGCGCCCTCGAAACTTATTAATAAATTCGTCTAAATATGGATTATCGAGCTTCCTCGCCACAGTATAAGACGGCATCCCAAGCAAACCCGTAATGAATCCGCCCATTTCAAAGTTTCCCAAATGGCCTGAAACGCAAACCAAAGGACGGTAATCGATCAGGTAATTGGTCATCTGTACTTTATCGCGAATGTAGACATGACGGCGCCAATTCGAATCGTGAATTTTACGAGGCGCCTGTGCAATTTCGCAGCCCATTAGAAACAGTGAATACCACATCTTACGGGACATCTCTCGACGCTCGAAAACCTGCATGTCGGGGAACACGCCAAGAATATTTTCGTCAATGACTTTACGACGGAACTTGAAAACATCGTTCGCAAGCCAGGCCAATCCACGACAAAAACGGGCGCAAGTCTCTATCGGCAAAACTTGAACTAAGCTCAAGATTAATTGCAACGCCAGATATTCGGCGATAGTTCGTAACTGCATCCCATTGCCCAAATTATTTTCGATTCTGTTTTGATTGTCGCAGTTATACAATTATTGGAAAAGAGAAATCGAACCTGATTTTAAGATTAAAACCGACAAATTTTAACTCATTTTTGGGCACAAACTGATCCGCTAACCCCGCGCCACCACCACCCAATCTGAACTGATGAACAATTCAAATGGGGAAACCACCGGCCGGCAATATCCCGCCTCAGGATTTCAAGACCTCGCCAAGCTCAGAAAACTAGCTCCAGGATTTCTTCCACCGGTCGTAGCGAAACACGACAAACCGCATCAAGCGATACCAAAGGAATATAATCAGAGCCGCAGTCATCAAGTCGAGCACCAAATTGCCCCACTGCCATTGTCGCGTTTCCGCGGGATCCAATGGAATGGGAAATTCGTTTCGTTGGTTCGATTCCAAAAACGCTTGGACGTCAATAAATTCCCTTTGCAAATAAACTAAGGGCCAGCCGTGCAAACTGGCGCCGCGTCCAAGTTCACGAGCCTGTTTTACGTTGGTCGCCCGATCCGTTCCGATCACGAACAGTAACCCAGCAACCAAACTGGCCATCACCATCGCAAATAATATGTGTCGGTCCTCCGGCGGCCGCCTTCGTTTACCAAGGATGACTGAATCTAGTTTAGCAATTAGTTTCTGCTTAATAGCCAAAATTGAATTCTCTTTTCCCCAGCATGCCCGACTGATAAATACTAATTTTGCAAATCGGATTGGACGTGAAATTTAAAATAAAACAGTTGCTAAAACGACGTAGATTTTCGAGAGCTGCGGGATCTGGTTATTTCGGTTTTAAAACCGGATCTTTCTTCAAGGGAAGGTGAACCACTCGATTAGTTTTCGCGGCCTGGTAGATCGCGAGAATGACCTCGACGCTGCGTCGACCTTCTGCACCATCAATGGATGGTTGGGTGCCTTGCTTAATTGATTTCAGAACATCCCTGAATTGATGGGCGTGCGCAGCGTGCCCAATGGCTGACGGATCTGCGGCACCACCTCCAGTGGTGTTCCGCGAGGAAAATTCTGCGGCGATTTTCTTATCCTTGGCAGTCATCTTCGCAAATTCCCAAGTTTTTATGTCTTCTTCTTCGATCGATGCAGAACCGTGGCTTCCATGAATTTCAATCTTCTTCAGCATCCCTGGATAGGCTGCCGTTGTGGCTTCGATCACACCCAGCGCGCCGTTTTCAAATTTCAAAGCCGCCGTCGCGACGTCTTCCACTTCGATTCTTTGATGGGCTAACGTCGCGGTTTGTGCAGACAGTGATTTAACCGGCCCCATCAACCAGATCAACAAGTCAACACTATGAATTGCCTGGTTCATTAACGCTCCACCGCCATCGAGCGCCCAAGTTCCCCGCCAAGCACCACTGTCGTAATACTCTTGCGTGCGAAACCATTTGACGTAGGCATCCCCCAACGAGAGCGTACCGAACTTACCCGCATCGATTGCCTTTTTGAGTGCCTGGCTGGCACCATGAAACCTCGAAGGAAAAATTGGTGAGCAAACCACGTTGTTTCGTTTGCAGGCATCGATAATTTTATCGCACCGCTTTAACGTGACTTCCAAAGGCTTTTCGATAATGACATGTTTACCGGCGTTGGCAGCCGCAACCGCCGGTTCCATATGAGCACCGCTTGGCGTGCAGATCGTGACCACGTCGACCTTGGGATCGGCCAACATATCATTCAGATCGGCATAAGCTACTCCCTCAAACTCCGCAGCAAGCCGCTGGGCAGACTCAATCCGATTATCAAAACACGCGACAAATTTCGCCCCGCGAATCTCCTCAATCGCCTTGGCGTGAAAATGAGATATCATTCCACAACCGACGATTCCAAAACCTACTGCCATAACTTTTCACTCACTTGAAGTTAACTAATTTCTCGACCCATCAAAAACACGCCCGGCGCAGCACCCTTACTCTGGCAAACCAACGGGCGGGGCATCACCATATACCATCTGTAACGTAAACCAAAACATCGTAAACCCGTTGAGCATCATATGTAAAACAATACAGGGAATAACACTGCCGGTTTTCCGAAAGAGGTAGCCCAAAACCAATCCAAAGAGAAAGAGCGTTATCGGAGCAGGTCCCTGACCATAATGGGCCATTCCGAATAGAAACGAACTGACCACCATTGGCCAGACGGAGTTCGATTGACGACTCGTAGCCATCGCCCCAGTTTGGTCGCCGTCTACATTCAGAAGGCTTCCTCCGTTTCGCTCATGATAGACGCTATCCCACCCGCCAACCAAAATGTAATCGTAAACCCCAGCCCGAATGCGCTGTAACCAGCCCTGCAAAATCCCGCGGAAAAAAACTTCTTCGCAGATCGGGGCCGCAACAACGGCACTGAACCAAGTCGCTGCAATCACCCAAAAGCTAGGTTTGTCGGCTAACATCTCCAAGGTCGAATGCTGATAAGGAATGAATCGAATTATCAGTGATTGGAATAACAGTACAAACGGAATCACCATGACACCCGCCGACAATCCCAAAACAAGGTCACGCTTCAATTGCTGTCGGTCATTTCCAGCAAGACCCATTGGACCGTAACGCAAGCGATAAACCACAAATGTGAGCAAAGTACCGGTTAAGAGACCGATCGTTTGCGCGATCGAAAACATCGCTTGAGCATCGCCTTTCAGGCTCGCGATTTCCCCAATTTCAATCCCGAGACTTTGGCAAACCATCCATGTTGGAATTAGATTTCCAACCGCCCAAAAGAAATACAACAAAATCACATCGGCAAACCCCAGAGGGGAGCCGCGTTGGATTCGTGGTTCGACCAAGGCATTCCCTGCAGCTACTCGTCGCAAATTGAACACCCAGAGTGCAATCCCAATCAGCCCCATGGCATTCGTTGTTATTAATAATCCGATTTCTAACATCTACCAAGCCAAATTGAGCAGTTTTGAAAAGCGGGCGAATCGATTCAGAGGCCGGCGGTGATCCGGTCGTCGCAAACCATTGCAAAAACAGAGGACGCGTTATTTGAGATACGAACCGGCAGCTTTCACATAAAGTAATCCGGAATGAACGGTTGAGATAACCGAAAGCCAAACCGAACCGACAATTGTAATTTCGAGCCACTGAGGAATCGACTCTCCTTCAGGCGACAAAGCCAGCCCGACAAGGCAGGCACCAACGGCAACGCATTGGAAAACCATCTTAAGCTTGCCGGCCATCTTCGCCGAGAAATCGCCGCCAGCACCTTCAATCATTGAACGGAGGACGGTCACTAAAAGCTCCCGGCCTACGACGACGACTGCCATCCAGCCCGCAATTTTCCCATACCAGGAAAAATCACCGTCCATTTCAACGGCTAACAGGATGTAGGCACCGCAAATTAGAATCTTGTCGCAGAAAGGATCCAGAACTCGGCCTAACTTGGTCACCATGTCGTACTTGCGAGCGTACCAACCATCCACCCAATCGGTACCGGCGGCAATCACAAAGACGGCCAATCCAGCCCAATAGAATTTCAACGGTAACAAAATGAAAAACACGACCGCTAGAACTAACCTCGCTGCCGAAATTTTGTTGGGCACATTAAAAATTTCACTATTTTTTTGCATCTCATCTGAATTATTCATAATCAACCGCAATTCGAATTTTGATTGTCAACTAACGGACAAACATAGATTATCGGTTCGCTAAACGGTCCGCTATCCCTGAAGTTGCCAAAACATGACTCGACAACCGGCCGCTAACCACGGTAAACTCCAAATTCAACCGGTGGCACGACCCCGATTCTCAAACCGAACCTTTTATTAACTGACTATTCCATGAATCTCAACGAATTCGCGACCGCCCTTTCAGATAAACCCGATCACGAACTTTGCATTCAATTTGATTCAGGAATCGTCCTCCCGCCCCATTTCCATATCACCGAGATTGGCAAAGTCACGAAGGATTTTGTGGATTGTGGCGGGACGCGGCGAACATCAACTGCGTGCGTCCTGCAGACCTTCGTCGCGACCGATTTCGACCACCGATTGAAGACAGACAAACTCGGCATGGTCATTGAGCAAGCGTCCGTGTTGGGACTCGATGCCTCGACCCCGGTAGAAATTGAAATCCAATCCGACACGATCGGGACCTATTCGGTAACCAAGTGTACTGTCGCTGATGGCAAAGTCACCTTCACGGTCGCTCCCAAGCAGACCGCGTGCCTGGCACCTGACAAGTGCGGAATCGAAAGTTTACCGACCATGGAAGTTGCCGCTCCCGAACCAACCGCTGCAGAAGCTGGCGACACCGGTTGTTGAGGATGATTAATTAAACCTCGGTCGAGGTTACTAAAATCTAATTCGCCAGTCCATTAGATCCCCGAGAGGGCAGGCCTTTAAATCTCAACTGGCTGCAAGACTTGCTGTATCCTGTCGAAGCTTGCTGAGAGGCTAACGGGGCTCACCGACGGCGACTGCGATCAAATCATAATTCTGAAACGTGACAATCTCGCAGGGAACTAACGCGCCGGCGAAGAGTTCGGTGTCTGCCTGGGTTACGAAGACAACCGCGTCCACATCGGGAGCATCGCCGAAACTACGCCCGATCCAAGCACCCGGTTGGTCGGAAACGGGTTGGTCGATGATAACATCCATCGTTTTGCCGATACAAGATTCGTTGTACTCAAACATAATCTGTTGCTGAACCGCCATTAAGCGACTGCGTCGATCTTCTTTAATCTCCTCGGAAAGGTGGCCGTCCATCCGAGCGGCTGGCGTGTCAGGTTCATGCGAGTAAGTAAATACGCCCATCCGCTCAAAATGATGACGTTGCGTGAAATCAATGAGCTCTTGAAACTGCGCTTCGGTCTCGCCAGGAAAGCCGGTGATGAACGTCGTTCGCAACACAAGATCAGGAATAAGTTCGCGCATCCGACGTATTTGTTTCTCCGCCAGATCGGCCGTCACCCGCCTAGACATGCGTTTCAACATGACGTTCTCGGCATGCTGTAGCGGCATATCTATGTAAGGCAATATTTTTTCCGAACGAGCAATTACCTCTAACAAATTGTCATCAATGTACATTGGGTAAAAATACATTAAACGAATCCAATCGAGTCCTTTGATCTCGTTCAATTGCGTCAACAATTCGGCTAACCGAGGTTCGCCGTACATATCGATTCCGTAATAGGTTGTATCCTGAGCGACAATGATCAATTCGCGAACACCCTGGTCGGCCAATTGTTGAGCCTCGGCAAGGACCTGCTCGATCGGTTTCGTTGCGTGCTTACCTCGCATTTTAGGAATCGCACAAAAGGTGCAAAGCCGATCGCAGCCCTCTGATATTTTCAAATAAGCGAAATGTTTGGGCGTAATTTGCAGGCGATCCTGATCCGGAAGTGCGCGAATCGGTGCCGGTTGAAAAACGTTTCGCTGCTCCGCCTGATCGCCGAGCAAACGATCAGCGATTTTTGTAATCTCTTCGCGACCGAAAACACCGATCAGCGAATCGATTTCCGGACGATCTTCGAGCAACTGCTCTTTTTGACGCTCGGCTAAACACCCCGTCACAATGACTCCCTTGGTTTTGCCGGCTTTCTTCAATGCCAACATCTCGTCAATCGCGCCGAACGACTCTGTGCGTGCCTGTTCGATAAATCCGCAGGTGTTGACAACAACAAAGTCGCTCTGTTCGGGGTCGGCGATTAGCTCGTAACCATCGAGCTTTAAAAGACCCATCATCCGCTCGCTGTCGACCGTGTTTTTGGGACAACCGAGACTGATGAACGAATAGCGTCCTTTGAAGTCGTTGCCTTGAGGCGGGGATTTATAATCGATGGACAAAGTAATTCTCTTTTTGCGAGGCTGATTTACTTACGCGGGCGTCAAAACGAAAACTAATGGTCCGACCACCGCAGACAAATTTTACCTTGCCCAACCAAAAATCGGGAGGTCCAAAACGAGGGTTTCCGGTGATATCGTTGATAAATACCGGTCTTTATCAAAAACGGAACCGATCCGTCAGGCACACCTTGTCTAATACGAAAACCCAACGGGTGCTTATTCCGATTCACGCATCTGGCAATAGCTTTCGTAACGTCGAACGTCCAGCTTTCCATCGGCAACGGCCCACTTAACTGCGCAGTCATCTTCATGGGTGTGCGTGCAGTCTGGGAATCGACACTCGTTAATAAACGGTCTTATATCCCGAAAAAAACCGCCTACTTCTTCGGGAATCACGTCCCAGAGCTGAAATTGCCGGATTCCTGGCGTGTCGATCAAATGGCCGCCACATTCCAATGGAATCAAAACCGCCGACGTTGTGGTGTGGCGGCCTTTTTGATTTTCGCGGCTCACGTTGCCCACGCGAAGCTGTAATCCGGGCTCGATCGCATTTAATAACGATGATTTACCAACCCCAGACTGCCCGGTCACGACACTATCCCGCCCCTCAACCCAGTGCTTAAATTGCTCAATTCCGACGCCCGAGACTGTCGATGTCATCACGACTGGGTAGCCCATCTGCGTCCATACACCCACAACGGGTTGCAGATCCGCAATCTCAATCAAATCGACTTTATTAAGAATAATTACCGGTTGAATCCCAGCTTTGTCGGCGGAAACTAAAAATCGATCCACCAAGTTCGGCTTCAACATCGGCTCCGCCGCGCTCGCAACAATGAATGCCAAATCGACATTGGAAGCTATTATCTGCTGTCGTTTCCTGCTGGTTCGACTGATTTGGTTTCGTCGAGGCTCTACCCGGACGATTACTGCCTGCTTTTCATTAGAGGAGCGACCCGCCATTTGGATCGTGACAAAATCACCCGAAACCACGACATGCTGCAGATCTGTCGCAAGTGATTTTAGAATTCCCCGAACCGTGCATTCGTATTCAAAGCCTGGTTCTGTCTCTACGATGCTGGTTAGCCCGTGAACTCGAATCACACGTCCAGCCCGACACAGCGCCTCGTCGACATCCAATTCGACTTGAAAACCCGATTCATCTACCTCGTTATTCGATCCAGAAATCGTCCGTTTTCGGGTTAAACTCCCTTTTCCAGAGACTCGCTCTTGTAACTTGGATTCATCGAGTGCCTGATCTTGTTCGAAGAATTCGCGTGTAAAATCATTTTTCCGTATTCGCCCATCATGGCGCTTACGGAACTCGGCCCTCACCGTCTTTTTGGATTTCTTTTTTTTGGCCATCGCCTAATTTCCACGAAACTTGGGAATCGCACCGTGAACCCAAAACACACTAGACGCGATAAGCGACTCAACTTATCAGCAATTAGCTCTCGATTCGAGCCAAGGCCCGTGGTTAACGAAAGAAGATTACCGATTAAATGAACCATATCGGTACTTTTACTGCAACTTTCAATGCCCACCGGAGAGGCTGAGACTTACACACCACATCGACCTGAGCGTGAATTTTAAAGAAACTGGCCTCGAATCCTTCAGGCAGTCGACGGGCCCAGACAGGTTTATTAAGCGGCTTAATCAACACGAACAGAAATACGCAAGTAAATCCTTGAGTAATATTCCATCCAAGGGGGTTTTTACACCAACCGGTTGAGCGTTATAAAGTTTAATAGAGAAACGAGAAAAAGTACCACTGGGATTTTGAGCGCTGCTTGAGACTCCCACCGCGGCACCAAAACTCTCGACCCTGATTTCCCGGACGAACCCGTAACTTGATGTAGTCGATCGTGTCAAAAGTTCTGTACGTAACGAAAGATAAAGAACATCCGGTTGGTTTTCCGGCCGACTCGGTAGAAGTTACCTATGTCGAGAGCTGCGCAAAAGCCATCGACCTGTTACGCGAAAACAAGTTTGACGGGCTCTACTATCCCACCGACGAGCGCAGTCGCAATTCGATTTCCGATCTGATCCACAGCACCGCGATGATGGAGCTGATCCCCGACGGTGTCGCCTTACTCGATGCGGAAAACTGTATTTTAAAGACCAATAACAGGCTGACCGGATGGTTTGAAAATACCGAGATGGTCGGCATTAATTTTTATGACGCAGTGGGCACCCCAACGATTATTGGAACCGAGCCGAGTCCGTTGGCCTCAGCCCGCTCGACGTGTAAATCGCGGCGCGCCACTTTGGCGGTCAAGGATCGATATTTTCAACTAACCGTCGTTCCAATCGTCAACGGTCCAAAACAATGCGAACATTTGATCGTAACTCTTTCTGACTCAACCGATTCCGTTCTTCAACGACAAAAGTTGGAAGCGCTGCATCAGGCAGGCACCGCTTTAGCCGACCTTCGCCCCGAAGAAATTTATGAGATGGACGTCGACCAGCGAATTGAATTATTAAAAGACAACATCCTTCATTACACCAAAGATCTACTTAATTTTGACGTCGTTGAAATCCGGCTTGTTGAATTCGAAACAGAATTGCTGAAGCCGTTACTTTCGGTCGGCATCGACTCCGACATCGCACAACAACCTCTTTATGCGAAAGCAACGGCAAATGGTGTAACCGGCTTTGTTGCCGCGACCGGCAAGAGCTACATGTGCGAAGACACCACCGACGATCCTCTTTATCTTGACGGTTTGATCGGCGCAAAAAGCTCGCTCACTGTTCCTTTGATATATCACGATCAAGTCATTGGATCCTTTAATGTAGAGAGCCCTGAAGTCGGAGCATTTACCGAGAGTGATCTGCAATTTGTTGAGTCATTTGCACGCGACATTGCCGTCGCCTTAAACACGCTTGAACTCCTTAATGCTCAACGCACTGACGCCGCATTGCAAAGCGTCTCGGCGATTCACTCGGCTGTTGCGCTCCCCATTGATGAAATTCTCAATGACACCGTTCATGCAATCGAAAGTTATATCGGGCACGACCAAGACGTCACCAAACGGCTTCGCACGATCATTTCACACGCGCGGCAAATCAAGCGTGCGATTCAAAAGGTCGGCAAAGATATGGCACCAACCCAGAACATGCCGACCGCAGTTCAACCTCAACTTCGGCCGATTTTGTCTGACCGACGGATCCTCGTGATTGATTCTGATGAACAGGTTCGCACTTCAGCGCACCAGCTTTTAGAACGCTACGGATGTGTGGTGGAGACCGCCCACGAAGGCAAAGAAGCCATGCTGATGGTTCGAAACTGTGAGCAGGATCAGGGCTACGATGTGATTATTGCTGACATCCGGCTTCCCGACATCGGCGGCTATGATTTGCTTTTGCAACTCAAGGAGGTCATCCAAACGCCGCCGCTAATTTTGATGACTGGCTTCGGTTATGACCCTGGTCATTCGATCGTGAAAGCGAGACAGGCCGGACTAAAAGCGAGTGCCTTGCTATTTAAGCCCTTTCGTTTGGATCAGCTAATCGAGGTGGTCGAGGCAATGCTATCTCCATCCAATGCCGATAATTAGCATATCCGCTGGGGAGACCTTCATTCTCTTGGCTGGCATTCGATTTATTTCGATTGTTGCAATTATTAAAGTAAATTGCAGATAGCCGGTTACTGGACAACCTCTGCTCTATAACCCATCAATAACTTCACGACCCTCCGAGGACACCCGACGAACATGGAATGGATCATCCTGATCATGGGAACCATTGGTCACGTCGGGTTATGGTGTGTGGTTTTTAATCGCGTGCACGCCACGGCGTTTCCCCGAAAACTCAGGAAGTTTTCCGAGAAAGCCATTCTTGTCATTGTCTTTGCTCCACTCTTTTGGACTTTTTATCTGATCATCCGAATCCCGGGCAACTCGTTCGCCGACGTAATCTCGCTACCGCTGATTAAGTATTATTTTTATGGCTCGGTCGGACTCGGCTTTCTATTTGTGGTTCGCTGGATCTATCGAAAAGTCTTTTTTAAACTACCATCCAATGTGCTCAGTTCGAAAACGGAACGATTAAATCTAAAAAAAGAACTGGCGTCACCCTTGCTTCACGGAAGGATACCGAAGCTCCTTGGGCTCTTTCCATTCAATGAAGCACTCTTGCTGACTCGGCAACGAATGACCATCGAAGTCGACATGCCGCCCGCGCTCGACGGACTTAAAATATGTCAATTGTCAGACTTACACTTCACCGGTGAGGTTGACATTCGGTACTTTCAACGGGTCGTCGAAGAGGCGAATCAGTTTCAACCAGATCTAGTCGTCGTCACTGGCGATTTGGTCGATAATGCAAAATGCATCGAATGGATTCCTGAAACATTCGGGAAACTGATCGCGCCACTAGGTGTTTTTTACGTATTGGGAAACCACGACCGACGAATCACGTCCGAGACATTCCTCAGAAACAGCATCCATGACGCAGGATTGATTCAAGCCTCATCCAAATGGCACCAAGTGAAATTTAACGGCGCGAACATTCAAATCACGGGAAATGCGCTCCCTTGGTATCGAGACGCTGAGCAACTTTCCGATCAACCTGACAATCAATCCGGTTTAAGTATCCTCTTAAGTCACAGTCCTGATCAGATCGACTGGGCGCGTCGACGAAATTTCCAATTGATGTTCGCGGGTCACACACACGGCGGTCAAATTGCGTTTCCAATTATTGGTCCGGTGGTTGCACCTAGTAAATACGGGGTTGGCTATAGTTCGGGTACCTTTAAATTTGGCAACCTGATCATGCATGTCAGTCGCGGTCTCTCAGGTGACGAAACGATTCGCTGGGGCAGTCCACCGGAATTGGGATTATTTACGCTTCGATCGAATCAACAATAATTGGGAGTTGGGGTGAACTTCACCCGGCACAAATTCCAGAACCATCTTCCCACAATAGATTTCAACATTGATTGAAATAACCAATGGCAAGCCACACGCCGCTGACGATCTTTTCGCAATCAATGTTGAAACTTTGATCATTCCCAGGGTGAGTAGAAGCGGCGATCTAAATAACCCCCAGGATGAATCGACTAAGCCTGCAATGTAACGGGACGGCACCTGTGACGCGAAAGCGTTCAAGCCACGAGGACGATCACGCCGCTACAGTGAAGTCGATTGGATTGGGATGCAAAGGAAGACGCAACCCTCGTTCCCTCCGCACACGATATCAGCAGACAAAACTGGAGAACGATTCCTTGATCGTCCGCCTTATTTTTAGTGACACACAAATTTTCAAGGCGTCAAGAGACAAAAATCCTATCCATCGTCTCGATAGAGTGGCTCCAAAGACGAGACTTATTCATAGATTAAGCCAGTTCTCTGATGGCTTAGAATTGAAATTGGGTGAGTTGCTGAAGGCGAAGCCGAGCCTCTTTGACTCCGCGTATTTCAACTACCCGTATGAGGTTGAGTCTTAATAAAGCGCGAAAGGGGACAATATGTCATCAGTATTTCCCTACCATTCCGTTTGCGTTTTTTCTGACTGATGGCTGACAAACCTCTTTATCGCATCGATATTTCGATTTCGTTCCCAACGCCTTGCAGTCGCGGAAACCACAATTTAAATTCGTGTCAGTTGGAAGAAACAATTGCATGAAAAATTTACTGGGTTTTTTAACTTACAACCTGCTGAAGATTACTGAGGGGAATTCCGTTGATTCTTTTCATCTTTAGAAGCGGAGATTTCTGGGGAACCTCCAGTGTTGGCTTAATTTAAGGGCAACCCAACTTGTTTTGATTTACGACAGCATTTTGAGGCGATTTTTTTAGCCGCATCGGCAATTCAAAAGAAAAAGGGCGAACAGTGGACCAACCAACTGTGGCACTTCTTTACCAATACGGTATCGGAGGGACGTTATTTTTTGCGAGCCTGTTTTTTGCCTTTCGCTCAGGTGCAGTCCGATGGGATAATTTAAAAAACCGAATCCTTGTCGTCAGCATGACTCTCGGTCTGTTGTTATTCGCCGCGTGTCACGCCGCATGGACATTTTATATTTCGAGGTGAGTAGATGGGTGAGTTATTCGCGTCTTCTGGTCTCTCGCCAATTCTGTCTGCAGTGGGCGTTACGTTTTCCATAGCCGACTGGGTCGTTATCCTTGTTTATTTTACGGGGATCGTCCTGCTTGGTATCTGGTTTGGCAAGTTCACGCATACGACCAACGATTTTTTCTTTGGGGGGCAACGATTTCCGTGGTGGCTAATCGCCATCTCCTGCATCGCTACACTGGTCGGGTCCTATAGCTTCATCCAATACTCAGAGGTTGGATTTAATTTTGGGATGTCATCGCTCGTTCCCTATACCAACGAGTGGTTTGTGATGCCTTTGTTTTTGCTCGGCTGGCTTCCCATTGTTTATTTCGGTCGATTGCAATCGGTTCCTGAGTATTTTGAAAAACGGTTCGACCGCCGCACGCGCATAACTGTTCTAGTGATGTTGCTGATTTATCTGGAAGGCTATATCGGTATCAACCTGCTGACCATTGGTCGAATCATGGATGGTCTATTTGATTACGGCCCCCTACTCGGGCTTGCTTCCGGACATGGGTTGTTTGGTTACCCGGTCGTCGAGACCGCCGCGTTAATGGCTGTGCTTTCTGGACTTTATCTCCATTCGGGTGGTCAGACATCGGTATTAATGACCGACCTCTTTCAGGGCGCTCTTTTGCTCGTGGCGGGATTGTCAGTTGTGGTTCTTGGAATCTATCAACTTGGCGGATGGACACCTTTCTGGGAGGGGCTTCCCGAAGCGCACAAGCATCCGTTTGCTCCGATTGATAATGCAGGCCGCCTCCATGCTATTGGATTATTTTGGTCTGACGGCATTACTGGTACGTTTGCGTTTTTCTTTATCAATCAAGGCATTTTGATGCGTTTTCTATCGGCCAAGTCGGTACAAGACGGAAGACGCGCCATGTTACTCACAGTCTTTGTCCTCATGCCGTTAGTCGCAGTCGCAGTTGGCGGGGCGGGGTGGGTCGGCCGATCCATGCTCTCGGCGGGCTTCGTTGAAGTCAACGGGGTGGCAGCGGACGACATTTTTGTGAAAGTCGCGGACATCGTATGCGGCACGGCAGGTCTCTTTGGGCTGGTCGTGGCAGCAATGATCGCCGCCCTGATGAGCACACTGGACACATTAATTACCGCAGTATCTGCAATTTTTGTTATCGATATTTGGAAATTAATCCGGCCCGGCCGTCCCGACCCCTATTATCTGAAAACCGCTCGGTTTGTCGCCGTGGGTGCGACAGTTCTCGGAATAGCTTTGGTACCGTTGTTTGATAGCTTCGAATCGATCTTCCGCGCGCTCTCGCATTTCAATTCTTTGATTACACCGCCCTTAGTCGTCGTACTCACACTCGGAATTGTCTGGCCGCGGTTCTCCGCTCGAGCAGCTTTTGCCACACTCACTCTTGGATTTGGCCTGCTGCTACTCTCGCTTTGGATTCCTCAGTTGATTCAACCATTCGCGCACGGCGTACCCATGGCCTATACGGCGAGCGTCGTAGCCCCAGATTCTAGTGTGCCCGAATCAATCATGGTTTTCGGACACACACCGGATGAAGCCAGGACTGCCGCCCGCACTAAACTGGAACTGGACAATAAAGCAGCTTGGGAAATAGGCTTTGTCAACCTGAACCCGCATCGCAGCTATAGTTTCATGAGGAGCTTCTACGGGTTAATTGTTTGCTTCACGATTGGCATCGGAATTACAATTTTCGCCCCTGGAAAAGCGTCGGACACCGAAGGACTCGTTTTATCCTCCATTGCGCAGGCTGCATTTCGTTACAAGGGGGGTAAGCCGAACGACAAAGCGCCCTATGCATCGGTTGCCGGCACCTACGAAAAAATAGATAGCGCACACGAACAAATTAAGATTCCCGCTGCCATGATGCAAGAACTTCAAGCCGAGCCGGGGGACTTAATGTACGTTAGCGATTCACGTTGGTGGCTAGGCGGGTTCCGCTCGCTTCGCATGGAAGCTGAACTCGGCGAATCTCAAAAAATTGAGATCTCATCTGCAGCTGTGGAAGCGGGCAACCTACTCGAAGGTCGTCCGGTTCGAATCGAAAAAATCATGTAACGGTTGGGATCAAGAATTAGTTCGCGGCTGAAACCACACCCCTTTTCGATCACGCCGAACATCTCGAGATCGAATCTCAGACAGACCCGCCGTGAATTTCATTTCCTTATCAGGATTTTCTCTAATCGTCTAACTATTTATTCGACGCCTTTTAATCTAGGTTAAATTAACCGCGACACTCATCTACGCGGTTGCTATGATGGAATAACGAAGAAATTGCTCTTCGTGTCCCATTAAGCTCTCAAAAGGTTCGTGGATGCTGGCTTCAGCTGTAAAATTGGTGTGTTCGCTGATTCTCGTGATTTTCGCTTCACGTTGTAGTGCACAACTCACAGGGGACACCCCCTCCGCTAAATCTCTGGACTTGCCGACGGCCATCAAGGTGATTATCGAGCATTCTTGCGCCGATTGTCACTTAGATGAGAACCGAGAAGGCGGCGTGCAATTTGACAATCTCGGCCAACTTCCTGTCAACGAAAAGCTCCATCTCTTAAATCAAATACAAGAACAGCTGTTATTCGGATTAATGCCGCCCGAAGATTACCCCGCCCTTACCAGCGACGAACGTGATTTAATTGCAAACTGGCTGAAAACGCAACTCGGAAATCTCAACGCAGATAAACTTGCGGAAAAACTAAAAACGCCCGACTACGGAAACCTTGTCAACCATGAAGACTTGTTTTCCGGCAAATACGCCCACCTCAAAGGATTTACCTACGATCGAAGGTGGTTGATTAGTGAATACATTTTCGATGCCAAGTTCAATCGACTCTTAAATCATCAACCCCACAAAACCATCGACGGTCAACGCAAGTACGTTCTTGGAAGTAACGGACGACGAATCAACCTCACCAATCCTTTCTTGCTCCCAACGAATACCGGCGTTCGCTATTATGCCAATACAACGCTCAACGGTGGTCATCTGTTGACGATGATCACCAATGCAAAAGAAGCGGCGAATCACATGATTTACCTCACGGGTCGGGACAAACGTTACCTCCCGGCAATTGAGCACATCATGCAACTCGAATGGGAACAAACGGCCTTACTCAAATCACGCGAAGAATTTTTATACAAGTTTATCGAACAAATTTCGACCGACCTTTATGGCGATAAAAACAACTCCTTATTGCCACCGTTTCAGCCGGCTACCCTAAGGCAGCCGGAGAAACCTGAAGGGAAGGAAATTAAAAAATCACCATTTCATGCGGCGCAACCTGGACAACAAGAACTCGCCTTGATTTATCTGACCATGGAGCGAAATAAAAACACTAGTGATTCCGACGAGCAGATGTTGAAGCGTTGTGAAATCGAGTGGTTTAATCTTGGCCACAATGAACGCACCATTGAAGCGAGATTGACTTTCCTGGCCGGTTACCTCGAAGAGTTTCGCAAACAGATCCTGCAGCACCGTTACGAACAAAAACACAAATTGCCAGTTTATCGGCCACGCAACGACGAAGAGATGACGATCATCAATCGATCGATTTTAAAAAATCGAAAACAAGGAGATCGGTACAACGACATTATCGCAAAATGCGTCGCCGATTGGCGACTTGAGTTTCTTAATCGATTGAGTGAGGCTGGGCCTCCTGAGATCGCTAAACTTGAGGCCCTCGTAGACCAATTGTTCGTCAAGATTTTCGAGCGAACACCCACTTCGATTGAAAACAAAAAGTATGTCGAATTGACTAAGGCCTATACCAGCAGTTTGGGTAATTTGAAGGCGATCGAAAAACTGATTCAGACATTGATTCTGCGTTCTGAGTTCGTCTACCGCGACGAATTCGGAAGTGGGGAGTCGGACAAATTTGGCCGACAGATGCTCTCGCCCAGAGACGCTACTTACGCCATCGCTTATGCGCTGACCGACAGCAGCCCTGACCAAGTTTTGGCGGAGTCCGCTGCCAACGGAAAACTGAACACAAAAGAGGATTACCAAAGAGAGATATTACGGCTATTAGAAAACAGAGACCAGTATTATGTCATCGATGAAGCGGTGGAGCGGCTTCAATTGACCGCCAGTATTACCAATACGCCGATCAGAAAACTACGGTTTTTCCGAGACTTTTTTGGGTATCCCAAGATGCTCGCCATATTCAAAGACAATAAACGGTTCGGCTCGCACTACGACAATGCAAAAGGCCGATTAGTCGGCGAAGCCGACCGACTCGTCGACTACATCATTGAATGTGACAACCACGTGATTGAGGAACTTTTGACAACGGAAGACTTTTACGTATTTCACTCTGGTGACAATCTCGCCATGCAGGCGTCTTCGGATCGAATTAAAAAAATCCACGACTATTTCAAAAACATGGACTGGCAGAATTTTGAGGCAGACGATCTGGTTGTCCACAAAGACTTTCTCGATGAAGTTAAAATGCGTGGTGTCGATATCGACAGAATTGTCTCGCAGGGTCGACGAAATTCTATCAGAGAATTCAAGACAGCAATGACCAGTTTCTCGGTCCGATTCGACAAGGGGCAAACAGGTGCTGCCCCGTTTGTTTCCTTTCCGGCCCACGGACCCTACAACGCGTCGACAAGAACTGGACTTCAGCTTAGATCCCCCGAAGTCGCAAGGTTCTACAATATCGCCTTGGATGATTGGAATTACCCATCCGTTCAACCCGCATCCGTTCCCAATCGCAAGGGAATGCTGACTCACCCCGCCTGGTTGATTGCCCATGCTCAAAATACTGAAACCGATCCAGTCCAACGTGGCAAATGGGTGCGAGAAAAGCTCCTGGCTGGAACCGTGCCGGACATTCCAATTACCGTCGACGCCGTGATCCCGGAAGATCACCATAAAACACTACGAGACCGATTGGTCGCGGTCACCGAAAACGAAGCGTGCTGGAAGTGTCATCAGCGCATGAATCCAGTGGGTTATGCGTTTGAAATTTATGATGATTTCGGACGCTATCGCACGGAAGAGTCGATCGAACATCCGGAAAACCTGATCCAAAAGACGCCCGACAAAGGGAGCGTTTATGAAGATTTAAGAAACCTGTACAAAACACTTCCGGTCAACTCGCAGGGGCACCTAACCGGCACGGGCGATGATAAACTCGACGGTCCGCTGGAGGACGCAATTGATTTAGCAACTCGACTTGGCCAATCACGGCGAGTACGTCAATCAATCATCCGCTATGCTTTTCGCTACTACCTGGGCCGCAACGAACAGCTGTCCGATTCGAACACGCTCATCAACGCCGAACAGGCATACTTAGACAACAACGGAAGCTTTGACGCTGTCATCGTCTCCCTTTTGACCTCTGACTCATTCATTTATCGTAAGCGACACGAGGCCGCCGCCAATGACGACTAGAAGAAACTTTTTAAAAACATCTGCTCTCGGAACCGGCGTGATGGCGCTGCCGTCTGCGTTATTTGCAAATGGCGTTTCAGC
>JAPKBL010000172.1 GCA_028823415.1 Mariniblastus sp.
AAGACAGTAGATCATTGGCTAATCAGACATTGACCATCCTCTACCGAAAAACTACCCCACGGACTTCTTTTCGCAAAAAAATCTAATCAAGATACTTTTGAAATCCGGGTTAAAGGCGGTTTCAACTGCCTATCCTTTTGGAGCATCGTGAGTCGTGGGTTTGGACATTTTAAAAAACCTACTCTGGTCAACCGCAACATCGTCCTCTGGGATGTTTTTAGACGGCGTTGCGTATAGAATTGCCCGGAACCAGCCATGGCCACTTCGTGTCGAACCGGGAACTCGTTCTCTAGGCTGAACAAGGAGGACACGACAGTGCTGCATCTCGACGAAACGACCCGCCTCGGCGTGACCGGCATTCTGTATACCGTGACCGATGTAGATGGAGGAAGGACTGAGGAACAGGAGCGCTTCCTCGAGGCACTTGCCCGGCACGTAATGCGGGTCCCGCCGCGCGAGGCTCCGATCGTAACGGCTGCCGAGGCTGCACAGGTCGTCGCCGACAAGCCGCTGTTGTGCAAGGGTATCGGTGAACTCCTGGTCACCCTCGAACTGATGCGGCACCCGGCAAGCTTGGCGCTGACGCAGCGAGTCGAGGAGTACCTTGCGGCACTCGGGATCGACGACGGTTTCCAACAACTCGCGGCGGACTATCTCGTGAACGATCGTAAGCACATCGAACGGGATTGGGAGCGAATTCGCCAGCCCGACCTCGAAGAGAGCTTCATCGCAGGTCTGAGCGATGACGATGTCGGTGCCAGAATGCAGGCACTAGAGGATCTGCCTGCGGGCAGTCTTGGACGGACACTCTTCGACTTCTACCGCCGCAACGGGTTTTCCTTCGTTCCCGACGACGAGCCCGACCAGGGCAGCCTCGTTCCCCACGACCTCACCCACGTACTGGCGGGATACGGAACGACCGCGGAAGCCGAGATCGCTCTGCAGGCATTCATGGTCGGCGCGGCACGGGGCGAGAAACACTTTTCTTCTCTCGCCGCATCCCTGCTGCTGTTCGAGGTGGGCATGATGCCCTTCCCCGGGATCGAGGCCACCGAGGGCGTGTTGGGCCGACCCGGTGCCGCTGAACTCGTCGCGACCGCTATTGCGCGGGGCCTGCAGTGTGCCGGCGATATAGAAGGAGACCATGCGCACCTTCTGCCCCTCCCGCTCGCCGAGGTTCGCAGCAAGCTCGGGATCCCGGAGCCCGATCCTGGCCCGCACATGTTCATTCTCTGACGCGACACGCAGCGGCGGCTACCGCCGCTCGACCCCGTCACAACCGGCCCGGTCCCCCCGTGCTTGGATTGAGCGCCGCGGATGGACTACCTCAGAACCGAAGAGAATAACAAGCTCGCTTTAGCCGCTCTTGAAATAGATTCCGGTATGCAGTTGATTGATTGCATATCGAGGTGACACGTTCTCGGACAGTGGGACTGATCCCTATACAATCAGCACGCGATAAATGTAGCTCTCTCTCATCGAAGTGGTTTTTGAAAGTAATCTTCTCTGGAAAGTGTATATCGTTCATTCTGCGACTGACGCATAAAACGCTTAGCTAAGCGGCAATAAAAGAGTTCATCAGAATCACCATACATAACCCTTGTTCGGAAAATGTAGTTTATACTTCGTGTCTTCTAAAACAGTTAATTTTTACTTTTATCCGCACATTAAAAAACACACCATGGCGAGAGTTCTTACAGGCGTACAAGCTACCAACGTTCCTCATTTAGGAAACGTGATGGGCGCTATGCTGCCTGCAATCAACATGTCGAATGAACCTGAGAACGAAGCATTTCTCTTCATCGCTGATATGCACTCGCTTACTGCAGTGCACGATGCTGAAGTACTGCGCAAGAACACAAGAATGGTTGCTGCGGCTTGGCTAGCGCTCGGTTTTGATATTGATAAGAATGTGTTTTACCGTCAATCTCGCGTTCCTGAAACGACCGAATTGACATGGTATTTGAGCTGCTTCATGCCGTTTTCACGCCTGAGCAACGCCACATCATTCAAAGACAAAGCGACTAACATAAGTGAAGTAAACACGGGATTATTCACCTACCCCATGCTTATGGCTGCCGATATTTTGCTGTACGATGCTGATATCGTTCCTGTAGGAAAAGATCAGAAGCAACACTTGGAGTTCACGCAAGAAGTTTCTCGGAAAATCAACATCCGATACGGCAACGCATTAGAAAATAGCGTGCTCGTAGTACCCGAAGCAGGCATCAACGACCAAACGGTTACCGTCCCCGGCACTGATAGCCGAAAGATGAGCAAGAGTTATAAGAACTTCATCGATGTGCTGTCAACAACAGACAAACAAATGCGCAAGCAGGTTATGTCTATCAACTCAGACAGCACGCCACTTGAAGATCCAAAAAACCCCAACCACTTCATGGTCGACATTTACAAGCTTGTAGCTTCAGACGCGCAAGTGCAAGAAATGCAAGCCAGCCTCAAAGCCGGCGGTTACGGCTGGGGCCACGCGAAACAAGCTATTTACGAGCAACTCCTTGTATTTTTTGGAGACGCCCGTGTGAAGTTTGATTACTACATGAACAACGATGCAGAGCTTGAAGAAAAGCTTCAAATCGGCGAAGCGAAGGCACGTAAAATTGCTGTGCAGACGCTTGAGCGCGTTCGTAGTGTAATGGGATTCTAGAACTGTTCCACACCCCAACCTCGAGTTCCTCAGTAAACTCGCCGCACTAGTGCCCAGACCTCGCCATAATCTTGTGCAACAGGTAGCCAGCCCTAAAACATTCGCGGATAAACAGTCAAATCAGTTTTGCGCGGAACAAAAATCTTTTCAATGATCAACTCGCCCCCCTGTAAGACAATAAATCATTGGCTAACCAGACATTGACCATCCTCTACCGAAAAACCACACCACGGGCTTCTTTTCGCAAAAAAAAACCAAATCAAGATACTTTTGAAATCCCGGGGTAAATACGGTTTAAACTTTCTATCCTCAACAGAACCTTTTATCTTCAGATAGCGCTAACCGCTGACCAATCGGCAGCGATTCGTAGCTATATACTCTCGCGCTCGGAAGAGATCCGCCGGTGTAGCGAGTGACATTGATATATAAAGCATTCAGGGATCTTCCAGTTAGTGAATTTCCATCGTGACGATGGCGTTAATGGCTATCCAGGCAATAGTGTTGACCGAGCGATGGTGGGTCGAATACTCTTCACTTCGCGGCACCAATGACCTTTGAGGGTAGGTAGCTGTGAGTCTTACAAAAACAGCGTTAAACCATTGGGGTGCTAGTCATGAATAAGACCGTCTTATCTTTAAGCCTTTACTGTTGCTTGTTAACAGGCGTCTTTGTTAGTTCGGAGTGCCTGGCCGAACAAGGCGGTAGACCGGATTACGTGACGCTTTCCAATTTTCAGTTTGGTCCGGTGAATCGGTGGAGCTTTAGCCACCTTCGTGAGGTATTGCCGACAGTCAATATTGAGCACGATAGTGAGCGTGTTTTGGCGCTCGAACAAAGCGACGGCTTTGTCAGCGACTTCTCTGTTCTCTACCAAGGCCAGGAGCAGCCGATCAACGAGATTGCGCAAAGTTGGTATGTCGATGGGTTGCTCATTCTTAAAGACGGCGATGTCATTTTCGAAACATATTACGGCCACCTGACTAAAGACAGGCCGCACTTGATGAACTCGGTTTCCAAATCGGTGGTCAGTTTGTTGGCAGGCAAACTAGAAGATGACGGCGTTATCGATCTGTCGAAGCCGGTGTCGCACTATGTGCCGGCACTTGCCTCAAGTGGCTGGGGTCCGGACTCATTAAGAAGCTTGCTCGATATGAAAGACGGGTCAGATTACACGGAAGACTATCCGGACTTCGGCACGACGTTTCGTATCCAGGATTGTGCGGTGGGCTGGACTGATGCCGACTACTGCCCTAAAGGTATACCGCGCGGTGGTTACGAGTATTTTCCCACCATAGGTCGCAACGAGTCCAATCTCGGCAAGTTCTATTACCGTTCGGGTTCCACGGATGTGATCGGCTGGGTCCTGGAAGAAGCCACGGGCCAACCTCTGGCGAAGTTGATTTCTGAACATATCTGGAAACCGATGGGCGCGGAGTTCGATGCGTTCATTACGGTTGATGAAAGCGGGTTCGTACTGGCGGATCATGGCATGAATTCCACGCTGCGCGACCTTGGCCGCATGGGCCTGTTGGTGATGAACAAAGGCAAGGCGTTGGGTCAGCAGGTCGTGCCGGCTGACTTTATAGAAGACATCCATGCTCAACCGGGCGACCCGACCTGGCCGTATGAATCGCCTCAAAATCTTGAGCCGTATTACCGCTCATTTTGGTGGGGCAAGGGGAACGACGAGCGCGATATCAGCGGTTCTGGAATTCACGGCCAGACCGTTCGCGTTGCACCCGAGGCTGGCATTGTCATTGCTTTGTATTCGACCTGGCCGCGCGCCGATGGTGATAATACCGACCAGTACTGGGAGGCGAACGAAGAGCTCATGGATGCTCTGGTTGCGAAATTTCGATAACACGGAAGACGCCGGGCCAAAGGTGCATGCCGAGTTATCCAAAATCAACAGAACGCTGATCTTCGCGCTGAGATCAAAGCGTTTGACCATGCTTACGCTAATAGCGGTGTCGAAAAATACTTTAGTTTTTGTGCCGGCGATGCGACTGATAATTTTCAGAGGATAGGGAGCATAAACCACATTTTCGGAAGAACGGTTAAGTATGGTGATTGCTGAACTACTGACAAGCCCTGTCTATGGCCGCCATCTCCCTGACGGTGGCAACTAGTCCGTACTTTTCGATCAACCGATCCCACCGTTGAGCATAGCCACAATTGTTAATCGCTGGCATCCATAGGTCAGCCAATAACCACTAACCCTGATAGCGTTTAACCGCTACTAGTCATACGGCTCCAATCTTTCATAAAAAAAACAGGCAACCGATCTGATTCGATACTCAGACTTTCGCTCGAAAGCCCTGTTATAGTTCCTATCCACCTTGGGTCTTGTACCATCTAAGCAAGTGAAAAAAGGAGTTACAGAATGGGAATAATTGATGTTGTTTCGGTGTTGTCTGAGATGCCCACACTCCTGAAACTAAAAAAAGGCATGGTGCCGCGTCCCGTCACCGTCGCCGATTGCTTTGGTGCGCGCGTTGAGGCGAATGCGAATAAGTTCGGACATCGATCGGCGATCGTATTTGAGGAAAAAGAGGTCACCTGGTCCGAGTTCAACGCCCTGGCGAATCAATATGCGCACTACTTAAAAAGCCAAGGCGTGCAGCGCGGAGACACCGTGAGTGTGATCATGGAAAACCGAATCGAATTTTTGGCGCTGCTGGTTGGCGTTAATAAAATTGGGGTGACCGCGGGCCTCATCAATACCAACTTAACGGGTAAGCCCTTAATCCATTGCATTACGGTGACCAACTCAAAGAAGTGTATTTTTGGCAGTGAGGTTTCAGGCGCGCTGAACGAGATCAAGGCGGAGCTTGCGCTGACCGAAGGCGAAGACTATTTTGAGATGCCCGATGGCGGTCTCGATCCAACCACCAACTGGGCAAAGAATCTAGCCAACGGTGCAGCTGTGGCAAGCACTGACAACCCTGAAGAAACAAGCCTGACAACCTTGGGTGAAGTTGCGCTCTACATCTTCACCTCGGGGACAACCGGTCTGCCGAAGGCGGCGGTCTTATCGAATCGCCGCTTTCTAACCAGTGCCGACATGGCCGCTATGGCTGGATTTAAGTGCACCGAGAAAGACCGTATGTATATCTGTTTGCCGCTGTATCACGGCACAGGGCTGATGGTTGGTGCGGGCGCCGCGATGGTCTCGGGGGCCAGCATGTTCATCCGCAGAAAGTTTTCAACCTCGAATTTTCTGCCAGAGGTGCGAGCGAATGGTTGCACCTTGCTGGTCTATATTGGCGAGTTGTGTCGGTACTTGTCGAACACCGAGGCGCAAACGGATGATCATAAAAACCCACTGCGCTCGATGATGGGTAATGGCATGCGGCCGGATGTTTGGCTTGGCTTTAAAAAACGCTTTGGGATCTCACGGGTCGCCGAGTTTTATGGCGCCTCGGAAGGCAATGTCGCGTTCGCTAATTTAATGAACCGAGACTGCACCGTCGGTATGACCTCGGCGGAAGTGGCGCTCGTTGAATACGATGTTGATAACGACGAAATCGTTCGGGATGCGGCTGGACACTGCGTGCGGGTGAAAGAGGGTGAGCCAGGATTACTCCTTGGGAAAATAACGCAAGACACTGTCTTCGAAGGTTATACAGATCCCGAAGCGACCGAAAAGAAAGTCATACGATCGGCCCTTGAACCTGATGATGCCTGGTTTAACTCTGGTGACCTGATGCGAACGGTCGATGTTGGGTTTACGCTTGGGTATCCCCATTATCAGTTTGTCGACCGCGTTGGCGATACGTATCGCTGGAAATCTGAAAATGTGTCCACGAATGAGGTGGGAGAGATTATCAACGGTTTTGATCAAATTAAATTCTGTAATGTGTTTGGTGTTGAGATTCCGGGCGCGGACGGTCGGGCAGGGATGGCCGCCGTGACGCTGCAAGACGGGGTTGCAGCGCTGGACCTTGAAGCTTTTTCAACGTTCTTGCGATCCTCACTGCCGCCTTACGCGGTGCCGCTGTTTGTTCGAATTCAGCCTGATATTGATGTCACTGGAACCTTTAAGATGGTGAAGGGAGATTTGCGCAAGCAAGCCTATGATGTTCGATCTTTTGAAGATCCAGTTTTTGCTTTGTTACCCGGGGCAGAGGATTACGCTCAGTTCGATGTCGCGATGCTTGAGAAAATTGAAGCTCGGGACGCTGGGTTTTAGGGTTTAAACATTTGCCTGAAACGTTAGGGTGCGCGAAAGCTTGCCAGTCTTGCTGAGGTTGATTCAAGACAGACTGGTTTGAAAATCCATTTTGCCAAAACAGGTTCTTCTAGAGCGCGACGATTAGAACAGGACTTTTAAAAACAGAGCGCTTAAAACAAGCGCTTTTGGAATAGCGGTTTTTGGATGGGGCTTTGAATAGGCGGTTTAGAGCCTGACTGCTAAAATTTCTGCGCAAAAAATACGTCGCTAAAATAGGCCTTTTCTGAAAAGGGGACACATCGGGGATTCGGGGGGATAAGAAGAATTGGCCACATTTCTGGTCCATCAGCCACGTACAAGTTCCACCCAAACACAGGGATTAGATTCAGTTTTCAATGGAATCCGATGGTTTTTGACGATCTAACCGCATAGACCACACTCCCTGCGCCATCAGGAGGATAGTAAGTTTTAACCGCACTTATCCCGGATTTAAAAAGTATCTTGATTGGGTTTTTGCGAAAAGAAGTTCGTGGGGTAGCTTTTCGATAGAGGATGGTTAATGTCTGAATAGCCAATGATCTGTTGGCTTACAGACTGTTGGGTTGATCGCGAGTTCCGTTATCGAGCCTGTTTCCCTCTGCGCCATCACAGACGATACGCTGGTAATCACAGCTCAAAACGTCAGTGTGAAGCCAAAAATGCTGGCAGTGAATAGCTATTGTCTGTAACGCAGTTTCGGTTGCTCAAGAAATAAAAGCCGTCGGAGACTGTTTCGATACTTCGCTTACTGGCCGAATCTACCTGTTAAGATGTCCACTCTTAATAGTTTGGTTTTTATTGTAGTTTGGGTGTGAAAAATCAACCTAATCTATATAGGTTTAAACTTTGTGCATAACATTTAGGAGTAAATTATGAAGATACAAAGATTGATG
>JAPKBL010000256.1 GCA_028823415.1 Mariniblastus sp.
GTTGAGCTGCGGCCTGGTTGAGCTGCGGCCTGGTTGAGCTCGCGCACTGGATCATTCTCCACTGATCAAAGCATCGCTCTGCAACTGGTCAATGTAACTGCCCAATAAATCTTGTGCTTCATCGACAGAGAACAACCTCGCATCATAATGCAGTGAAACTCGCAGCCGATTACCATGGCGAGCGACGGCAAAATTCATTGGAGTGCCCTCGCGAACAGGTCCGACAAGATCGAATTGATCGATCTCTAGCAACCTCGCATCCGCTTGCCGAGATCGTGACTTAACACGTTTCCGAAACGGTTCGCCAAGATTTGTAAAAACGACCGTTCCACGTGATTTTTGACTCTTAACCATCCGTCGCAACAAAATTTCAAACGTCGATAATAAACGAATGCAAATAATAAATATCTTGTCCAACTGCCATGCTCTTATGATCCGAATTTCGCGATCCAGATTTTGATAAAAACTATCCCCGGACGCCAAATCATCTTGTCGACGATCCAACTGAACGATGGTGGTTCGATTGGCAGCGGGCATCCGCCGGTCCGACATATCACGAATATTTATCGGTAGAATAATACGAATCCAGTCTCGACGATGATTCCCCCCGCCCCTCGCACGATATTTGGTTAAAGTGACAAACAGACGGCCTATAAATATCGAGTTAAGCGTCACATCTAACTGGCGACTCTCCAAGCTAAGCCTCTCCAGCGCATCGTCGTTCACCCAGCGTCCAACGATGGCAGGATACAGCCTCTCAATCCCACCGGCAGTTCTATCTTTGGCACCTAATTCAGCCGTTTTCCTGAAGATAAACTTGGTCGCTCCAAATAGAGCAACGGGTTGTTTCAGGAGATGCTTTAAATAAGTCCAACGAAGAATTCCGAGGTAATTACGCACTTTTAAACGCTCAGTTTCAAGCCGCTGAAGTCCCTCGGTCGCAGATCGTCCAATTTCCAGATTCGCGTAGATGGTAAGCCATTCATTGACAACCAAAATAGCGCCTGCGCCGTCGCATATCGAGTGGTGAACAGCAAAATAAACCATCGATAAATATCCACCCCGTGCCTCAAGGGCGTTTCCAGTTGGCTCACCCGCGTCACCGACACGTATTTCCAAATGGCTAGAGATAGCTAAACGCGACGGGTATTCTTCAAAGTTCCAAGGCTCGGGAGACGACTCACACTCATGATAGTTGAATCCAACCGTAGTCGAATCTGTTCCTTCCACCTCGTCATCAACCTCGGGAACCCAGTGCCATCGTCGATTAATTTTCCGAGGTTCAACACCGGCAAGCGGCTGACGCTCCAATGCAAGTATCCAAGCTTTTCTGGCTATCGATGGGTCGATTCTTTTTTTGAATTGTAGCCGACCAAATATAAAATTTGGGTGGGTCTGGCTACTATCATACCAATGATATTTCTCCATGCTCGACATGAGCAACGGGAATAGTTCCTTCGGTAACTCTTGGGGTTTGTTTTCCATATATGACGAACGCCCGGCTAAAAACCGGGCGTTTGTTTATCACATTCTCTGCGACTGGAACACGAATTGAACATCGAGGCGATTTGGCCGAGAAGTCTCCTTCGAAAACTCGAGTTCAAAGTTTAGCAGGCCCTGCTGGGCCACCACTGCTCTTTTTCGAACTGGATTCTGTTTTTTCACTTTCACGTGAATCTTTCGAGGTTGATTTCTTGTCACCGCCTGCATTTAAAGAATTTTGCATCCCGGAAAACTTCGAATTGCGAGGACTACGCCCCGAATTACGATCGGTCGTGTTACCACCTGTTG